>DAOLFC010000049.1:0-24736 GCA_035326505.1 Arachnia sp.
GGTTGATCATCTTGCCCTTGGGGCCGATGACCTCGCCGATCTTGTCGACCGGGATGCGCACCGCAATGATCCGCGGGGCGAAGGGGCTCATCTCGTCGGGGACGTCGATCGCCTCGCCCATCACCTCGAGCAGCGTGTGGCGGGCGTCGCGCGCCTGCAGCAGCGCCTTCTGCAGCTCGCTGGCCGGGATGCCGTTGAGCTTGGTGTCGAGCTGGAGGGCGGTGACGAAGTCCTTGGTGCCGGCGACCTTGAAGTCCATGTCGCCCAGGGCGTCTTCGGCGCCGAGGATGTCGGTGAGCGCGATGTAGGCGGTCTCACCGTCAGCCTCCTCGCTCATCAGGCCCATGGCGATGCCGGCCACGGCGGAGCGCAGCGGCACACCGGCGTTGAGCAGCGACAGCGTGGAGGCGCAGACCGAGCCCATCGAGGTGGAGCCGTTGGAGCCCAGCGCCTCGGAGACCTGACGGATGGCGTAGGGGAACTCCTCGCGGCTGGGCAGCACGGGGATCAGGGCGCGCTCCGCGAGGGCGCCGTGGCCCACCTCGCGCCGCTTCGGGGAGCCGACGCGGCCGGTCTCGCCCGTGGAGTACGGCGGGAAGTTGTAGTTGTGCATGTAGCGCTTGGTGTTCTCCGGCGCCAGCGTGTCGATCTTCTGCTCCATGTCGAGCATGTTCAGCGTGGAGACGCCCAGGATCTGGGTCTCGCCGCGCTGGAACAGCGCGGAGCCGTGGACGCGCGGGATCACGGCCACCTCGGCCGAGAGCTCGCGGATGTCGCGCGGCCCACGGCCGTCGATGCGCACGCCGTCGGTGAGGGTGCGGTGACGCACGATCTTCTTGGTGAGCCCCTTCAGGGCGGCGGAGATCTCGTTGCCGCGGCCCTCGAAACGCTCGGCCAACTGCGCCTGAACGTCGGCGCGGATGGCGTGGGTGGCGTCGTCGCGGTCCTGCTTGCCGGGGATGGTCATCGCCTCGGCGATGCGGCCCGCGGCCAGCTCCTCGACGGCGGCGTACACGTCGTCCTGGTAGTCGAGGAAGACGGGGAAGTCGTAGGTCTCGCGCGGCAGCTTGGCGGCCAGCTCGGCCTGCGCGTCGCACAGCGCCTTGATGAACGGCTTGGTGGCCTCGAGGCCCTCGCCGACGACCTCCTCGGTGGGGGCGGGCTTGCCGGAGCGCACCAGTTCCCAGGTGGCGTCGGTGCCGCCGGCCTCGACCATCATGATCGCGACGTCGCCGTCGGCCAGCACACGGCCGGCCACGACCATCTGGAAGGTCGACTTGGCGACCTGCTCCACCGTCGGGAAGGCGACCCACTGGTTGTCGATCAGCGCAACGCGCACGCCGCCGATGGGGCCGGAGAACGGCAGGCCCGCCAGCTGGGTGGACATCGACGCGGCGTTGATCGCCACCACGTCGTAGTAGTTGACGGGGTTCAGCGCCAGCACGGTGACGATGACCTGCACCTCGTTGCGCAGGCCCTTGATGAAGGCCGGGCGCAGCGGGCGGTCGATCAGGCGGGCGGCCAGGATGGCGCCCTCGCCCGGACGGCCCTCGCGGCGGAAGAACGAGCCCGGGATCTTGCCCGCGGCGTACATCCGCTCCTCGATGTCGACGGTGAGGGGGAAGAAGTCGATCGCGTCGCGCGGGGTCTTCTGCGCGGTAGTGGCAGACAGCAGCATGGTGTCGCCGTCGAGGTAGACGGCGGCCGAGCCATCGGCCTGCTGGGCCAGCTGGCCAGCCTCGAAACGAATGGTGTGCGTGCCGAACTTGCCGTTGTCGATGACGGCTTCGGCGAATTCGATGCCCGGTCCTTCCACGGACAGGCTCCCTTCAGTTGGGTTGCGCCTCCCGCGCAGCCACGGCTGAACAGCCGCGGGTCTCCCAGGTCTTCGATCGAAGCCCGCGGGGGCTCTCACCTCCTAGCTCAAGAGGCGGCACCCGAAAGCCACTACCGAGGACCAGACAGACGTCTGACGTTTGGCGGCAGGATGGTCAATTGTGCGGCGAGATCCCTCGCCACCGCGACATTCTACCCACTCGCCCCCGATTCCCCGAAAACGACGCGGCACGGGGCGAGTTGCGGCCCCCTGCCCGATCCGACTGCCCCATCCAGGAGAAGAAGTACGACGTGGGTAGGGTCTGCCTATGCATGCACGCGAGGTCACCGCCGCCGTCCTCATCGATCGTGGCGTCCGCCTGGAACCGCTCGCTCGCGATCACGTCGCGGGGTTGCGGGAGGTCACCCTCGACGGGGAGCTTTGGCTCAACCGCCTGACGTCGGTACCCGAGCCGGATCGTGTCGAGGAGTACGTCGAGGCCGCAATCGCTATGCCCGATCGCGTGCCCTTCGCCGTCATCGACGAGAGCTCCGGCACGGTACTCGGCTGCACCAGCTACGCGGAGATCCTGCCCTCAGTGGGGCGGCTGGAGATCGGCTACACCTGGTACGCCCGGCGCGCCCAGCGCACCCACGTCAACACGGTCTGCAAACTGCTGCTCCTCGCGCACGCCTTCGACGACCTCGAGTATCGAACCGTCGGCTGGCGCACCGACAACCTCAATATCGCCAGCCAACGCGCCATCGAGCGTCTCGGCGCGAAGAAGGACGGCGTGATCCGCGGCCAGCAGCTTCGCCGCGACGGCACCGTGCGCGACACCGTGATGTACTCGATGACCGTCGACGAATGGCCGGGGTGCCGCGCGGCGCTGCTCACGCGCCTCGCCGCCCACGACTGACGCGCGATTCCGGGACGAGAAACTCTGATCCCCAGAACGTGCCAGAATCCGGGCATCGACTACGCCGAAGGAGCCGCTGATGTCCGTCCTCGCCCCGCTTGTTGCCGCTCTCGCCGATGGGTCCGTCGAGGTGGTGGACCTCACCAGTCCACTCAGCCCCGACACCATCATCCTTGAGCTGCCTGCCCCCTTCGCCAACACCAAGGGCCTCAGCACCTCGCCGGTGTCGAACTTCGACGACGCCGGCCCCGCCTGGGCGTGGAACGACCTCTCGCTCGGCGAGCACGCCGGCACGCACCTCGACGCACCCACACACTGGATCACCGGCAAGGACGGGAACTCGGTCGACCGCATCCCACCGTCCCGGCTGATCGGCCCCGTGGTGGTCATCGACAAGACGGCGGAGGCCACCGCCGACCCCGACTTCGCGCTCGCGCCCGCCGACTTCGAGGCCTGGATCGCCGAGCACGGCGAGCTGCCCGACGGCTGCTGGGTGCTGTTCCGCACCGGCTGGTCCGCGCGCTCCGGATCGAAGGAGACCTTCCTCAACGCCGACGAGAACGGCCCGCACACCCCCGGCATCACGTCCGATGGTGCCCGCTGGCTCGCCGACAACCCGCGGGTGACCGGCTACGGCGTCGAGACCGTCGGCATCGACTCCGGACAAGCCGGCGCGTTCGACCCGCCGTTCCCCGCGCACCACTTCCTGCTGGGCGCCGACACCTACGGCCTCACCTCCCTGCAGAACCTGCACAGGCTCCCGGTCACCGGCGCGACCATCGTCGTCGCACCGCTGCCGCTGGTCGACGGGACGGGCTCGCCCACGCGCGTCTTCGCGCTGGTCGAGCGGTGAACGTCGCCGAAGCCGTCGGGGCGACACTGGCACGGCTGGGCGTCGGGCACGCGTTCGGCGTCGTCGGCTCGGGCAACTTCGCGCTGGTGCGGGCGCTGCGTTCCCACGGCGTGCCCTACACCGCGGCCCGGCACGAGGGCGGGGCCGCGACCATGGCCGACGCCTACTCCCGCACCGCGGGCCGGCTCGCCATCGTCACGACGCACCAGGGCTGCGGCTTCACCAACGCGCTGACAGGCGTGGCGGAGGCCGCGAAGTCGCGCACCTCGCTCCTCGTGCTCACCGCCGATGCGCCGCTGTCGGCGCGCTTCAACAACTTCCGCGTCGACCAGGATGCCGCGGCGCGGGCCCTCGGCGCGGTGGCGGAGCGCGTCCACTCGCCGGGGACGGCGGTGGCCGACGCGGAGCGCGCCTGGACCATCGCGATGCACGACCGCCGCACCGTGGTGCTCAGCGTGCCCATCGACCTGCTCGCCCAGCCGACATCGGAGGTGGCCGTCGGTGCGCCGGGATCGGGCGACCACACCGTCGATCCCCGCGCGGTGCGCCCCACGGCCGAGGACGCGCAGGCCCTCGCTGATCTTCTGGTCGAGGCGCAGCGCCCTGTCTTCATCGCGGGACGAGGGGCGCGCGAGGCCGGAGCGGAGATCGCGGCGCTGGCCGAACGCTGCGGGGCGCTGCTGGCGACCAGCGCGGTGGTCAAGGGGCTGTTCCGCGGCTCGGCCGACGGCGTCGCACCGCCCCACGGCGGCGCCGACCTGGGCATCTCCGGCGGCTTCGCCACTCCGCTCGCCGCCGAACTCATCGCCGCCGCCGACGTCATCGTCGGCTTCGGGTGCGCGCTCAACAACTGGACGACGCGGCACGGCCGGCTGATCGCGCCCGGCGCGCGGATCGCCCACGTGGATCTCGACCCGCTCGCCCTCGGCGCGCACCGGCCGATCGCGCTCGGCGTCGTCGGGGACTGCGCCCTCGTGGCCCGAGACACCGCAGCGCTTCTCGTGCCCGGGGGGTTGGCCGATTCTCCTGAGAAGCGGGAGCGAGGGTCAGAGCGGGAAGGAGCGCGGCAGCAGTGGGGATGGGGCTACCGCAGCCCGGAGGTGCTCGCCCGCATCGCCGCCGAGGGCCGCTGGCGCGACGTGCCGTTCGAGCGGCTCGACGAGCCGGGCCGCATCGACCCGCGCACCGTCACCATCGCGCTCGACGACGCCCTCCCCGCCGAGCGCATGGTCGCCGTCGACTCCGGCAACTTCATGGGCTACCCCAGCCAGTTTCTCGACGTGCCCGACGTCGCGGGCTTTTGCTTCACGCAGGCGTTCCAGTCGATCGGGCTGGGGCTGGCCACCGCCATCGGCGCGGCCATCGCACGGCCCGACCGCATCCCCGTCCTCGGCACCGGCGACGGCGGCTTCCACATGGCCATCGCCGACCTGGAGACCGCTGTGCGGCTCCGCCAGCCGCTGGTGGTGCTCGTCTACAACGACACGGGATACTCGGCGGAGGTGCATCATTTCGGGGAGTCCGACGAGACCGTCGCCTTCCCGGACACCGACCTCGCGGCCATCGCCCGAGGCTTCGGCGCCGACGGCGTCACCGTGCGCGGTCCTGAGGACCTCCCGGCCATGGCGGCGGCCGTCGCGGCCTGCGTCGCCCGCCCCCACGACGAGAGGCGACCGCTGGTGATCGACGCCAAGATCGCCTCCGACGGCGGCAGTTGGTGGCTGGCCGAGGCCTTCCGCGCCCACTAGCCGCGCGTCGACGCCACGCCAGCTCCCCTCGACGCCAGCGTTCTGCCCTCGACGCCAGCGGTAATGCAGGACGCCTGCCGTATACGGCTGGCGGATTGCATTACCGCTGGCGTCCGCGCTACAAGGCCGGCGGAGATGGGACGCGAAACAGCCGGAGGGGCGTCCAGTTCTGGACGCCCCTCCGGGTCTTGCTCGTTCAGTACGCGATCAGCGGCGCAGCCCGAGGCGGGCGATCAGCGCGCGGTAGTGCTCGATGTCGTTCTTCGCGACGTAGTTGAGCAGGCGGCGGCGCTGGCCGACCATGAGCATGAGGCCACGACGGGAGTGGTGGTCTCCCTTGTGCTGCTTCAGGTGCTCGGTGAGGTGCGCGATGCGCTTGGTGAGCAGAGCGATCTGCACATCCGGCGAGCCGGTGTCGCCCGGCTTGGTCGCGTATTCTTCGATGATCTTCGTCTTCTCAGCGGCGTCCATATATGTGGGCTCCTTCCGACTCGTTGCACGGCGCCCCGGTGGCTGGTGCCGGTGGGGCTCTTACTGGGCCGTGGCCGATCTAACGGCAACCTGTCAAACCTAGCAGCTTTGCACCAAGCCGAGCAAAACCGTGCCCGGATCGTTCTTCACCCGGCGCGCTTGGACTAGGCTGGTACTCGTCCGGCTACCGACGTGAAGCCGACTCGCGACGGGCCGGGAGACCGGGCACGCGCATTCAGGGCTATTCAGGAGGATATTTTCCATGGCCATCGTAGTTCGCCCAGCCACCGCCGCCGATCTGGAGGTCCTGCGCGATCGCCAGGTCCGTCCGGAACTCGGTCTCGTCGATCAGCACTTCGCGCTCCAGGAGGAGGGAAAGCTCCTGTTCGCCATCGCCTTCGAGGGCAACGAGCCGCTCGGCACCGCGGTGATCGAATGGGAGGGCGAGAACCTGTCCCCGGAACTGCGCAACATGTACGTCTACCCGTCGGCCCGCCGCAAGGGCGCTGGCAAGGCGCTGACGCAGTGGGTGGAGGCCCAGGCCCGCGCCCGCGGCTATGCGGCGGTCTATCTGGCGGTCGACCCGAACAACGAGAAAGCCGTGCCGCTCTATGTCTCGCTCGAATACCTCCCGACGGGCAATCACCTTTTCGTCGACGACGCGGAGGTGCGCCAGTCCGACGCCGAGAAGCCGGAACCCACGCACTACGCCGTGTACAAGAAGTCCTTGACGGCGTACTGAGTCGGGGCGCGAAGCGCGCAATAGTCTACCGCGAACAGCCCCGCGCCGAGACCGTTTCGGCTAGTCAAACGACTTTTGACCCCCTAGCCCCCCGACCCAAGGACGGTGGGTAAAGTGTCGTCATGAGCAATGGCGCACACATGGGACTAGAAGAGTTCAAAGCCTACGGGCATGAGGTGATCGACTGGATCGCTGACTATTGGGCCACCCTGCAGGACAGACCCGTCAGTTCCACGGTTTCCCCCGGCGACATCACCGATGCCCTCCCCCAGTCCGCACCCGAGGAGGCCGAGGAGTTCTCCGCCGTTCTCGCCGACCTCGACACGGTGATCCTGCCGGGCATCACCCATTGGCAGCACCCCCGGTTCTTCGGGTACTTCCCCTCCAACACCTCCCCGGCCGCGGTGCTGGCGGACCTCCTCTCCAGCGGCATCGGTGCCCAGGGCATGATGTGGGCCACCTCGCCCGCGCTGACCGAGCTGGAGATCACCACCACCGACTGGCTCGGCCAGGCCATCGGCCTGCCCGCGGACTTCCTGCACCGCGGCGGCACCGGCGGCGGCGTGATCCAGGACACGGCCTCCACGGCCACCATCGCGGCCACCCTGGCGGCGCTGCACCGCGTCAGCCACGGCCGCTACCGCAAGGAGGGCCAGGGCGATACCCGCTTCCGCATCTACGCCTCCGCCCAGGCCCACTCCTCGGTGCAGAAGGCGGCCCTCGTCACCGGCCTCGGCGAGTTGAACGTGCAGCTCGTGCCCGAGAACAAGGCGACCCAGCGCCTCAAGGTCGAGCACCTGGCCAGCGTGCTCGAGGCCGACCGGCTCGCCGGAGTGCGCCCCGCCATGATCGTGGCCGCCGTGGGCTCCACGTCGACCGGGGCCGTCGACGATGTCCGCGCGCTGGGCGAACTGGCGCGGGAGTACGGCGCCTGGCTGCACATCGACGCCGCCTGGGCGGGGGTGGCCGCGATCTGCCCCGAGCACCGCGACCTGCTCGACGGGGTCGCGGAGTACGCCGACTCGATCGTGATCAACCCGCACAAGTGGATGCTGACCACCTTCGACTGCTCGGTGCTGTGGACCCGCGACAAGGCCTCCCTCGTCGGATCGATGACCAACCTGCCGGAGTACCTGCGCAACAAGGCCACCGACAGCGGCGCCGTCGTCGACTTCCGCGACTGGCATCCGCAGCTGGGTCGCCGCTTCCGCTCCCTCAAGCTCTGGACGGTGCTGCGCACCTACGGCCTCGAAGGAATCCGGCAGCACGTCCGGTCGTCGATCGATCGCGCGATCCGGTTCGAGGAGCTCCTGGCAGGCGACGAGCGCTTCAGCCTCCCGGTGCCGCGCAGCCTGGCCCTGGTGACCTTCCAGCTCTCCGACGACGACACCACGCTCGCCGTGATGGAGCGGCTCAACGAATCGGGCGTGGCGTTCCTCACCCACACCCGGGTGAACGGCCGCGCGGCGCTCCGGCTGGCGACCGGCGCCCTGCACACCTCCGACGAGGACATCGCCCGCACCTATCAGGCCCTGAGCGAGGCCGCCGAGGCCGTTCAGAGCAGCTGACGCGCGAGCTCCACGTCCCGGCCCATCTGGACGATGAGCGCATCGATCCCGTCGAACTTTACCTGCCCGCGGAGGCGGGCGGTGAAGTCGACGGCGATCTCGATGCCGTACAGCTCCAGGTCCGTGCGATCGATCACGTAGCTCTCGACCCGCCGGTCCAGGCCGTCGAAGGTGGGGTTGGTGCCCACGGAGATCGCCGCCGGCCACGCGACCGCGTCGCGGGTGTCCAGGCGCGTCACGTACCCCGCGTAGACGCCGTCCTCCGGGACCGCCATCTCCGTGGGCATCCTCAGGTTGGCGGTGGGGAAGCCGAGCTGCCGTCCGCGCTGGTCCCCCATCACGACGACGCCGCGCGCCCGGAAGGCGCGGCCCAGGTGCTGGGCCGCCAGTTCCACGTCGCCGCTCGAGATCGCCTCCCGGATCAGGGTGGAGCAGGTCACGGACCCGTCCAGCGTCTCCAGCGCCATGGGGCTCACCACGAACCGGCCCTGCCCCAGTTCCTTCAGGGTGCGCACGTCGCCGGACGCCTTGTTCCCGAAGCGGAAGTTCTCCCCCACCACCACGCGTGCGGGGTTCAGGGGGAAGACGAAGCGCTCCAGGAAGGCCAGGGGCGACATCGCCGCCACCTCTGGGGTGAAGGTGACCACGCGCACCTCGTTGGCGCCGCAGCGCTTGAGCAGCTCGATCCGGGTGGCCAGATCCGCCAGCAGCTTGGGCGCCTCCCCCGGGCGCACCACCGAGAGCGGGTGCGGCCAGAAGGTGATCACGACGACGGGCAGGGCGCCGTCGCCCGCGGCCTCCGCCAGCACCCTCTGGTGCCCCCGGTGGACGCCGTCGAAGTTGCCGATCACACAAACGCTTCGAGTCACCGGTTCAGACTAGCCGTCCTGCAGCACGACGGAGAGCTTCCGCGGCCCGTGTACCCCCTCGACGCGGGACAGCTCGATGTCGCTGGTGGCCGAGCCGCCGCTGATCCAGGTCACCGGCCGGCCCGCCCGCACCGCCGCGCCGAGCCTCTGGATCGCCTCGGGGACATCCGAGACGACGTCGGCGGCCCGCACCACGCAGACATGACGGTCGGGCACCAGCGTGAGAACGCGCCGTCCCTGATCGGGTCCGTGATCCAGGCAGATCGTCCCGGTCTCGGCCATGCACACCGCCGAGCCGGTGACGACCGCGTCGATCCGGTCCAGTTCCGCTGCACTGAGCGGCGGATCGTCGTCGAAGACGTCGAGCCCCTCGTCGGCCAGCCGGCGCCGCCATTGCCCGGGAGCTCCGGGCGGCAGCACGACGCTGGACGCTCCCAGCGTCGCGAGCGCGGAGGCGATCGCCTCCGGCACCTCCGCCGCGGTCACCCGGACGATGCTCGCCCCGTACTCGACGATGTTCTCGACGAACGTGGCGAGCACGTCCGCCAGCGGGGTCGGCCGATGGTACTGCCACGCGACGACCGGCTCCGGCTGCCCCGTCGTGTCCCGCAAGGCGGTGCGGACTCGGGAGAGGATCTCCTGCTTGGCGTTCATTTCCTGTCCCCCGTCTCGTCCGTCGCTTCGCGGTGCGCCCACCAGTCGCGGAAGGTCTGCTTGGCCGGCACCGGGAGGTCGCGGGCTTCCGCCCACGACGAGGCGACCGGGAACGGCAGCACCCCGAAATGCGTGCGGCGCGTGAACACCCTTCCGGCCGTCTCGGAGAAGCCCTCGACGAACTCCAGGTGACTTCCCGTGCCGAGCGCCCACCCCACCGCGCCGAAGACCAGCGATTCGACGGTGGGATGGCGCTTGGTCTTCTTCTCGACCACCTTGGCGCGCAGGTGTACCAGGATGTCGGAGATCGGGATCTTCACCGGACACACCTCGTCGCACGCCCCGCACAGGCTGGAGGCGAAGGGCAGCGACGTGTCCACCGGACTGGAGAGTCCCCTCAGCTGCGGGGTGAGGATCGCGCCGATGGGCCCCGGATACACCGAGCCGTAGGTGTGTCCGCCGACCCGCTCGTAGACCGGGCAGACGTTCATGCAGGCCGAGCAGCGGATGCAGCGCAGCGCCTGCCGGCCGACCGGATCCGCCAGGACGTTGGTGCGTCCGTTGTCCAGCAGGATCACGTGCAGGTCCTGCGGCCCGTCGCCTTCGGTGACGCCGGTCCACATGGAGGTGTAGGGGTTCATCCGCTCGGCCGTGGAACTCCTCGGCAGCAGCCTCAAGAACACCTCGAGATCATCGAAAGTGGGAACCAGCTTCTCGATCCCGACGACGGAGATCAGCGTCTCCGGGAGGGTGAGGCACATCCGCCCGTTGCCCTCCGACTCGACGATCACCAGCGTGCCGGTCTCCGCGACGATGAAGTTGCCCCCGGAGACGGCGACCTTCGCGCGCAGGAACTTCTCCCGCAGGTGGGAGCGGGCCGCCGCGGCGAGCGCCGACGGCTCGTCGCTGAGGCCCTCCGGCGCGGGCTTGCCCCAGAGCCCCATCTCCTCGACGAAGATCTCGCGCACCTCGGCGCGGTTGCGGTGGATCGCGGGCACGAGGATGTGGCTGGGCCGGTCGTGGCCGAACTGGACGATGAGCTCGGCGAGGTCGGTCTCCCAGGCGGCGATCCCCGCCTCCTCCAGCGCCTCGTTGAGCTCGATCTCCTGCGTGACCATCGACTTGATCTTGACCACCTCGTCCGCCTGCTTGGCCCTGGCGATATCGATCACGATCCGGTTGGCCTCCGCCGCGTCGCGCGCCCAGTGGACGGTGATCCCGGCCGCCGTCATCGCCTCCTCGGCCTGGAGCAGGTAGGAATCCAGGTGGCGGGCGACCTTGTTCTTGATCTGCTCCCCCGCCGTGCGCAGGTCCTCCCAGTCGCTCACCTCGGCGGCCCGCAGGGCGCGCTTCTCCCGGATCGCGGTGGTGGCGTAGCGCAGGTTCTGCCGCATCTGGTGATCGTGCAGGGCGTCCTTGGCGGCCTGGGGGAAGGCGGGCATGCCCAGGTAGGTGCCGGAGGGCGGAGCCGGCGTCAGCCGGGCGCCCCGGACCTCGTCCACGCTCATCGCACCGCTCCTTCTGTGTGGTTGAGGATCTCGGCCAGATGGATCGGCCGGACGCCCGCCTTGTTGCGATGCATGATGCCACCGATGTGCATCAGGCAGGCGTTGTCGCCGGTGACCAGGTATTCGGCGCCGGTGGACTGGGCATTGAGCGCCTTGTCGTTGCCCATCGCCACCGAGACGTCGGGGTTCTTGATCGAGAAGGTGCCGCCGAAGCCGCAGCACTGCTCCTTGTGGGGCAGCTCCCGCAACGTGAGCCCCTTGACGGCCTGGAGCAGCCGGACCGGCCTGTCCCCCACTTTCGCGATGCGCGTCGAGTGACAGGTCGGGTGGTAGGTGACGACGTGGGGGAAGTAGGCGCCGACGTCCTCGACGCCCAGCACGTCCACCAGGAACTCGCTGAAGTCGAAGGTGCGGGCGGCCGCGTCCTCGGCGGCGCGCACCAGGCCGCCGTCGCCCGTGCGCCGCGCCAGCCCGGCGTGCTGGTGGCGCACCGCGCCCACGCAGGAGCCCGACGGGCCCACCACGTAGTCGTAGCCGTCGAAGGCGTCGACGTAGTTGCGCACCAGCGGCACGGCCTGCTTGGCATAGCCGCTGTTGGTGAGCATCTGGCCGCAGCAGCTCTGCTTCTTCGGGAACACCACCCGGCAGCCGAGGCGCTCCAGCACCTCCACGACCGCACGGGGCGTGGAGGGGAACATCACGTCGTTGAGACAGGTGGCGAACAGGGCCACCGTCTTTCCGGTTCCAGGTCCCATGTCGTTCTCCTCGGAAAAGGGCGGGAACCTCCAGTATCCTCCGGAAACCGGCGGCCCGCGCCTACCCCGCGAAGACCGCCACCGGCCTGCTGCCGCCGGCATCGGCCGGCCGGTACAGCGCCAGCAGGTCGCCGTCCGGGCCGACGATGCCCGTCGGGTCGGCGGGCACCGAGCGCGCCAGCGCCCGCCCGAAACTCACCTCGCGGGCCTCCTCGTCGCCGATCTCGACGCAGGCGAAGCTGAGCCGGGCAGCGTCGGCCATGGTCATCAGCGCGGGGGACTCGTCGCCCAGGGGCACGGCGTCCGCGATGTCGTAGCGCCCGATCCGGGTCCGGCGCAGCATGGTGAGATGGCCGCCGACGCCCAGCGCCTCGCCCAGGTCGCGGGCGATGGCCCGGATGTAGGTGCCCGACGAGCACTCCACGTCGATGTCGACGTCGAGGGTGCCGGGCGGGCCGCCCGGGCGAGCATCCCGCACGTCGAGGCGGCTGACCTGGACTTCCCGGGCCTTCAGCTCCACCGGCCGGCCTTCCCGGGCGAGCTGGTAGGCGCGTTTCCCGTCGACCTTGATCGCGGAGACCGACGAGGGCACCTGGCTGATCCGGCCCCGGAAGGGCTCCGCCGCCTCCGAGACCTCCGACGCGAGCAGGCCGTCGGCGGGAGCCCCGCCGACGATCGCGCCGTCGGCGTCGTCGGTGTCCGACGACTGACCGAGACGCACGGTGGCCAGGTAGCGCTTGTCATGCAGCGCGAGATGACCGAGCAGCCGGGTGGCCCGATTGACCCCGAGGATCAGCACCCCCGTGGCCATCGGGTCCAGCGTCCCGGCATGACCGATCTTGCGTGTGCCGAGCAGACGGCGCAGCCGACCCACCACCTGATGGGAGGTGACCCCCGACGGCTTGTCGACGATCACCAGCCCAGAGGGGGCGGAGGAGGTCACTCCTCGTCGTCTTCCCGCGGCTTGCGGTACGGGTCGGCGTCGCCGGCGTACTCCTTGCCGATGGAGGCGGCGGCGGCCTCCGCGTCGCTCGCCTGGGCGCGGGCCAGGAGGTCCTCGATGTTCTTCGCGACCTCCGGGGTGGCGTCCAGCACGAACTCCAGCGACGGGGTGTGCCGCAGCCCGAGCTGCTGCCCCACCGTGGTGCGCAGCATGCCCTTGGCGGACTCGAGCGCCGCGGCAGAGCCGGCCCGCTCCTCGTCCTCCCCGAGCACGGTGTAGAACACCGTGGCCTCGCGGTTGTCACCGGTGAGACGGACCTCCGTGATCGTCACGAAGCCCAGCCGCGGATCCTTCACCCGACGGTCCAGCGTCGAGGCGATGATCGCCTTGATCTGCTCCGTCAGCTTCTCGTTGCGGGTATTAGCAGGCATCAGGAACGCTCCTTCTCCACCATCTCGTAGGTCTCGACGATGTCACCGATGCGGATGTCGTTGTAGTTGCCCAACGTCATACCGCACTCGAAGCCCTCGCGGACCTCGGTGGCATCATCCTTCTCCCGGCGCAGCGACGCGATGGAGGTGTCGGCGATGACGACACCGTCGCGCAGCAGGCGAGCCTTGGCGTTGCGCCGGATGGTCCCATCCAACACCATGCAACCCGCGATGTTGCCGAACTTGGAAGAACGGAAGATCTCGCGGATCTCCGCCTGGCCGCGGACCTCCTCGGCGAAGATCGGCTTGAGCATGCCCTTGAGCGCCGCCTCGATCTCGTCGATGGCCGAGTAGATGACCGAGTAGAACCGGATGTCCACGTTCTCGCGATCCGCCATCTGCGTCGCGTGCGGGGTGGGCCGCACGTTGAAGCCGATGATGACGGCCTTGGAGGCGGCGGCCAGCGAGACGTTGGTCTCGGTGATGGCGCCGACGCCGCGGTCGATCACGCGCAGCGACACCTCGTCGCTGACCTCGATCTTGCTGAGCGCATCCTCCAGGGCCTCGACGGAACCGGCGCCGTCGCCCTTGAGAATGAGCAGCAGCTCCTGCGTCTCGCCCTTCTCCAGCTGCTCGAACAGCTGATCCAGGGTCTTGCGGCGGCTGGACTTGGCCTGCTGGGCCGCACGCATGCGAGCCTCGCGCTTGTCGGCGATCTGGCGGGCCATGCGGTCGTCCTCGACGACCAGCACGTTGTCGCCCGCGCCGGGCACCGACGTGAGGCCGAGCACCTGCACCGGCATCGAGGGCGGCGCCTCGGTCACGGTGTCGCCCTGATCGTTGATCAGCGCGCGGACGCGGCCGTGAGCGGAGCCCGCGACGATCGAGTCGCCGATGCGCAGCGTGCCGCGGTGAACCAGGACGGTGGCCACGGAACCGCGGCCCTTGTCCAGGTGCGCCTCGATCGCCACGCCCTGCGCCGGCATGTCCGGGTTCGCGCGCAGATCCAGCTCGGCGTCCGCGGTGAGCACGATGGCTTCGAGCAGCTCGTCGAGGCCCTGGCCGGTGATGGCGGAGACGTCGACGAACTGGGTGTCGCCGCCGTACTCCTCAGGCATGAGGCCGAACTCGGAGAGCTGGCCGCGCACCTTGGTGGGATCGGCCGCCGGCTTGTCGATCTTGTTGACCGCCACCACGACGGGCACGCCGGCCGCCTTGGCGTGGTTGAGGGCCTCGATCGTCTGAGGCATCACGCCGTCGTCGGCCGCGACCACCAGCACCGCGATGTCGGTCGACTTCGCGCCGCGGGCACGCATGGCGGTGAACGCCTCGTGGCCGGGGGTGTCGATGAAGGTGATCTTGCGCTCCGTGCCGTCTACCTCGGTCTCCACCTGGTAGGCGCCGATGGCCTGGGTGATGCCGCCGGCCTCGCGGGCCACGACGTTGGTGTTGCGCAGCGCGTCGAGCAGCTTGGTCTTGCCGTGATCGACGTGACCCATGACGGTCACGACCGGCGGGCGGGCGGCCAGGTCGCTGTCGTCGCCGATGTCCTCGCCGAACTCCAGATCGAAGCTCTCCAGCAGCTCGCGGTCCTCGTCCTCGGGCGAGACGACCTCGATGTTGTAGTCGAGCTCCGCGCCCAGCACCTCGAGGGTGTCGTCGGCGACCGACTGCGTGGCGGTGACCATCTCTCCCAGGTGGAACAGCACCTGCACGAGCGACGCCGCGTCGACGCCGATCTTCTCGGCGAGGTCGGTTAGCGACGCGCCGCGGCGCAGCCGGACGGTCTGCCCGTCGCCCTTGCGGAGACGCACGCCACCTACGGTGGGGGCCTCCATCTGGTCGAACTCTTGCCTGCGCTGCTTCTTGGACTTGCGGCCCCGGCGCCCCGCGGCGCCGCCGCGCCCGAAGGCGCCCTGGGTGCCGCCGCGACCGCGGCCGCCGGCGCCGCGGCCCGCCGGGCCACCGCCGAATCCGCCGGGTGCGGTACCGCCGCCACCGGGTGCGCCCGTGCCCGGACGGCCGGCTCCGGCGCCGCCGGGACGGCCCCGTCCGGGGGCTCCGGGACGGCCGCCGGCGCGCGCGGGCGCGCCGAGAGCCGAGGACTGCTGCTTGGGCATCATCGCGGGGTTGGGCCGCGGCATGCCGCTGGTGCCGCCGGGACGCGGCAGCCGGTTCTGGTCACCCGCACCGGGACGTCCTGCCGGAGCGCCCGGGCGCGGCGCGCCGCCCTCGGGACGGGGGCGACGCTGCTGCGTGCCCATGCCCTGGGCCGAGGCGAACGGGTTGTTGCCGGGGCGAGGGCCGGAGGGACGGCGCGGCATGGCGCCCGGGGTGGGGGCGCCGGGCTTGCGCGCGCCCTGACCCTGGCCCGACGGACGCGGGCCGCCGGAGCGCGGCGCGCCCGGCGTGGGTGCGGAGGGCTTGCGCGGCACGGCGCTGGGCGACGGCGCACCGGGGCGCGGCGCGCTGCCGGCCTGCGGAGCCTGAGTCGCCGGGGGCGTGGCGGGCTTGGCGGCCGTCGGGCCGGGACGCGCCGCCGGCTTGGCGACGGGCGACGGGGCCGCCGGAGCGGGGGCCGGGGCTGCCGGGGCCGTCGGCATTGAGGCTGCCGGCGACGGGGCGGGCGCGGCGGGGCCGGGCCGGGCCGCGGGCTTCGGGGCCGGCACGGGGGCCGGCGAGGGGGCGGCCTGCACGGGAGGCGCCGGGGTGGCGGGTGCGGCGGGCCGAGGTGCGGACGGCGCGGGCGCCTGAGGTTGTGCCGGCTTGCCGCCGGGGCTGTAGGCGTCGCGGACCCGGCGCACGACAGGTGCTTCCAGGGTCGACGAGGCGCCGCGGACGTATTCGCCCATCTCTCCCAGCTTTGCCAGGAGTTCCTTGCTGGTGATCCCGAGTTCCTTAGCGATCTCGTGGACGCGAGGCTTAGCCACTACTCTCCTTCACGGCCCAGGCCTCTACCAGCCCGGACCAGTTAGTTGGTTTGCATGCTCATCGTTGGTTACTCATCGAGTGGTCATGAGCGTTAGCCCACTTTCTGGTTGGCGCCCGGCGATTCCGGGCGTGAAAACGATGTGCTCCGTCACCGGAGCCGTCCCGCAGTCTACTCCTTCAGGGGCCCTTCGATCCAACCCGCGCCGAGAGCCCCGGCTCGAGGACGGCGGCAGCCCCGAAGGTACGACGGATCGCCTTGCGCGGCTCCAGCAGCCCCACGCAGCCGGGATGCACGTAGGCGCCCCGGCCGGGCAGCCGGGGGGCCGTCGCGTCAACGACGCTCTCCCCCTGCCGCACCAGCCGGATCAGCGCCGACTGATCGTCGCGGCGACGACAGGCGATGCAGGTGCGCTGCGGTTCACTGTTCGTCATGGGGGTGCGCCTCACGGTAGGCCTGGTAGACGGCATCGGTGCTCAGCCACCACTCGAGCGCGATGTCGGTGCGTTCGGCCACCCAGTCCTCGTCCAGGTCTCCCGCGAGATCCGTCTGCTCGTAGTTGTCCTCGGCGAGGTCGAACACCTCGTCGCGCCGATCGCCGAAGTGGTGGATCACCTTGATGTCGCCGTCGATGACGGCGGCGCACTTGACCGCCGCCAGGCAGGTCACCGTCACCGGCGGCTGGGGTTGGGTGGACAGCCACGAGGGCAGGTAGTCGAGGTCGGAGGAGACCAGATCGAAACCGAGCAGGTCGAGCGCGGTCGGGGCGAGGGAGAGCTGGCTCGCCGGACCGTCGACGCGTTGCGGCCCGTGCTGCGGATCGTGGATCAGCATCGGGATCCGGGCGCCCTCCTCGTAGATCGTGTTGTCGTGCTGGTAGACGCGATGCTCGCCGAAGCCCTCGCCGTGATCGCCCGCGATGACGAAGATCGTGTTCTCGTAGAGCCCCAGCTCCTTGAACATATCGATCACCTTGCCGACGAAGGCGTCCTGATAATGCACGCCGTTGAGATAGTTGTTGAACATCCTGTTGTCGACGAAGTCGAGTTGCGGGTACCCGTGCATGTCGTAGTCGTGGTGGGCGGTGACCGTCAGCATGCCCAGCACGAAGGGCTGATCGCGGTTCTCCTCGATCCACTCGCGCTCGGGCTGGAGCATGATGTCGTCTTCGTAGCCGAAGTAGTTGGCCTTGTGGAAGTCTTCCTTCGGCAGCTGGTCGACGGGATGGAACTCGTCGTAGCCCATGTTCGCCACCACCGCGCGGCGACGTTCGAAGTGCTCGGTGGCCGACTGGAAGAAGGCCGACCGGTAGCCGTGCGCGCCCAGCAGGTCCGGCAGGCAGCGGGCGTACAGCCCATTGGCCTCGGCCTCGGAGTTCTCGTAGTCGAGCGGCGGGGTCTGCCCGCAGGTGGTGCCGATCAAGGCCTTCGTGGTGTGCGGAAGCACGGTGTAGCCGCGCTCTGGCGCCAGCGACTGCTCCTTGAGGTCGTCGAGGACCGGGGTCACGCTCCTGCGCACGTCGGCGGGCAGCGTCGAACTGTCGCGAGTGGACTCCAGGGTGATGATCACGAGATTGCGGCGGGGCGCGTCGTCGCGGGGTATCACGCGGGTGTTGGCCGGATCGGGGATCACCACCTCGGCCGATTCCAGCTCCTCGGGGAAGGCCGTGGCCTTGCGGATCGGGGTCATCGCGAGCTGCACGGGCGGCGCGAGGGAGAACATCGCCGACGCGGTGGGCGCCGTCCACAGCGAGGCCAGCACCAAGGCGAGGGTCGCGGCCACTCCGCCCAGCGCCACGCGCCGGGAGAGCCGCATATGCCGGGAGGTCGTGGAGCGCCGCGCCCAGCAGCGGATGGCGTCCACCACCGGGGACAGCACCCACGGGGCGATGAGCACCCAGATCAGCACCGCGCTCATCAGGCTCACCGTCGCACGATCCACCTGCGCGCCGAACATCCCGCCCAGCGACTCCAAGTCGTTGAGCAGGGTGACGACGTTGTGCCAGGCCGGCGCGTTGCCCGTGCGCATCATGAAGGCGTGATTGACCACCGTGAACACGCCGATCAGCAGCGTCCAGGCGAGCGCGAGATAGAACCGGGTGGTGCGGAGCCTGCGCCCGGAGGCCAGGAACAGGAAGAACCCGATCACCCAGGCCGCGCCGAAGGCGATGTCCGAGGAGATCTGGGCCAACCGGTCCAGCAGCCCGGCGGCCGGGTAGTACACGATGCTGCGGACGATCTTCACATGAACGCCGAGCAGAGCCACCGGCACCGCGGCGATCACGAAGTGGACCAGCCGGTGGGGAGGGTCGGCCAGCCGTGACACGAGCGCGCGGACAGAGATCATCCGGGTCAGTTTAGGCTTTACCCCCCGTTCACCCAATCCGACCCTGGTCGTTACCCGGTACGGAAACTCCCTGGGTGTCCTCCGCCACGCCGGCCTTCGGGCCGGACCGGCGCGCGATCCAGCGGGCCAGCGCAGACAGCGAGAAGTTCACCGCCAGATAGACCAGCAGCGTGACGATGAAGATCGAGAACGAGTACCGCGTCGAGCCGAAGTAGTCCTTCAGCTGGTGGGAGATGCGCAGGATCTCGGGATAGGCCACCACGTAGCCAAGCGAGGTGTCCTTCAGCAGTACCACGAGCTGCGCGACGATAATCGGCATCATCTGGCGGAAGGCCTGGGGGAACTCGATGAAGATCCTCGTCTTGAGCGGGGTGAGCCCCAGCGACAGCCCGGCCTCGCGCTGTCCCTTGGGCAGAGCGGCCAGGCCCGCCCGCAGCGCCTCGCCGATGATCGCGCCGTTGTAGACCGTCAGCGCGGCGACGACGGCGACGAATCCTCCGGTGCCGAGGGCCAGCAGGATGAACAGCATCATCAGCAGGACCGGCATGCCCCGGAAGAACTCCAGGACCGCGGCGGTCGGGACCCGCACCCAGGCCGATTTCGCGGTGCGCGCGAAGACCAGCAGGACCCCCAGGATCAGGGACAGCACCGCCGCCAGACCGGCGGC
This sequence comes from Arachnia sp., assembly GCA_035326505.1. GTDB lineage: Bacteria > Actinomycetota > Actinomycetes > Propionibacteriales > Propionibacteriaceae > Arachnia. Next base: position 19,220 of record DAOLFC010000049.1, read on the forward strand.
CTTCAGCGTGCCCATGATCAGGCCGTCGAGGATCAGGCGGCGCCACACGATGGCCTCTTGGAAGATGTCCCAGCGCTCGGGGCTCCACAACCCGCTCAGCTCCGCCCCGTGAGCGGTGAGCCGGGGCTGGCCGAGCGACCAGAGGAGCCAGCCGAAGCCACCGAAGACGACCACCCCCGCCACGACGGAGACGATCAGCGAACGACGCCGCGTCCGGGGCCCCGGGGCGTCGTAGAGGACGTTGGCCGTGCCGGCGCTCATAGTTGCATCGCCACCTTCCGCTCGACCCACTCGGCCAGGCGCCCGAGCGGAATGGTGATGATCAGGTAGCACGCCGCGATGCCGATCAGGATCGGGATGACCGCGTCGCCGTTGGCGTTGGTGAGGCGCTTGGAGACCGCGAACAGCTCCGTCACCATGAACCCGCCGGCGATGGAGGTGTTCTTGGTGAGGGCGATGATGACGTTGATCAGGGGCGGCACCACCATGCGCAGAGCCTGGGGCAGAATCACCAGGAACACGGTCTGCCCGAAGTTCAGCCCGAGCGACCGCGCCGCCTCCGCCTGTCCCATCGGGACGCCGTTGATGCCGGAGCGGACGGCCTCGGCGACGAACGCCGAGGTATAGACGGACAGCGCGATGAAAGCGCCGATCTTCGAGTTGACGCCCATTTGCAGGGCGGGCAGGACGACGATGATGAAGAAGAACACCAGGGTGAGCGGGGTGTTGCGCATCAACTCGGTGAAGGCGGTGCCGATCCACCGCAGGCTCGCGATGGGCGAGATCCTGAGGAAGGCGACGAAGCCCCCGAGGAGGAGGGCCCCGGCGCCGCCGACCAGCAGCAGCTCCAGGGTCCCCCTGAACCCCAGCCAGTAGCTGTCCAGGTTCGCGAAGACAGCCTCCACGGGGTCACCTCCTCGGGATATCGATCAGTAGCGGTCCACCGCCGGGGGCTCCGGGGTGGGTAGGACGGTGCCGGCCGTCTTCTCCCAGGCGGCCGCCCAGCGGCCGTCCTCGAAGGACTTCTCCAGCACGTCGTTGATGAACCCGCGGAACTCGTCGTCGCCCTTCTTCAGGCCGATGCCGTAGGGCTCCTCGGTGAAGGTGGCGTCGACCACCTCGAACTCGTCCCCGGACGTCGAGACCAGGCCCGCCAGGATGACGTTGTCGGTGGTCAGCGCCGCCGCCTCGCCGGTGCGGATCGGCTCCAGGCAGTCGGAGTACTTGTCGACCGTGATCAGCTTGCCGGGATCGGTGTACTCGAGGATGTTCTTCTCCGAGGTGGAACCGGTGACCGTGCAGATCTTGTGGTCTCCGACGGTGTCCGGCGTGGTGATGGCGGCCGGGTTGCCGCTCGGCACCAGGAAGGACTGTCCCGCGATGTAGTACGGCCCGGCGAAGTCGATGACCTCCTTGCGGGTGTCGTTGATCGTGTAGGTGGCGATCACGATGTCCACGTTGCCGTTCTGGATGAAGGGCTCGCGGTTCTGCGAGACGGTCTCGATCCACTCGATCTTGTCCTCCGCGATGCCGAGTTCGGCGGCGACGATCTTGCCGATCTCGACGTCGAAGCCCTCGGGGTTTCCGTCGGGCCCCATCAAGCCGAACAGCGGCTGATCGAACTTGGTGCCGATGGTGATCTTGCCGGCGGCGTTGAGCGCGGCCATGGTGGTGCCGTCGGCGAAGGCGACCTCCGCGGGATCGCCGGTGCCGCCCGGCTCCGTGCTGGGGGTGTCACCGCCGCAGGCGGCGAGCCCCGTTGCCATGGCCGCCGTCAGCAGGATCCCTGCGATCTTCTTGTTCACTGTCATGGTGTGTAACCTCCTGGGTCGTTGATCAGGACAGAATCTTGGAGAGGAAGTCCTTCGCCCGCTCGGTGGCGGGATTGCCGAAGAACTCGCCGGGAGAGGACTGCTCGACGATGGCGCCGTCGGCCATGAAGACGACGCGGTCGGCGGCCTTGCGGGCGAAGCCCATCTCGTGGGTGACCACCAGCATGGTCATACCGCTCTTGGCCAGCTCGACCATGACGTCGAGCACCTCGTTGATCATCTCGGGATCGAGCGCGCTGGTGGGCTCGTCGAGGAGGATCAGCTTGGGTTCCATCGCGAGCGAGCGCGCGATGGCGACGCGTTGCTGCTGCCCGCCGGACAACTGCGCGGGGAGCTTCTTCGCGTGATCCTGCACGCCCACGCGGGTGAGCAGCTCCATCGCGCGCTTCTCGGCGGCGGCCCGACCGACCCGGCGGACCTTGATCGGCGCGAGCGTGACGTTCTCCAGCACGGTCTTGTGCGCGAAGAGGTTGAACGACTGGAACACCATGCCCACTTCGCTGCGCAGCTTCGCCAGCTCCGCCCCCTCCTCCGGGAGCCGCTTGCCGTCGATGAAGATCTCGCCGGAGTCGATGGTCTCCAGCCTGTTGATCGCACGGCACAGCGTCGATTTGCCCGATCCCGAGGGGCCGATGACGATCACGACCTCGCCCCTGTGGACATCGAGGTCGATGTCCTTCAGGACGTGATTGGGGCCGAAGTACTTGTTGACTCCTCGCATCTCCACGAGCGGGCGATCGTCGGGCTGCCTCATGTCGATCAACCCTAGACGCTCTTCGCCCTAGTCCGGGGCCCATTCCGGGCGCCCGCACGCTTTGTTGCAGAACTGTGACGTCGCCTCCGCGCGCCCGAAATGAAAGCCATTGCTCCTCCGGAGGTCAGGACTGGTTGTCCGGTTGGATGTCGATCCTCCACCCGGTGAGCCGGGCCGCCAGCCGGGCGTTCTGCCCCTCGCGGCCGATGGCCAGCGAGAGCTGGTAGTCGGGCACGACGGCACGGCAGGTTCGGGTGGTGGGGTCGATCACCGTCACCGACTGGACCTTCGCGGGCGACAGCGCCGCCGCGACGAAGCGCCGCGGGTCTTCGGAATAGTCGACGATGTCGATCTTCTCGTCGTCCAGCTCGTGGGTGACCGCCCGGACCCGCTGCCCCATCGGGCCGATGAAGGCGCCCTTGGCGGACACGTCGGGGTTGTGCGACAGGACCGCGATCTTGGTGCGGTGACCGGCCTCCCGTGCGATCTCCTTGATCTCGACGACGCCGGAGGCGATCTCCGGCACCTCCAGCTCGAAGAGCTTCTTCACCAGGCTGGGGTGAGTGCGCGAGACGATCACCTGCAGCCCCTTGAGGTCGCGGCGCACACCGACGACGTAGACCCGCAGCCGGCGCCCGTGGGAGTAGTTCTCCCCCGGCACCTGCTCGGCCAGCGGCATCAGGGCCTCGAGCTCGCCGAGGTTGACCCGGACCGCGCGGGAGTCGCGGTCCTGCTGGACGGTTCCGACGAGGATGTCGCCCTCTGCGCCCTGGAAGTGGCCGTACTTCTGGTCGTCCTCGGCCTCGCGGATGCGCTGGGTGATCACCTGGCGCGCCGTGGAGGCGGCCACGCGGCCGAAGTCGGACGGGGTGTCGTCGAAGTAGCCGATCACCTGGTCGTCATCGTCGAACTCGGGCGCGAGCACGCTCACCTTGCCGCTCTTGCGGTCGATGTCGATCTTGACCCCGCGCAGCGCGTGGTCGGTGCGGGAGTAGGCGTTCAGCAGCGCGTCCTCCAGCGTCTTCAGGAGGTAGTCCATCGGGATCTCCCGGTCCCGCTCGATGGCCCGCAGCGCCGCCATGTCGATGTCCATGATCACTCCTCGTCGTCGGTCACGGGCCGGTTGAGCTCGACCTGGACGACCGCCCTGGTGATGTCCGGATACGCCACCACGACGCTGCGTCCGGAGACCTCCAGGGTGACGGCGTCGTCGGCGACCTCCACGATCCGGCCGGTCAGAGCGCCCTCGGCGCGCTGCACCGTGACGAGCCGGCCGCGATTGCGGCGATAGTGCTTGGCCTCGGTGAGCGGCTTGCTCACACCGCGCGAGCTCACCTCCAGGGTGTAGGGGGCGCTGCCGTCGGCGTCGCTCTCATCGAGCGCGCGCGAGATGGCCTGCGAGGCCTCCGCGATGTCGTCGAGCAGAGGCCCACGCCCCTTCGGGCCGTCGCCGTCGACGGTGATCCTGAGCACCGCACGGCTTCCCATCGGGATCACCTCCAGCGAGTCGAGCTCCAGCCCGCGCTCGGCGAGGACGGGGGCGATCACCGCCACCACTGCTGTCTCTTGCATGCGCACTCCATATCCGATTATCCGCCTGATTGTGAACATCCAATATACCGATAGGCTGCCGGAATGCGGATCACCCGGCGGAGCCTCCTGGCAGGCGTGGCCCTCGGTGCGACCGGGTGCGCGGGCTCGCCGACGATCCAGGCCCCCACGGTGTCGCCGACCCCCGATCCGGTTCCGGTGCAGGAGCCCTGGGCCGTCGAGGCCACCGCGACGGCCGCCGCGCTGCGGTCTCAGGTGGCCGCCGCCCCGCCCTCGGCGTGGGTGGTCGCGGCGCTCGGGCTCTGCGACGAGCAGCTCGCCCTGTTCGCCGCGCTCGATCCGTTCGCCGAGGCCCCGGAGCCGGGCTTCGACGTCCCCCCGCCCCCCACCGGCGAGGCCGGCACCGCGCTGCCGGCCGCGATCGAGGAAGCGCGGCAGCGGTTCGCCGCCCAGGTGGCCGGCGCGCCCGGCCAGCCGGAGCGCCTGCTGCTCGCGTCGGCCTCCTGCGCCGTCGCCGCTCTGGCCGATCAGACGACACTCCCCGAGCCCGGCGGCATGCCCCGGCGGTTCGCCGAGGCCACGCTCGACGACTCCCTGCCCGTGGCCCTGAGCCATGTGTGGGCACTCCTCCAGGGGCTGGAGATCGGCCTGGGCCGCCTGCCCAGGAAGGACCCGCTGCGCGACCATGCCGCCGCCCGGCTGCCCGAGGCCCGCACCGAACGCAACCGCCTGCGCGACCTGATCCAGGGCGAGGCGCCCCGGCAACCGGCGTCGCTGCAGATGCCCACCCCCATGACCACGCCCGACGAGATCCGCGCCGGCTGGGCGGCGCTGGAGCTGGGGCTGCTCGACGGCTACGGCCGGCTCACCGCCGTCGACGCCGCGTGGCTGCCGTCCATGCAGGGACAGGTGCCGCGCATCCAGGCCCTGGGCGGGAGGCTTCCGCACTGGCCCGGCTGGGCGGGCTGAGGCGGCCTCAGCCCGCCGCGGGCTCGCCGTCGTCGGCCGAGGCGTCCCGCCTGGCGCGAGCGCGACCGGAGCCCCGCTCTCGCGCCTTCTCCAGCAGGTCGTAGAGCACCGGCACGAGGATCAGGGTGAGCAGCGTCGAACTCACCAGGCCGCCGATCACGACGATCGCCAGCGGCTTCGAGATGAACACCCCGCCGCCGGTGAGCCCGAGCCCCATCGGGATCAGCGCGAAGATCGTGGCCAGCGCCGTCATCACGATCGGCCGCAACCGCAGCCGCGCGCCCTGGGCGATGGCCTCGTCGACGCCCGCGCCGTCCTTGCGCTTCTGATTGATCAGGTCGATCAGCACGATCGCGTTGGTCACCACGATGCCGATCAGCATCAGCAGGCCGATCATCGAGGGCACCCCGA
>DAOLFC010000188.1:0-4537 GCA_035326505.1 Arachnia sp.
TCATCCCGCCTGACGCCCCATCCTGATCCGCACCTTCAGGCGCGACAGACTACTAGGAGTTCTCATGCCCAACGCGTTGGTGGCCTCGCTCGGCCTGTTCACCGTCATCCCCGTGCCGCCCGTCGCGGAGATCGATCGCCCCCTCGCCGGCCGCGCCCTCGCCGCCTTGCCGTGGGTGGGGCTGATCGTCGGCGGGATCGCGGGGGGCGTGCTGGCGCTCGCGTCCCTTTCGGGGGTCGGTGTGCTGCCCGCCGTCGCCGCCTTGGCCGTGCTGGCGTGGCTCACCGGCGCCCTCCACCTCGACGGTGTGGCCGACACGGCCGACGGCCTCGGCTCCCGCAAGCCCGCCGAGGACGCGCTGGCCATCATGAAGCGCTCCGACATCGGCCCCATGGGCGTGATCACGCTGGTCTTCGTGCTCCTCTTCGACGTGGCCGCGCTCGACGCGCTGGGTGATATCGCGGTGGCGGCCGCCCCGGTGGGCGACGTCTCTGCGCCGGTGGTCCCGCCGGGCGGCGTCGCCCCTCAGGCGGCCCCGCTGAGCGGGGGCGCCGCGCTGGTCGCCCCGCTCGCCCTGATGGTGGCGGCGATGCTGGGCCGGCTGGTCGTCGGCTTCGCCGCGCGCACGCCCACCGCCCGCCCCGGCGGCTTCGGGGCCTTGTTCTCCGGGGCGTCGACGACCCGGGCGGTGGTGCTCAACTCCGCGGCCGTCCTCGCGATCGCCCTCGGATTCGGGTGGCTGGCGGCCGGAGTCACCGGTCTCGGCGGCTTCGGCGTCGCCGCCCTGGTCGCGGGCGCCGCCGGATGGTGGTGGCAGCGGCACCTGCATCGTCGCTTCGGCGGGATGACGGGGGATACCTTCGGTTCCCTGATCGAGGTCACCCAGGCGACCTTCCTCGTCGTCGCGGCACTGGTGCTCTCGGCGCTGACCTGAAAAGCTCCTCCCCCTGACGCTCCTGGGTTGACGCTCCTCCCCTTGACGCTCGTTGAGGTGCGGAGCGCAGCGGAGCCTCGAAGCGAGCATCCGGCAGCCGAACAACAGTCCCAGCCAACCCCTGACGGATAAGTGCGGTCAGAGGAGGTTTTTGCGAAATCTGGGCCTGCAAAAGGCTGATCGGCGCACTTATCCGTCGGATCCTCCTGAGCCAGGTCCCTGCGGACAGTCGGGCTGGCTCTTTTCGCCCGCAGGGACCGGGGTAGGGCACCCCAAGGGGCGTCGAGAGGATTACGCTCCTGCCGTTGCGCAACGCAGCCAGGAAAGGTAACGATCTGGTCACGATGCCGCAGACCGGTTGCGTCCGAGTTATTCGTAAGGTTTACTAATAGTATGCAGCAACGACGCGCACCCCGTGACAACGACCCCGGCGCGCAGAGGCAAGAGCCCTGAAGTGGCTCCGTATCGAAAGGAAACCCCATGAAGAAGAAGCTGGCAGCAGTGGCGTTCTTCGCCGCTTCCGCCCTTGCCCTGAGCGCCTGTGGCGGCTCCGCCGAGCCCACCACCTCACCCACGGACACCACCCCGACTGACGGCGACACCGCCGCTCCCGAGGGAACCGCCCAGGACATCACCTTCTGGGTGATCGGCGGCGACACCCCGCAGCCTCTGCGCGACTTCCTCGTCGCCGAGTATGCGGAGGTCAACGGCGGCACCCTCACCGTCGAGGAGCAGACCTGGGGCGACATCATCGCCAAGCTCACCACCTCGCTGCCCGACGCGGCCAACACCCCCGACGTGACGGAGATCGGCAACACCCAGTCGCCCACCTTCACCAACGTCGGCGCCTTCTCCGACATCTCCGACATGTTCGAAGAGCTGGGCGGCGACAAGCTGCTGCAGTCCTTCGTCGACGTCGGTGCGGTCGACGGCGTGAACTACACCCTCCCGTACTACTTCGGCTCGCGCTACATGTTCTACCGCAAGGACGTGTGGCAGGAGGCCGGGGTCGAGGTGCCCAAGACCCTCGACGAGTTCAACGCCGCGGTGAAGACCATCACCGAGAAGAACCCGCGCAACATCAAGGACTTCTCCGGGTTCTTCCTGGGCGGCCAGGACTGGCGCAACGGCATCTCCTGGATCTTCGCCAACGGCGGCGACCTGGCGAAGTTCGACAACGGTGAATGGACCTCCACCCTCTCCGACCCGAACACGATCAAGGGCCTGGAGCAGCTGCAGGACATCCAGAAGAACGCCTCGATGGCCCCGTCGACCGCTCGCGACGCCAGCCCGTGGCTGTACATCAACGACTCCGACTCCGCGACGGAGGACGGCAAGGTCGTCGAGGAGACCTCCCTCGCCGCCGCCACCATCATGGCCCCCGGGTGGGCGCACTGGTCGATCGGCGACCTGGCCACCAATGACGCCGGCGATCCGGTGCGCGAGTGGAACGACGACACCTTCGGCGTCTTCGTCCTGCCCGGCAACGACGGCAACCCGGCCCCGGTGTTCGCCGGCGGCTCCAACGTCGGGATCTCCGCCGCGTCCGAGAACCAGGAAGGCGCCCGCGACCTCCTGCGCATCATCTTCTCCTCCGAATACCAGACGATGCTCGGCGAGAACGGCCTCGGTCCGGCCAACTCCGACTACGTCGGGGCCCTCGGCGATGACCAGTTCGCCCAGGCGCTGATCGATTCGGCCAGCAACTCCAAGCTCACGCCCGCTGCTCCGGGCTGGGCGGCCGTCGAGGCGTCGCTGAAGCTGGAGGAGTTCTTCGCCGCGGTGGCAGAGGGTGGCGACGTCGCCGCGCTGGCCGCCCAGTACGACGCCGAGTTGACCCCGATGCTCAACGGCTGACCCACCGACAGGGGCCTCGCCTCCGGGCGGGGCCCCTCTCGGATCACCCCAGCTAGATCACGCAGCTAGATCACCTAGTCAGCTCACCCCAGGGACGAGAGAGACCCCTCATGACGGCACCGCACGCCACGCCCCCCGTGGCCGACGAGCAGGGCCGGGCGACCACACGCGCCCGCCGGGCCGTCCGGCTCACCCCCTACCTCCTGATCCTCCCCGCGATCCTGATCCTGCTGTTCTCCCTCGGCTACCCGATGGTGTGGCAGCTGATCACCTCCACCCGTAAGTTCGGGCTGGCCCAGCAGTTCGGCCAGCCGCCGGAGTTCGTCGGGCTGGACAACTACCTCGCGGTGTTCACCAGCAACGAGACCTGGGGGATCGTCCTGCGCTCCATCGCGTTCTGCCTGGTCAACGCGGCGCTGACCGTCGTGATCGGCGTGGGGCTTGCGCTGCTGATGACCGCCGTCCCCAAGGTGGTGCGGCTCATCCTGCAGATGGCGCTGCTGATCGCCTGGGCCATGCCCGTGGTCGCCGCGATGACGGTGTGGACCTGGCTGTTCGACTGGCGCCGGGGAGTGATCAACTGGCTGCTCACCCAGCTGGGCTTCAACTTCACCAACCACAACTGGCTGGCCACCCCGCTCAGCTTCTACTTCGTCGCGACGGTGATCGTGGTGTGGATGTCGGTGCCCTTCGTGGCGTTCTCCGTCTACGCGGGCCTCACCCAGGTCTCCGACGAGGTACTGGAGGCCGCCGCGCTCGACGGCGCCGACGGGCCGCGTCGCTTCTTCCACATCATCCTGCCGCTGATCCGGCCCGTGCTGATGATCGTGCTGCTGCTCCAGGTGATCTGGGACCTGCGTGTCTTCACGCAGATCAGGATGCTGCAGGACGCGGGCGCGCCGCCCAGTTCCACCGACCTGCTCGGCACCTACATCTATCGCCTGGGCGTCGGCGCCAGCGACTTCGGCATGGCCTCCGCGCTGTCGGTGTTCGTGCTGGTGCTGACCATCGCCATGAGCTCCTTCTACGTCGCCCAGCTGATCAAGGAGGACGACTGACATGCCTGCCACGGTCTCCCCGCGTCGACGCGTGCGCATCGGGACGCTGCTGTTCAGTATGCTCGCCGTCGCGCTGGCCCTGATCTGGATCTTCCCGGTCTACTGGATGGTCAACTCGTCGCTGCTGTCCAACACGGTGCTGCAGTCGGTGACCCCGCGCTTCCTGCCGTTCGGCGGTTCGCTGCGCAACTTCGACGCGGTGATCAACCCGAAGTTCTGGGGCGCGCTGCAGATGAGCCTCACCGTCACGCTGCTCACCGTCGCGGTCACGTTGCTGTTCGCTTTCCTCGGCGCGCTGGCGATCAGCCGGTTCAAGTTCCGGGGCCGCAAGTCCTTCGTGCTGGCGCTGCTGTTCATCCAGATGCTGCCGGCCGAGGGGCTGTTCATCGCGCAGTACAAGCTGATGAGCACCGTCGGGCTGCTGAATCACTTCCTGGGCGTCACCCTGATCTACATCGCGGCCGTGGTGCCGTTCACGGTGTGGATGCTGCGCGGCTTCGTCGCCGGCATCCCGGCCGACCTCGAGGAGGCCGCGATGGTGGACGGCTGCACCCGCACCCAGGCCTTCTTCAAGGTCACCTTCCCGCTGCTCGCCCCGGGCTTGATCGCGTCGGGCGTCTACGCCTTCCTGCAGGCCTGGAACGAGTTCACCGTCGCCCTGGTCATCCTGCAGAAGGAGGACGCCATG
>DAOLFC010000050.1:0-9311 GCA_035326505.1 Arachnia sp.
CCCTGAGCCCGATCCGCTCGCAGGTTTCTGGCGTTTCGTTGAACAAGCCCGCGCCGCCCGCGACGCCAGACCCAAGACCCCCAACCCCTGGCACCCCGACGACTGACCAGTTCCTGCGGAGTGCTCTTTTCGAGATGCTCGTGCCTGCCTGATGCTCCTTGAGGAGCGAGCGCTAGCGAGCATCTCGAAGGGAAGCAGCGCAACCATCCGCAGGGACCGACTCCGGACCGCTGCCCCACCATCGGACGGGGGCATCGTCGACGTATGGACATCGTGCTACATTTGCTATACGGAGGTAGCAGAATGTCTAAGTCAACAATCAGCGTTCGTGTCGACGACGGTACCAAGGAAGCTGCGGAGCTGCTGTTCTCCGAGCTTGGGCTCAACATCTCGGTTGCCGTCAACGCCTTCCTGAAGCAGGCGGTGCGGGAACGGCGCATTCCCTTTGAGATCACGGCGGCTACGCCCAATGCGGAAACCACCGACGCGATCCTTGAGGGCAAGGCGATGCTGAACGATCCGGACACCCCAGTGTTCCCGGACATCGCTTCCTTGCGTGCGTCACTGGACGTCTAGGTCGCATGCCGTATTCAATCGCCTACACCAGCGCTTTCAAGAGGGACGTGAAGCTCGCCAAGAAGCGCGGCAAGGATGTCGAAAAGCTCTTTGCCGTCATCGAACGACTCGCCAGCGGCCAGGGGCTCCCGCCTGCATACCGCGACCATATCCTCAGCGGGAACTGGGGTGGAGCTCGCGAGTGCCACATCGAGCCCGACTGGCTACTCGTCTACGAGAAGGACGAACAGGCGGTGGTGCTGATGTGCCTCCGCACCGGAACCCATTCAGACTTGTTCTAGGTTTCCGCCTTAGACTCTCAGCCGTGGAGGCGCGCGATGTGGCTACGGGCAGTGCCGTCGGCGGTGGTGAAGAATCCGGTGACGAGGATCCTCCCGTCCGGTTGCAGCACCAGCGCCCTACCGGAGCCGTTCAGTCCGGGATTGAAGGTGGTGTCGAGGCTGCCATCCGTATTCAGCCGCGCGATGTTGTCGCGGGCGACACCGTTGACGGTGGTGAAGTCGCCGGCGACAACGATCTTCCCGTCCGCCTGCACCGCCACCGCATAGCCGGTGCCGTTGAGCCCGACTCCCGGATCGAAGGTGGTATCGAGGCTGCCGTTCGTGTTCAGCCGCGCGATACGATTCCGGGAGACATTGTCGACGGTGGTGAAGTCGCCGGTGACGATGATCTTCCCATCCGCCTGCAATGCCAAGGCCTGGCCCGTGTTATTGAGGCCGGATACCGGGTTGGGCGCGATTCCCGGATTGAAGGTGGTGTCGATGGTGCCATCCGCATTCATGCGCAGAACACGATTTCGGTAGGTGCCGGCGCCGAAGGTGAAGATTCCGGCGACGAGGATCTTCCCATCCGTCTGCACCGCGACCGCCACGCCGGTGTCGTTGAGTCCGGGGTTGAAGCCGCCGTCCAGCGTGGCGTCCGTATTCAGCCGGGCAACGCGACTGCGGCTGACGCCGGCAACGTTGCCGAAGTCGCCGACGACAACGACCTTCCCATCGGACTGTACCGCCAGCCCCAATCCGATGTAGTTGAGGTTGAGGCTGAAGGTGGTGTCCAGGCTGCCATTCGCATTCAGCCGTGCGAGGAAATTGCGATTGACCCCGCTAGGTCCGATGATTGGGGTGAAGTCGCCGGTGACGACGACCTTCCCATCGGACAGCACCGCCGCTGCCCTGCCCAGGGCGGAGAGTCCGGTTCCGGAACTGAAGGTGGTGTCCAAACTGCCATCCGCGTTCAACCGCGCAATACGGCCACGGGCGGTGCCGTCAACCGCAGTGAAGGCGCCGGTGACGATGATCTTTCCATCCGGCTGCAACGCCAACGCCCGGCCGTTGTTGTTAAGTCCTGCGCCGGGATCGAAGGTGGTGTCCAGGCTGCCTGGAGCGGGGAGGACAACGGTCGTGGCCAGGGGCGAGTAGCCGGTCGATGCGATGTCCAAGACAACGCTGTCCCCGCCCGATGCGCTGGGCAGCGCGACGACGACCTGGACGGTACCGCCGGAGATCACCGTCGTGGAGACCGGAACCACCGTCGTGTCGTCAGAAGTAACCGTGATCGTGGGGGTACCCACCGGATCGGGGACCAGCAGTAGGGTCAACGTCAGATACTTGGTCGACGACGCCCAACTGCTGGAGAACAGCGCCATCGTGCCGCCCGTCGCCGCCGCGAGCGGTGCAGAAGACGCCACCGCTATCACCGGCACCGACCACGCGGATGCCCTCAGCACCACGCGACGGTCAAGATTGCCGAAGGTCGCGGTCGTCTCATGCGGGTGAGTGGACTCGTTCATGGATCCCCCTGGGGATGAATCGAACACGCAAGCGGGACACTCACGCATTGGGAACACCGCACACGCAAGGGACATACGGAAACAGGAAGCCGAGTCGATAGTCTCAGGCGTGATTTTACGGTGTCTCCCTGGCGAACGGCCCTGCGTCTCACGGGGGCTCGTACCTCGCTCGCAGGGGAACGCCGGACGGGGGCCGGGATCGTGATGATCCCGGCCCCCGTCTTGTCTCGCGACCAAGCGGTCAGCTTCCGCAGGTCGAAGCCTGATGCGGGACCGTCCAGTCGCCCGCGGCGTCGCCGCTGGTGGCCGAGACCGAGACCTCGCCCGACCCGAGGGTCGCCTGACGCGTGGTGAACGCATGCGACGTGCGGGCTCCGGCGGCCAGGGTGAAGGTCTTGGCGCCGTACAGCGTCGAGACGGTCACGTCCGCAGGTGCGGCCTCCGCGTTCTCGGTGGTCACGACGAGAACCGTCTTGCCGGCGACGCAGCGCGTCGTGGTGGTGACGGTCACGTCCGGGGCCGAGATCTCATCGTCGGCGCGCAGCGTGACGATCAGGCTGGGGGCCATGCCCGCGGCATTCGGGTTGCGGGCGGCGCCCTCCTTGGAGACGAAGATGATGTCCTTCTTCTGGGTCTCGTTGACCGCCAGGCTGAGGACCGACTGGTCATCGCCCAGCAGCTCCGCCAGCGACGTCACGTCGACGCGGGCCTTGGTGCCGATGGGGGTCTGGTTGGCGACGTAGGTGTTGTCGTTGCCCATCCGGCCCGCCGCGGTCACGTCGAACGGCGCGGACTCGACGACGTGGCTGCCGTCGACGACCGGCTTGTTCAGCCAGGTGAGCGCGCCACTGACCGAGTTGGTGCGCGTGGTCGGCGTCGTCTTGCCGTTGCCCTCGATCCAGCCCGCGGCCGCCGGGGCGACCTTGATCGTGTCGGTGCCCGACATCGCGCCCTTGGTGGGCCCGAAGTAGGTGAGCTCCAGCTCGACCTTCTCGATCGACGCATCGTCCAGTTCGTCGGCCAGCTCCGACAGGTCGAAGCTCAGGAAGGTCAGCTTGGCGTCCTTGCTGCCCTGCCCGCCGGGGTACAGATGGCCGAGCTCGCCGGTGGCCGAGTCGTTGAAGTTCATCACCCGCAGGTGCTCGTTGTCGCCGTAGTTCAGCGTCTCCTCGGTGTTCCAGGTCTGAGCGTTGGTGTCGGCCACAGGCGTCAGCGCGACGGTGCTGATGTTCGGATTGGTGACCACGATGGTGGCGGTGGTCATCGCGGTGGCGCCCAGCTCGTCGGTGGCGATGAAGGACACCACATGGGTGCCAAGCTGGTTGTGGGTGGGGGTCCAGCTGAAGACCGAGCCGTCGAAGGACGCGCCCGCGGGAAGACCCGGATCGCCCACCGTGATGGTGACGTCATGACCGTCGCCGTCGCTGGCCTCCACGCGGAAGGCGAGGCTCTCGCCGTCCTGGATGGTCTGGGTCGAGAGGGGCGCGAACACCGGGGCCACGTCCTCGACGAAGTCGAAGTTGCGGTTCACGATGTCGACGAGGTTCAGCCTCATCTGGGTCAGCCGGGTGATGGGGGTTCCCGCGAGCTTCAGGCCGGTGATGGTGAGATCGGTCACGTTGTTCACCGAGGACGGCCGGTCGTGCGAGAACCAGAGGTTCTCCAGCTTCACGGTGCCGATCCGGTTCGAGGTGTTGAGCCCGCGCACCGCGAAGTTCGTGCCGACATTGGCGGTGTCGAACGAGCTGTTGCGGATGATGATGCTCTCGTAGCGGGGGTAGGTCGTCTTGGTGGAGGCGTTCGGGTTCTGCACGGTGATGCCGTGGCCGCCCGCGCCGAATCCGACGTAGTTCACGTTGTCGAAAACGTAGTCCTTCATCGCGTGCCCGTAGGCCGCGTGGCCCATCCGGATGCCGTTGCCGGCGCCCGCGCTCCAGCCCAGGGTGTCGTTGATCGAGTAGCCGAAGCTGTCCTCGGTGTCCCAGTTGTACCGGTCGGGATTGCCCGGGAAGCCGTCGCTGGGGTTGTAGTGGCCGGTGGCGAAGCCGTCGTCGTTGCCCAGGGTGAGGGCGCCGTTGACGGTCAGGTTCTGGCCGCTGGCCAGGTCGAGGCCGTCGATCCAGGGCTGGGCGTAGGGGGTCAGGCCCTTGATGTTGTTGAAGGTGACGTTCTTGGCGGTGTGGGTCTCCCAGTTCCACTGCTTGGCGTCGCGCAGCAGGGTGTCGTGGAAGACGATGTTCTGCGAACGCACCACCATCGCGCCGCCCTGGTGCTCGGAGGTGGCCGCGTCGTGCCGCCAGCCGCCGTTGGCGGTGTCGTAGTTGGCGAAGCCGTTGCCGTCGAAGACGCCGCGCCCGCGCACGGTGATGTTGGCCGAGTCCCAGATGCCGATCGCCGGCTCCATGGCCTCCATGGTGGGCTGCATCCGGTTCTTCAGCAGCGCACCCTCGTCGACGTAGATGGTGACGGGCTTGGTGCGGTTCTTCAGCTCCAGGCCGGCGTACTGGTACCAGCCGTCGGGGATGAAGAGCGTGTCCTTGCCCGCGTTGTCGTACAGCGCGTCGATGGCGGCATTGAACTGCGCGGTCTGATCCGTGGCGCCCGTCGCGTCGGTGACGAAGTCGGCCAGGTTGACGACGTTGGCGGCACTCGGGTCGGGGATGTCCGCCGGGTTCTCCAGGGGGTCGTTGACGATCGCCAGCAGCGGCTGCGAGCCGTTGATCTCGACGATCGCGTACGGCAGCTCGGGCGACAGCTCGAAGGTGAGGGTGTTGCCCGCGACGGTGCCCGCGCTCTGCGGGTAGTACCGCTCGGGGAAGACCCGCCAGCTGGTGATGGGCGCGTTGTTGGTCACCGTCATCTCGGGGGTGGTGGTGTCCGACGCGAACCGCGCGACATGGACGCGGTTGTTGCTGCGGTTGGAGTACTTGGTGACGAACACATCGGTGTCGCCCGCCTCCAGCTGGAATCGCTCGGAGGCGACGTCGCCGGGAGTGCTGCGGTAGGTGTGGATGGTGTCATCCGCTGCCTGGGCGGTGCCGAGCATGGTGCTCGCCGCGAGGCCGAGGGACAAGGCGATGGCGGTCAGCCAGCGCCCCGGTCGTCTCGTTGTCATCTCTTCGAGTTCCTTTCCTGTTCTGCGGCGGAAGCGGCGACGCTTCTCACGAGCACGGGGTTGACGGGTACGGGGTTCATGAGCACGGGGTCTACGAGCACTGGGCGGTTATGAGCACTGGGCGCCCGGGTAAGGCTGGGTGGTGACGGTGGCTCCGGCGGTGATGCTCACCTCGCCGCCGGGCATCGTCGACAGCCGGGTGGCGAAGGCCGCCGAGGCGCCCCGGCCCGCTCCCAGCTCGCCGAACGACTTCGCGCCGTACGGGGTCTGGACGGAGACGGCGACCGCCTCGTCGCCCGGGTTGGTGACCGTGACGACCAGCTGGATCTTGCCGGCGACGCAGCGCGTGGTCAGTTCGGCGACGACGCTCGGCGGGGCCTCGGCCTCGGAGAACGCGGTGTCGACGAAGGTGGCCGTGGCCGGGCCGTTGTTGTTGTTGCCCGTCGCGAAGACGCCGGCGTCGAGGACCTCGTCGGGAGCGTTCAGCGGCACGGTGGCCACCTCGATCCACTCCTGACCGGAGGCGGTGCGGTAGTAGCCCGTCACCTGGTTCTCGGCCGTGCGCTCCAGGCGGAGCTGGACGGGGGCGACGCCGGCGGGCACCGTCGCGGTCTGGGTGTCGATGTAGCCGTTGCCGTTGGCGTCGTGCTGGAGGTAGACGCCTGCCGGGCTGGTCACCAGCAGCGCGTAGCCGCGAGCGGAGGCCTTGCCGGCCGCGGAGAGGTCGTTGCGGACGATGAGCCCCGCGCGGGAGTCGCTGTTGCTGCCGCGATCGAGCACCGCGACCGTGGTCTCGAAGTAGTCGCCCACCCCGATGAGCTCGGGCTGCCAGACGACGCTCAGGTTGTCCTTGTTGGTCCAGGCGCCGGTCCCGGTATCGGTGATCCGGAACGCGCCGTTGTCGCCCTGGCAGTAGCTGCCGGCGCTCCACGTGCCGGCCGTCCACGGCGCGGCGACGGCGTTGCAGCCGCCCGTCGCCGAGAACGAGATGGTGTAGGCCTTGGTCACCTGGGTGTCCTCGGCGGTCACCGTCACCACGGCGCGTGCCGCGTTGGCCGAGACGGTGACGCTGGCGGCATCATCGGCGGGCTGGGCCACCACCGCGGGCACCCGGCCCCAGGTGCCGACGTCGAAGGTGTAGGAGGTGGTGGCCGGGGCGAAGCCCGCCAGGGGAACGCCGTCGATGGTGAGCGAGGCGAGATCGGCGTTCACCGAGGCGGCCTCGAAGTACACACGGTAGGCCTGAGCGGTGACGGTCGTCCCGCCGTCCTTCTGGCGCGCGACGACCACCGCGTAGGTGCGATCGCCCGTGGCCTGCTGGATCTCGACCTCGGCGCCGCCGACCGCATCGGCGGTGACCATGCCGGCCGCCCGCTCGAGGCGGTAGTCGGAGACGGCCGGATCGAAGCCGGCGATCGGCTGCCCGTCCACCTTCAGGCCCTGCAGCAGCGGCTGGGCCGGAGCGACGTAGCCGAAGATCTCGACCTCCGCGATCGACTGCCAGGTGCTGGTGGCCGTCTGCAGGTTGACGCGCAGCGTATCGACCGCGGGAAGCGTGCTCAGGTCGAGCTGAACGACCGGCGCGCTGCCGGAGGCGTCCTGGGCGACGCTGGTGCTCACGTCGGTGTTCACCCAGGTGCCGTCGGCCTCGCGGTAGCTGACGCTGACCTCGGAGGGCCAGGTGGCCGTCGAACCGTCCTTGAAGGTGTGGACCGAGAGCCGGTCGAGCACCCGGGGGCCGTTCCATTCGAAGCTCAGCGTGCTGGAGCGCGGATATCCCCCGCCGGCGACCCAGTCGTCCCAGCCCTTGCCCAGCGAGCCATCGGTCAGCGTCGGGGCCAGGTTCTGCCGGCTGGACGCGACGACGGTGGCCTGCGGCGCGATGTTGACCGAGCCATAGGCGTCGACCTGGATGGTGCGGGTGAAGGTGCGCCCGGCGGTGAAGTCGGCGTCGGCGGCCAGGGTGCCGGTGATCTTCTGGGCACCCGGGGTGCTGAACACCGACGGCGACCAGGTGACGCCCACCTCACGATCGGTGCCGCCGGCGGTCACCGTGACCGTCGTGGGAAGCACCTCGGTGACGTCCTGGGAGGTGCGCACCGACGCGGGCAGGCCGTCGTCGGTCACCGTCCAGATGTAGCCTCCGGCGCCCTTGTCGTTCCAGTATTCGGTGGTCCAGCCGGTGGCCCACTGCGGGGCCTGGACGGCGGGGTTGCGCATCTCCAGGCGGCCGTTCTCCCCGAAGGTCATGGGCAGCCAGACGTAGGTGGAGTTGGCGGCGCCGGAGTTCCAGCGGTCGCCCATGTAGATGAAGCGCCCGTCGGAGGCGTCCAGCGGGAAGACGTGCGTCGACTGCGAGCCGAAGCTCGTCTTGCGGCTGTCGCCGTAGGAGAGCAGTCCGTCGCCGCCCTCGGGGATCTGGTCGTAGGCGACGTTCTCGTAGGCGTCGCCCGCCTCGATGCCGCGGATCCAGGTGCCCAGCATGGCGTCGGCCGTGTAGTAGGTCTGCGGGTTGGGGCGCCAGCCGGTGGCGCCGGAGGTGACGAGGTAGTAGCGGCCGTCGTGGGTGAAGACCGTGGGGGCCTCCAGCAGCCCGCACCGCTTGACGATGCCGTAGTCCTGGCCCTTCACCGGGGCGCCGGCGGTGCCGTCGGCGAAGATGTAGGGGTAGGCGCCCTCGTCGGAGAACTGGAAGCCGACGGTGTCGGTGGCGGTGGTCTTCTCGACGTTGGTGTAGTCGTCGTTGAGCTTCGCGATGTACAGCGAGCGGTTCTCCTCCGAGGAGTAGACGATGTAGGCGCTGCCGTCGTCGTCCTTGAAGACCGTCATGTCGCGGGCGCCGCCGGCCACCGCGCCGTTCTGGTTGCAGGCCGTCTTGTAGGTGGTCTCGTTGTAGAGGCGGTAGGCGCCGATCAGCTGGAAGGGACCGGTGGGGCTGTCGGAGACGGCGACGCCGGCCAGCGAGCGGGCGTAGTTGCTTCCGCCGGGGCTGGTGCTGCCGTCGGAGTGCCACCACATCACCCACTGGTCGGTGGCGTCGTTGTAGAGCACCTTGGGCCGCTCGAAGATCGCGTTGGTGCGCAGCGTCGTGCCGTCGTCCTCGGTGTTCTTCACGTTGAGGTGGTAGAACAGCTCGTCGATGCGGGCCTGATCGGGCTGTCCGCCCTGGCCGATGGTGTCGTAGAGGTCGGCGAAGTAGGGTTCGGTGAGCTGCGCCTTGCTGCTGACCGATCGCAGCGCCACGCCCTCGTTGGTCCAGTTGAAGGAGTCGTAGGACTTGTAGACCGAGACGCCGGGGCTGTTGTAGTAGTCGTTGGAGCGGTCCTCGCCGTACCAGTAGTAGACCGGCGCGCCGTTCTCCTCCCCGACGACGATCTGCCCGCCGTGCGCCTGGATGTGCCGGCCGTCGGTGTCGTACCAGTGCGGCTGGAAGTAGGTGGGGGCGGTCGATCCGGGGTCGACGATGGCCGGGTAGGCCTCGTAGACCGGCGGATCGTCGGTGGTGGGGGGTGCCGCGACCGCCGACAACGCAAACGACCCCAGCAGCGCGGAGGCAGCCAGGGCCGATAAGAGGGGTCGCACAGGGAGACGTAATGTCATCTTCTTCGATCCTTCGCCAATGAAGTCAGGGCAGCAGCACGCCCTAGTGATAGCGTGAACACTGCGGTGTTTACGTGAACATAAGTTGTTAACGCGAACATTACCCGGTAACAAGCCGCATTGCAACCAGTTCCATCACCTCGATGCAGAGGAGTTTCATGAGACTCATCCCACCCCGGCGTCGCGTCGCGTTCATCGCCGCAACGGCCCTTGTCATCGGCGGTCTGGCGG
>DAOLFC010000050.1:9411-23688 GCA_035326505.1 Arachnia sp.
CGGCGTCGCGTCGCGTTCATCGCCGCAACGGCCCTTGTCATCGGCGGTCTGGCGGTGCCCACCGCCACGGCCCAGCCCCCCTCCCCCGGCGACGCCGCCGGCACCACCTACTTCGTCGACTGCGACGCCACCGCCCCCGGCATCGGCACCCGCCAGGCGCCGCTCACCTCCCTCGGCGCCGTCGGCGAGCTCCGCCTGGAGCCCGGCGACGCGGTGCTGTTCAAACGCGGTTCCACCTGCACCGGCGCCCTCACCACCCAGGGATCGGGCACCGCCGAGGCGCCCCTCCTGATCGACGCCTACGGCGACGGCACGCAACTGCCGCGCATCGACGGCCAGGGCGTGGCGGAGACCGTCCTGCTCGACAACCAGGAGTACTGGGAGATCCGCAACCTGGAGATCACCAACATCGATCCCACCCCGTCCGCCCGCTTCACGGCGATGCGACGCGGCGTCGTGATCAAGAACACCGACGCCGGACAGCTCAGCCACTTCCGGCTGGAGAACCTCTACATCCACGACGTCACCGGCCAGAACAAGAAGGACCTGGGCGGCTCCGGCGGCATCCAGGTGGAGGTCTACCCCGGCAGCGTGCCGTCCTGGTTCGACGACGTGGTGATCGCCAACAACCGCATCGAGGACGTCAACCGCTCCGGCATCAACATGTCCACCGCCTGGCTGTGCCGCCAGGAGATGGCCTGGGACAGCGGCTACTGCACCAAGGGCGACAACGCCCGCAACCCCTGGACGCCCTCCACGGGGCTGGTCATCCGCGACAACGTCGTGGACGGCACCGGCGGCGACGGCATCGTCGTGCAGATGAACAAGGGCGCCGTGGTGGAGGGCAACGTCGTCAGCGACGCGGCCAACCGCGCCAACCAGGGCAGCAACGCGGGCGTGTGGGCGTGGAACGCCGACGACACCGTCTTCCGCGGCAACACCGTCACCGGCACCAGGAAGCTCGCCGGCAACAACGACGGCACCTCCTTCGACATCGACTACGGCACCCGCAACACCGTCTTCGAGCACAACGTCAGCTATGCCAACGAGGGCGGCATGGTGTTCTTCTGCGGCTGCGCGGCCAGCTGGCTGCCCAACGCCGGTTTCGCGTCGGAAGGTGTGTATCGTTACAACTTCTCGATCGGCGAGATCTCGCGCGTCGGGTTCCTGGCCGGAGCCACCGATGGGGCGTTCTACAACAACACCATCGTGATCACCGACGACTCGGCCGCGGAGTTCCTCTCCGTCAACAACGCCGGCTCCAGCATCCTGCTGGCCAACAACCTGGTGGTCTCGCTGCGCCAGGGCGGCGTCACCTCGGCAGCCGCCTCCAGCCCCAACCTGCTCACCTGGCGCAACAACGCCTTCTACAGCGTCGA
Organism: Arachnia sp.; assembly: GCA_035326505.1. Lineage (GTDB taxonomy): Bacteria > Actinomycetota > Actinomycetes > Propionibacteriales > Propionibacteriaceae > Arachnia. The sequence continues at coordinate 10,791 of DAOLFC010000050.1, forward strand.
CGCGGCCAGCACCTGGCCGGGCACCCAGGCCGACGGCAACCAGAAGCTCGACATCGACGACCTCCCGGCCGCGGCCCTCGCCGCGCTCGAGGATCTCGCCGTCATCGACGGCACCGGCGAGCTCGACCTCACCACGCTGACGCAGGTCACCGCACCCAACCTGGCCGGCGCCGGCATCGCCGTCGCGGAGGAGGGCACCGTCGATCTGTTCGGCAACGCCGTGCCGCACCGCTGCGCGCCCGACATCGGCGCCTACCAGTTCAGCGAGGTCGACGACGAGACCTGCGCGCCGCCGGCGCAGCTGGCCGACGGCGCCTCGGCCGACCTGACGCTGCCCGCCACCTCCACCGTCCGCATCGATGCCACCCTGAGCCCGGGCGCGACGTTCACCGTCGCGAACGAGCGCGGGCTCGTCCAGACCGCGCGGCCCGTGTCCGAGGGCGGCTCCGCCGTCTTCTCGGTGGTCCGCACCGACGCCACGCAGCAGGACGTCACGCTCTCCTGCTCGGGCGGCAGCTGCTCGGACATCGCGGTGGGCACCGTGTCCGACGTGGTGGTGGACGGCTCCTTCGAGTCGCTGTTCACCACCTACTCCGACAGGCGCACCTCCCCGTGGAGCATCTGGAACTCCGGGCGCAGCACCACGGTGGTCGCCGGCGGCGGGCACAGCACGTCGCTGACCCCCGGCAGCACGGGGGCGGGCTCCGAGCTCGTCCACATCCCGGTGCAGCCGGGCCAGACCTACGAGCTGGCCGGGTGGATTCATTCCTCCGTCGCGGGCAAGACGCAGGGCGTCTCCCTGGGCGCAAAGTGGGGTCAGGGCACCGAGGAGACCGGCACGGCCTTCAACGCCTTCTCCACCGTCGCCGGGCAGTGGCAGCACGCCTCGGTCCGGTTCACCGTTCCCCAGAACGTCGGCAACCTCACCCTCTACTGCTACCAGCCGGCGGCCTCCGGCACCTCGTACTGCGACGACGTCACCATGACCGCCGTCGTGCCTACCGACGCCCACCTCGTCGCCGGACCCCGCGACGTGAGCGTCTCGGCCGGGGCCAGCGCCCACTTCCACGCGCGCACCGCCGGGGACCACCCGCACGTCGTCACCTGGGAGTCCTCGGTCGGCGGCGACCCCTGGCAGGAGGTCCGGCACGACGTGTTCGGCACCGAGATCCCGGTGCGCTCGCCGTGGCTGTCCGTCGACGACGTGACCGCGGACGACGACGGCACGCGGTACCGCGCGACCGTCACCGACGCGGTCACCGGCGCGCGGACGGTCAGCGAGCTCGCCATGCTCACCGTGGCCGGGCCGCGCGGCGACGCGGAGCTGGGCGCTCTCGTCGACCTCGAGCTGCTCGCCGGCCCGACCACGTCGGAGTACCTGCTGGGCGACCCCCTGGACATCACCGGGCTGGTCGTGGTGGCGGTGTTCGAGCACGGGCGCTACCAGATCGTCGACCCCGCGCTGCTCGACGTCGACGAGTCCGCCTTCCGGCCGAACCGCCTGGGCACGCAGTCGATCCCGGTGTCGTTCACCGCCGACGGAAACACGGCGTCGACGGCGTTCACCGTCGAGGTGGTCGCGTCCCGCGAGTCGCTGATCAGCTGTCCCGCCGCCGGGGCGACCGCCACGGCGACCTTCTATCAGACCCAGTACGGCAGCTTCCCCGGCAGCCTGGCCTGCGACGGCAACCCCAGCACGTCGTGGTCCACCTGGCCCGGAGCGGAATCGCGTCCCACCGACACCATCACCTTCGCGCTGCCCGAGGCGCGCCTGGTGCGCGGGATCGAGGTCGACTGGTTGGAGAAGGCCCCGACGGGCGCCGTGACCGTGCAGTACCGCGACGCGGAGGGCGCCTGGCACAACCTGGCGGCCCCGATCAGCGGGATCACCCTGGTCGGCGGCGCGGCGACGAGCGTGGTGAACGCCGACGATCCGGTCACCACCGACGCGCTGCGCGTCGTGGTGGGCTACACCGGCGCCGACTACACCAAGGTCACCGAGGTGCGCTTCCTCGTCGTGGAGGCCCGCGAGGTCGTGGAGGACAATCCCGTCGAACTCGCCACCACCACGCGGTGCGTCGCCGGCAAGGTGACCCTGGTGGTGCAGGCGACGAACACGGGAACCGAGCCCGCCTCGGTGGCCGTCTCGTCGCCCTACGGCAGCAAGACCCACGCCGATCTCGCGCCGGGAAGGACCGTCAGCAGCGCCTTCAGCTCCCGGTCGGTGTCGATCCCGGCCGGCACGGTGACGGCGCAGGTCTCCGTCGACGGCGGCGAGGCCATGGAGGCCACGGCGGACTACGCCACGGCATCCTGCTCCTGACCGCCCCGTCGCTGACCGGGCGCCTCGCGCGCCCGGTCAGCGGCACCAATGCTTGCGGGTGCTTCGGTGTTGACATAAACTTGTCTTGTCGATAGGACTGCCCACGCGGTTCCGTTCAGCGGGTGAGACTGCCAACGCGGTGCTCGCAAAGTGCTGGGTCGAACGATAGCGAGGCCAAGGACCACAGCGTCCCTGGCCTCGGCTTTTTGTAAAGGAAACATGTACCTGCTGTTCGCCGACGAGTCCGGCACCCATCCCGGTCCGCACCCCTTCGTACTCGGCGCCATGGCCATTCACGAAGACGACGCCGCGCGGCTGCAGAAAGAGCTCGACCAGATCGTGATCGAGAAGCTCGGCCGAATCCCCCCGAACCTCGATGAATACGAGGTGCATGCGTCGGAGATGAGGAACGCGAAGAAGCCCAAGTCAGCAGCCCTGACACAGCAGAAGAGCATCTGGGCCCATGTTGATCGCTCCATACGCCTGTCTATCCTCGACGCCGTCTATGAGAAGCTCGTCGACTTCGAGCCAACAAATAGGCAGCTTCCCATGGTGCTGTTCGGTGTGGCCGTCGAACGCGACTTCCATGCGAGTTGGAGTCCTGTCGAGCGAGAACGCTGGGCATACGAAGTGCTGCTGGGCAAGTTCGACGTCATGCTGAAGCTGCTTCGGACTCAACGACACCTCCCCAACCGAGGTCTCGTCATCCATGACAGACGAGTCGTCGCGGAGCGCGATATCCAAGGATGGACGTCGGCCTGGCGTTCGACCGCCGAACGGATCGGACAGCTTCGGAACCTCGCTGACGTGCCGCTGTTCGCAGACTCCCGTGCAACTCGACTGCTACAGGTGGCCGACGTCGTCTCGTATGCCGTGTTCCGGCGGTACAACCGACAGGCCCCCAACACGGATTATTTCGACAAGATCTGGCCCGCCTTCCATTCTGAGGGAGGCGCTATTCACGGTGCCGTACACTACACCCCCTCCTACGGGGATGGGTCGTGTTACTGCGAGCCCTGCACGCAGCGACTACTGGCCGAAGCAGCCAAGTCGGTGAAGCCCACGCAGCCCAATCGCTGACGCAAGCCCACGTCCGGTCAGCGACACCAATCGGGCTGGATGCCCTCGGCGGTGAGCACCACGTCGCCGGAGGCGAGGTCCACCACGACGGTGGACATCCCCGTCCACGCGCTGGCGGCCGGATAACCGTCGCCGGTCGCCCCCGCGGGCACGATCTCCGCCGCCATGTAGCGCCGGTTCGGCGACGCGCAGACCTCGCGGATCCAGGAGCCGTCGTCGGGAAGGCGTAACACCTCGCGCGACTCCCCCGCCGATTCGAGCAGGACCCGCGGCTGGTCGACCGCGGCCCCCTCCAGCGGGGACCCGGAGGGTCGCAGGAACTGGGTCCCGGAGACCACCACCGGGGCCGCGCCGGTGATCTCGTCGCGGGGCATCGGCTCCCCCACCGAACCGTCGGCCAGGTTGATGACGCGCGACCCGGCGTCGTCCTCTGCCACGAACGACGTGGTGCCGGGCACGAAGCCCAGGAACCGGCCGTGGCTCCCGAGCGGCTGCACCGGAGCGGCCCCGGTGCCGTCGATCAGGTAGAGCGAACCGTCGAAGGCGCGCGCCACCAGGTGCGCGGTGCCGGGCACGAAGCCCCAGTCCTCGACCTGCAGCGGGTTGCCGTCGATCCCGCCGACGGGAGCGGGCTGCCCGTCGGCGAGGACCGTGAGGAACAGCACGCTGGTGAAGGGCTCTCCCCCTGTGCCCGCGCCGGTGAACAGGAAGCCCAGCAGCCCGGCCTCGTCGGAGCCGTGCAGGCTGGTCACCGCTCCGGGACCGGGCAGCGGCAGGGTGCGCTGCCCCTGGTCGTCGGCGACGATGACCGACGACTGGCCGGCCTCGTCGAGCGCGACGGCCGCCGCGCCGCCCGCGACCGGGGCGTACTCCTGAACCAGGGGCGCGCTCAGCAGCACCTCGTCGTCGTCCAGGAGGTGGCGCACGACGCGGTCCTCCTCCGCGCCCCGGACGAGGGTGTGCAGTTGCAGCGGGGAGGTGGTGAAGGCGTATTCGAAGGAGGCCTCCGCCCCGGTGTCCCGGCCGACCAAGGCCGGCAAGACCACGCGGTAGGTGGTGCCGTAGTCGAGGAGTTCCTCGAAGCGCAGTTCGACGCTCGACCCGCTCACGGAGAACACGGCCCCCGCCTCCGGGGTGACCGCCGCGCCGAGCAGGGAGTCCTCCGCCAGCGGCTGGTCGGCCCGCAGCACCAGCTTGGAGCCCTCGACGGTGACCAGGGCCTCAGGGTCGCCGGCCACCTCGCGCACCTGCGGTCCTCGGGTGACCAGCGCGACGGCGAGGACCACCGCGGTCACGGCGAGCGCGGCCAGCACGGCGGCGACGGCGACGAGGTGGCCGCGCGCCGCGCTCTTCTCAGAACTCATAGGGATCAGCCGGAGCGTCGATCGGCACCACGTCCGAGGGGATCAGCCGGGTGACCGGGGCCGCTCCCGGCACGTCGCCGAAGGCGCCCGTGATGCGCACCCAGTCGCCGTCCGACAGCCCCGCGGACCACTCGCCCGCCTGGACCGGGATGGCGACGACCTGCGCGTCGACGATGCAGCAGGTGATCAGGTACCGGGCCAGGAAGACCACGTCGTCGGAGCCCGCCGGATCGGTCAGCACGAAGCCGGTGACGTCGGCGCGCTGGGCGGCGAGCTGCGCGCCGGTGGCTCCCCCGGAGAGGACGGCCGACCATTCCCTCACCGTGAAGGCGGTGGAGTCGCCGCCCACGAGCACCGGGCGGTTGTCCGCCGAGACGGCACCGGCCGTCGTCAGGTCGGTGGCGGCCGCGCGCCGGGCGCTGAGGGTGCTGGGCGTGACCACGAGCAGCGCGACGCCGGCCAGCGCGACGAGGGCCACGCCGCCCGCCGCACGGAGGCGCCGCCAGGCCGGCCCCCGCTCGGGGTGGTCGTCGTCGTGCCCGTGCTCGGTGGTCCCGTGCAGCAGCCACGGCGTGAGCAGCACGGCGATCACGCCGAGGATCGCCATCGCCACGGCGAAGGTCGTGTAGCGGGGGTGGATGTAGAGCTCCAAACGGCCGGTGGCGGCCAGGCACAGCGTCGCGACCGCGCCGATCCCGCACAGCGCCAGGCCGAAATACCGCGACCAGATCTCAGACAAGGAGGTTCACCCCCAAGCCGATCACCAGCGTGCCCAGCGCGCAGACCCCGGCGACGATCAGGATCGTGCGGCCCTTGAAGGTGGTGCGCAGCATCGCGACCATCTTGACGTCGATCATCGGACCGAAGATCAGGAACGCCGCCAGCGCCCCCGGCGAGAAGGATGACGCCAGCGAGAGCGCGAAGAAGGCGTCGACGCTGGAGCAGATCGCGATCATGAAGGCGAGCACCATCAGCGCGATCACTCCCCAGACCAGGTGCCCGCCGACGCCGTCCATGAGTTCGCGCGGAATCGCGACCTGGATCAGCCCGGCGACCGCGGCCCCGATGAACAGCGCGGGCAGCATCGCCGACATCTCGTGCGCGAACAGCTGCGCGGCCTGGATGGCGCGGGACGAGGACGGACGGTCGTCGTGGTGGCAGGACTGCGCGAACCGGCGGGTGAGCAGGGCCTCGGGATCCGGGTGGCGGTCGAACAGCCAGCCCACGAGGTTGGCCAGAACGAATCCGCCGGCCAGACGCGCGACGAGGATCCCGTCGCTCCATCCGAAGGCCTGGTAGGTGGTGATGATCGTGATGGGGTTGAGGATCGGCGCGGCCAGGAGGAAGGTCATCGCGTCGGAGACCGAGAGGCCCTTGTTCATGAGCCCCCGGGCCAGCGGCACGTTGCCGCACTCGCACACCGGGAACACGACCCCCAGCAGCGACAGCACCGCCCGGCGGGCCACCTTGGACCGCGGCAGCACCGCGGCGATCACCCGCATCGGCACCCACAGCTGCACGACGATGGAGACGCCGACGCCCAGCAGCACGAAGGACAGCGACTCGATGACGATGCCGGCCGCGAAGGTGACCGCGTCGCTCAGCGCCGCATCCAGCCGCACCGGCCCGTCGATGGTGGCCAGCCGAAGCGCGCCGAAGGCGAGAAGGATCGCGGCCATCAGCACCAACGGCGCATGACGGCGCCCGCGACCGGTCGGCCCGCCGTCAGTCGCGGTACGGAGCGTGGTGATCTGCGACATTACGAGTGTGAACGCTATCAGAGCGTCCCGCGCACGTCCGCGGGTGATCCGACCCACGCTCTCCGACGCGCGGCGACTGAGCGGGGTTCTCTGAGACCGAGGACGGTCTCCGCGGCCGGGATCCTCCTAACCGTTCGCTATTCCACCGACTTGGGTGGAATAGCGAACGGTGAAGGGGGTTTCACGGACGACACCCACGAGCCCGCGCAAGAAAAGACGAGGGCGGCACCCGGAGGTCCGGGTGCCGCCCTCGTCGTCGGGTCGGCCGGATCAGCTGCAGCTGGCCGTCGGGTAGGCGACCTCGAGGTCGTCCGAGACCGGCTGCCCGTCGACCTCACCCGTCACCTGGGCATTCACCGTTCCGGCGGGCATGGTCGCCAGGCGGGTCGAGAACGCCTGGGAGGCCGTGCGTCCCGCCGCCAGTCCGGTGAACTGCTTGGTGCCGTACGGCGTGCTGACGTTGACCGAAACCGGCACCTCGGAGGTGTTGGTCGCCTGCACCACCAGCGCCACCTTGCCCACGACGCAGCGCGTCGTGGTGGTCACGTCGACGGTCAGCTGCGGGGCCACCACGGGGGCGGTCTCGCAGGCGTCGAGCAGGTACTCGCTGCCCGCCGCCGCGTCGGCGCCGAGGACGTGGCATCCGGAAGCCAGGTTCTCGACGGTGACGTAGCCGCCCTGCGCGGTGCCGGGGGTCGCCGCTCCGTTCACATACAGCGTGACCTGCTGGCCGTCAGCCGCATCCGTCGGGTAGGAGACGGTCGCACGGGTGTTGCCGGGCACGCCGACCGCCATCCGGAGGTCGTCGCCGGCCGTCTCGAAGGCCACGCCGATGCGTCCCTTGATGGTGGGAACGGTCATCCGCCCGTGCTCGAGGGTGCCGAAGGAGGGCTTCACGCGGAAGGTGCGGTATCCGGGATCCTCCGGCTGGATGCCGAAGGTGCCCGCCGGGATGTTGAACGCCGGCGACGCGGCCCACGGGTGCGAGAAGGTCAGGTTCGACTTCTGCGCCGGGTTCCAGGCCTCCATCGTCGATCCCGCGCCCTGGGCGATCATGCCCAGCCAGCTGGTGTTGCCGGTGGCGGTGAGCAGGTCGTAGGCGGCATCCCCGCTGCCCGCGTTGTAGAGGCCCTGCACCACGAAGGCCGCGCAGTAGACGCTGCACGCCATGCCGCGCGAGGCGACGTAGTCGGCGGTCTTGCTCAGGTGCTCGTCGGGCACCAGGCCGAAGGCCAGCGAGAAGGCGCTCGCGTGCAGCGAGTAGTGCCCGGTCGGCGTCAGCGACGCGTTCGCGCCGTCGTCGTAGGCGCCGGTCGTCGCGTTGTAGAACCGGGTGTTGACGGCGTCGCGGATCGCGTCGGCGCGGGCGGTGTAGGTCTGCGCGTCGGCGGTCTTTCCGAGCTCGGTCGCGATCTCGGCCATGTCGCGGTAGGCGCGGTAGGAGACGGCGTTGACCACCGTGTTGTACTGCCCGAAGACGAAGCCGTCGCGCTGCGAGGTAGGCCAGTCGACGATGTCGCAGTTCGTGGTGCTGTTGCAGCCGTTCGAGCCGCTGGTCTTGCGGATCAGGCCCGTCGACGCTTCGAACCACTGGTCCGGCAGCTTGCTCTGCAGGGAGGTGTAGAAGCCGTCGAGCTGGCTGACGTCGCCGGTCTGCCGCCACGCGTCGTGGACGGCGAGGATGACGTAGAACGGCCATTCCGTCGGCCAGGTGCGGTTGGTCTTGAAGTACTCGAACGAGTAGCGGCCCAGCGACAGGTCCTGCATGACGTACAGCGACGACATCAGCTGCAGGTAGGCGTCGGCCTCATAGTTGGTGCGCTCGCGGGTCCAGGAGTCGGTGTAGAAGTTGACGTTGGTCGACTCGATGGTGTTCTTGGACAGCGCGTAGACCTGCTCCAGCCCGTTGTCCGACGCGTCCAGCGAGGACGCGGACTCGTCGAACGGGTAGACCAGGGCGAGCGCCTTGAGCGAGTCGACGGTGATCGGCTCAGGCGAGTTCAGCACCTCGACGTAGCGGAAGACCCGCAGGCCCCAGGTCTCGATGGTCTGGGCGCCGGACTTGAGGGTCGGCTTGTCCTCGTAGACGTTGCCGGTGTGCAGCTGGTACTTCACGGTGTTGGCCGAGGAGGTCACCTCGCCGAAGCGGACGGTGGTCTGCTGGCCGGCGACACCGTTGGCGATGTCCCAGTGGATGCCCCCGGCCCAGGTGCGGCCGAAGTCGATGAAGTAGTTGCCGTTGCCCTTGTCGACGATCTGCACGGCGTCGCGCAGTTGCTGCTCGACCTTGCCCATCGGCGTCGCGGTGAACGACGACGACGCGGGGCGCACGGTCGCGTCCGACCAGGAGGAGGCGTCGAAGCCCGGCTCCTGCCAGCCCCACGGGTAGTTCAGGGCGTTGAAGTTCTCCCTCGGCGCCGAGAAGTAGCTGGTGCCGATGCTGCCGCCCTCGGGCCAGATGCCGGTGCCGTTGAAGACCTTCCAGGTGGCGCCGGTACCGAACACGTCGCGGGTGCCGTCGGCGTACTCGACGACCAGCTGCGCCTGCACCTTGCGGTTGCTGTGCGCGTTGTAGGCGATGAGCGAGACGACGTTCTCGGCGCCGCGCTCCAGCAGGGAGGTGACGTCGAAGCCGTCGAAGCGGGTCTCGCTGCCCAGGTTGTTCGTCGGGCCGAGGCCGACGTACTCGCCGTTGACGTAGGCCTTGTAGACGTATTGCTTGGCCTGGTCGTACTCGGATCCGGTGGCGAACAGCGACGCCCACGCGATCTCCTTGTCGGCCACCGGTGCCGACCCGCGGGCGAGCAGCCAGGTGGGGGTGCCGACGTTCGCGCGGAGGCACTGCTGTCCGGTGCCGACGCTCAGCACGCCGGAGGAGACCGTGCCGCACGCGAACGGGTTGGCGCCGGAGAAGTCGTCCTGGAAGAGGGTGCTGCCCGTGGTCGAGGTCACCAGGAGGTCGTCGAGGGTGAAGGTCTCGGTGAGCCCGGTCCGCACGCCGATGGTGCCGGCGGAGAAGGAGGAGTCGACGGTGGTGGCGGCCAGAGTGCCGTTGATGTAAGTGCGGAAGGTGGATCCGGTGGCCTCGATCTTCAGCTCGAACGGCGTGCCGACGCTGACCGAGACGCCGGAGGGGAAGGGCACGACGCCGCCATTGGTGGACACCAGCGTCGCGAAGGTGCCGTTGGTCTGCTTGTGCGGCTTCACACCCGCAGGCAGGATCTGCCACATGTAGCCGCTGTTGCTGCTGTCGGTGCGGAACCGGACGCCGGCCGCATTGGCGGTGATCGTGACATTGGTGGTGAGGGTGAAGTCGCCCCACGACGACGCGTCGCCGCTGGCCCAGATGGGGCTCGACTGGCTCCAGGTGCCGACCGGGCTCAGGCCGAAGTGGGCGAGCGCCGCCCAGTCGGCGGCCTCGTCGTCGGCGTTCCAGTACCGGATGCTCCAGTAGTAGCGGTCGTCGGCGCCGAGGGTGCTGCCGGCGTAGGGGATGAAGCTCTGCTCGGCGGAGGTGACGCGGCCCGAGTCCCACACGTCCCAGGTGCCCGCCGCGGCCAGGGCGGCGGTCGACGCGACGCCGATCTGGTAGGCGGACTGCATCTCGCCGCTGGGCACGACCCACGAGAAGGTGGCGGCGCTCTGCCCGGCGAGGTCGGCGGGATCGGTGAGCCCTCCCACCGTCAGCTCGACGGCGGACGCGGGGGTGTCTGCGGCGGCGGCGGGCGCTGCGGGCAGAAGGGTGGCGACGCCCAGCAGCGTCGCCATGAGCACACAAAGTAACGATATAAGTCGTCGTCGCAACGGGGTCGGTTGGGGATTCGTTCGGACCACGGCGTCCCTCCAGGGTCGGCTGACGGTCGTCGTCAGCGGTCGGAATCTCCTGTCTCGACCCACCCTCGCAGAGAGGCACGCCTCCCTGCGGAGAAGAATGTTGAATCGATTCAGGAATAGGTTGTGAAATGTTAGCACGCACATCAGGGCGGAACAAGAGGTCTCGCTCCGCACCACCCGCACACTCCTCCCCGGGGAGGGGGCTTGTTAGTCCAAACAGTGAGCGCTAACATTAGGGGGTAGGGTCACCACGCCGGTGATCTCTCCATGAAAGCAAAGGAGCTGGAGTTGTCTTCTACCCTCTCAGGCCACCGACGCAAACCACGTATCGTGCGGCCCTTCGCGGCGTCCCTGTTGGGTGCGGCGATGGTGGCCACGGCGCTGGCCCCTGTCCCGGCCCAGGCGGATCCTGGTCCGATGCCCATCGCCGAGTACCTGTTCAACCAGGCCAGCGGTACCAGTGTGCCCAACAGCGCCGGCGGTTCGATCGGTGCGGCCACGGTCAACGGAACGGCCACCCCGCAGTGGACGGGTTCCTCCCTGGTGTTCCCGGGTGGGGCGAAGACCGACGCGGCGGCGAACTGGGTACGGCTGCCGGATAATCTCCTGACCGGCGCGAACTCGGCCACGGTCACGATCGAGACGAAGCTCGATGCGTCGATGAAGAGCAACTGGCATTTCTTGTGGAACATCGGTAACACCGGCACCACGCAGTACTACTTCGCTTCGTTGAAGGACAACCCCCGCACGTCGATCACCACCAACGCCGGTGGTGGGGAGGTCAACGCTCGTTCCGCTACCGGTTTGGATGCTGATCGTTGGTACAGCATCACCTCGGTGCTCGATGGGGAGGCCGGCCGGATCTCGTTCTACGTCGATGGCGTCCAGGTGGCCTCCACCGCCACCACGTTGAAGCCGTCGTCGATCACGGATCAGAGTTTCAACACCATCGGACGCGCCCCCTACCCGGATCCGCACTTCAAGGGCGAGGTCTCCACCTTCCGCGTCTACAACACCGCCCTGGACGCCGCCCAGGTCGCCGCGATCAGCAACACCGACGCGGCACTGCACGCCGCCGATCACGCCGCCCGGGCGCAGACGGTGGTCGACTCGCTGACCGATTTCACCATCGACGACGCGATCACCGTGCTGCCCAGCAAGAGCGGCCAGGTCACCTGGAGCTCCGAGGATCCGGCCGTCTCGATCGGCGCGGATGGTGTCACCGCGACGGTGAACCAGCCGGCCCCCGGCGGGGAGCCGATCTCGACGATGCTGACCGCTACCGCCACGGTGCGCGGGGTCACCGCCACCAAGGCCGTGCGGGCGCTCATCCAGCCCCGTGTCGCCGATGACGAGGCCTACGGCTACGCGATGGTGCATTTCATCGAGAACAGCGCCGGCTACGCCGAGAAGATCTACCTCGACGTTTCCCGTGGTGACGATCCCGAGTACTGGCAGCCCCTCAACGGCGGCCAACCCATCCTCGCGTCGCACCTGGGCACCACCGGCGTGCGCGACCCCTACCTCACCCGCAACCCGGAGACCGGCGTCTACTACATCATCGCCACCGACCTGCGGGTCTTCGGCGGCGACCAGGGCGGATCGGGCTGCACCACCTGGTGCCACTGGCAGAAGAACGGCAGCACCAAGCTCAACATCTGGGAGTCCACCGACCTGGTCACCTGGGGACCGCTGAGGCAGATCGACGTGGTTCCGCCCGTCGACGGGCAGCGCCCCGCCGAGCTCGGCATGGCCTGGGCCCCCGAGGCCACCTGGGTGGACGACTACTACCCGGACGGCAGCGGCGCGTTCATCGTCTACTGGTCCTCGACCATCTACCCTGACGCGACCCACACCGGCTCCACCTACTCCCGCGTGCTGTGGGGGGCGACGCCCGACTTCACCCAGGGCAGCTACTCCTACGGCGGCGTCCTGATCGACTCCGGCGCCAACGCGATCGACACCACGATCGCCCAGCACAACGGCACCACCTACCGGATCACCAAGGACAACGGCCTGGGCAAGGGCATCTACATGGAGTCGACCACCGCCGAGAAGTGGTGGGAGACCGGCACCGTCTGGACCCTGCTCCAGACCCGGATCGGCGCCGACTGGGCCGGCGGCAACGCCAGCGGGGTCGAGGGCCCGGCCATCTTCCAGCGCCACGGCGAGGACCACTGGTACCTCTACGTCGACGTCATCCCGACCACCGGCTACCGCCCGATGCACACCCAGAACCTGGACAACGGCTTCACCCGCCTCATCAGCGACGACTTCACCATGCCCCCGAACACCAAGCACGGCGGCATCGTCGGCCTGACCCGCGGACAGTACGACACCATCCGCAACGCCGACACCACCACGGTGACCACGGCGGATCTGGGCAGCGTCGACGTCGCCACCCAGGCATCGGCCGACGACGTACGCACCGCCCTCCCGGCCACCGCCGGGGTGAACCTGGCCTACAGCCGCGGCACCTCGTCGCTGCCCGTCGACTGGAACCTGTCCGGCCTGGACACCTCCACCGAGGGCACCCA
>DAOLFC010000051.1:0-23437 GCA_035326505.1 Arachnia sp.
CCCAGCACGCGCGAAGCGCCGTGAGGCGGCCGGGCAGGAGCGGACCCCACCCGTACACCACGGAGCCAAGCCCCACCACCAACGGGCTTCCGACGCGAGAACTAGAACCAGCGCAGGAGTTCCTTGGCGGCGCCGCCGTCGAGGAAGCCTCCCGTGACGTGATCCGCGGCGGCCTTGACGTGGGGGTTCGCGTCTCCCATGGCCACCCCGCGACCCGCCCAGGCGAGCATGTCGGTGTCGTTGTCACCGTCGCCGATGGCCAGCACCTGGGAGCGGTCGATGCCCAGGTCTGAGCAGACCTGACGCAGACCGTGCGACTTGTCGACACCGTCGGGCGCGATGTCCAGCCAGGCCGACCATCCCACGAAGTAGCTCACGCCGTGCAGGCCGAGCTGCCCCACCATGGCCTCGAACCGGTCCTGCTTGCTCCCGGGGTCGCGCAGGACGATGCGACACACCGGTTCGGCGCTCATCTCGTCCAGGCTCGCGTAGTCGATGGGACCCTCCAGTTCGCCCTCCGGAAAGGGGCGGTTGGCGGTCCTGGTCAGGCCGCGCTCGACGGCGACGCAGATGTGCGGGGCGATCTCGGCCACCTTGGCGAGCGTAGCGGTGGGGTCGAAGCGTTCCTCGAACACCACCTGCGTGGGGGCGTGATTCAGCCCGATCGCGCCGTTGGAGCATATCGCCCACCCGTCGGGCAGGCCCAGGTGCTCGAAGACGGGCTGCGTCGCCCACCAGGACCGGCCGGTGCTGAGCACCACCGGCACGCCCGCGTCGACCACGCGCCGCACCGCCACGCGGACCTCGTCCGGCATCTGCCCGGACCAGTCCACCAGGGTGCCGTCGATGTCGAGGGCGACGAGGCCGGGCGTGAAGGTCATGCGGTGAGGACCTCGCGGCCGCCCAGGTAGGGACGCAGGGCCTCCGGCACGCGGACGGAGCCGTCGGGCAGCTGGTGGTTCTCCAGCAGCATGATGATGATCCGGGTCATCGCGCACAGCGTGCCGTTGAGCGTCGCGACGGGGCGCACGCCGTCGGCGAAGCGGCCGCGGACGCTCAGGCGACGGGCCTGGAACTCGGTGCAGTTCGACGTGGAGGTCACCTCGCGGTAGCGGCGCTGTGTGGGCAGCCAGGCGTAGCAGTCGTACTTGCGGGCGGCGGACAGGCCCAGGTCGCCGGCGGCGACGTCGAGCACCTGGAACGGGATCTCCAGGGCGGCCAGGAAGTCCTTCTCGTAGCCGAGCAGCTTCTCGTGCCAGTCCTCGGCGTCGGCCGGGTCGCAGTAGACGAACATCTCGACCTTGTCGAACCAATGCACCCGGAAGATGCCCTTGGTGTCCTTGCCGTAGGAGCCGGCCTCGCGCCGGAAGCAGGGGCTGAAGGCGGCGTAGCGGCGCGGCAGGGCGGCCGCGTCGAGGATCTCGCCCTGGTGGTAGGCGGCCAGCGCCACCTCCGAGGTGCCGACGAGGTAGAGGTCGTCGGCGGGCAGGTGGTAGACGTCCTGCGCGGCCTGGCCGAGGAAGCCGGTGCCCTCCATCGCCGACGGCTTCACCAGCGCGGGCGGCATCATCGGCGTGAAGCCCCATTCCGCGGCCTTGCCCATCGCCAGGTTCAGCAGCGCCAGCTCCAGTTGGGCGCCGATGCCGGTGAGCACGTAGAACCGCGAGCCGGAGATCTTGGCGCCGCGCTCCATGTCGATCGCGCCGAGCTTCTCGCCGATCTCGAGATGGTCCTTGGGGGCGAATCCCTCGGCGGCGAAGTCGCGCGGGGTGCCGACGGTCTCGAGCACGACGCCGTCGTCCTCGCCGCCCTCGGGCACGCCGTCGATGACGAGGTTGCCGAAGCCCTTCATCAGCTCCGTGAACTCGCGCTCCGCCTCGTCGGCGGCGGCCTCAGCGGCCTTCACCTCGGCGGCCAGTTCCTTGGTGCGGGCGAGCAGGGCGGCGCGCTCGTCGCCCTGCGCCTTGGCCACCGACTTGCCCAGGCTCTTCTGCTCGGCCCGCAGCGCCTCGAACGACGCGATGCCCGAGCGTCGCGCCTCGTCGGCGGAGATCAGCTCGTCGACCAGTTCCACGGAGTCGCCGCGCAGGGCCTGCGAGCGGCGGATTCGGTCGGGATCGGTGCGAAGGACCTGGGGATCAAGCATGGCGTCAGCTTACCGTCAGGCCGCCGTCGGCTCGCATGCCAGAATGGGGCATGACCGCACGTCGTCGTCTTCTCGCACCGTTCCTCGTCTCCCTCGGCGGGCTGATGGTCGCCCTCTGGATCGCGGCGTGGCCGTCGCTCGGCATGGTCGACGCGTGGTGGCGCTGGGGGCCTCCGGCCGAACGCAGCGCGTCGGGACAGATCTGGTCGGCGATCGCGCTGTTCAGCTCCCCTGCCGTGCTCTATCCGCTGGCCGCCGTCGCGGCCTTCTGGGCGGCGCGGCGACGGCTGCTCGCCGCGTCGGCCACGATCCTCCTGACGGGCGTGCTGACCTACTCGATCACGACGGTGCTCAAAGCCGTGGTGCAGCGCCCCCGGAGCGACACTCCGTGGTCCCACCTGATCAGCCAGCAGGGCTGGTCGTTCCCGTCCGGCCACGTCGCCGCGTGGACGGCCATCGCCATCGCGATGATGACCCTGATGCGCGTCGCCGGCGCCCGTCCGTCCGCGGTGTGGGCGTGGCGACTCATCGGCATCGTCTCGGTGCTGATCGTGGCGGTCAGCCGGCTGGTGCTGCACGCGCATTACGTCACCGACGTCATCGGCGGCTTCCTCCTGGGGCTGTTCGTCGCGTCGCTGTCCAACCTGCTCTGCGACGTGCATATCGTCGGACACCGTCCGCATCGCCCCAGTGGCCGGGTCGCGGTGATCCTCAACCCCATCAAGGTCGTCGACCTGACCCTGTTCCGGCGGATGCTGGACTCGGCGATGAGGCGCCACGGCTGGGCCTCGGCCATCTATCTGCCCACCACCGCCGACGACGCCGGCCGGGCGATGGCGCGCCAGGCCATCGAGCAGGAGGTCGACCTGGTGCTGGTCGCCGGCGGTGACGGCACCGTCCGCGTCGCCCTGGGCGGCCTGGCGGGCAGCGGGATTCCCACCGCGATCATTCCCGCCGGAACCGCCAACCTGCTCGCCCAGAACCTCGGCATCCCGTTCGATCTCTCCCGCGCGCTGGCCCTCGCGCTGCGCGGCGAGGTGCGTCCCCTCGATCTGATCCGCGTCACATCCCCGGAGGATCCGGACCTCGTCGAGCCCGCCGCCGTGCTCGCGGGGATCGGCGCCGACGCGGCCGTGATCAGCACCACCAACGAGGAGCTCAAGCGCCAGATCGGCACCGCGGCCTACGTGGTGGCGGCCCTGAATCAGGTCAAGACGCACCCGATGGACGTACGGGTCACCATCGACGACGGCGAGCCGCTCCGGCGCGACGCGTCACTGGTGTCCATCGGCAACGTCGGCGACCTCCAGCCGGGCCTCACCCTGCTCCCCGGCGCCAGCGCCAGCGACGGGCTGCTCGACGTCCTCGTCGCCTCGCCGCGCCACCTCGGCGACCTCGTCGAGATGATCGGCGGGGTGCTCACCCAGGCGAAGAACGAGCCCCGGATCGACCGGTTCACCGCCCGGAGGGTACACGTGGAGACGGCGGAGCCGGTGCTGTGCCAGATCGACGGCGACGTGATCGGCGAGTTCCGGATCCTCGACTTCGAGGTCGTCCCCGGAGCCGTCCAACTCGCCCGCCCCTGAGTCGCGAGGCGGGGCATCGCCGTATCTACCAGAGCCACACCCCACACGCGGATTTTGGTAGATTACGGGATACCCTAATCTAACAGCGGGAGGCGACGTGGAGAGTCTTGGCGCGATGGAGCAACGCCGTAAACTGGCAAAGCTGGTGGAGCAGATCCTCGCGTCCGCTGCGGACGGCGCGCTTACCTCAACCACCGAAAGCGCGCTCATCGACTTCAAGGAAGAAGCTGGGCGCCGCCAAGGCTCCACGCTGGAGCCTGGGCTACCCGAGAACCAGGAGGCGGCGACCAAACTCGCCAACGAGGTCGCCTGCCTAGCCAACTCCCCCGGCGGTGGCGCACTCATCCTCGGGGTCGAGGACAAGACCGGTGAGATCCTCGGCACTGAGCTCGACGTCGACTGGCTGCGTCACCGGATCTATCGCGCCGTCGATGTGGCACCAGACATAGTCGAACACTTCGTCGAGGGCCAACGTCTTCTCGTTCTCTACGTAGCCGAAGCAAGGGAGCCCGTCGAGGACACCTCGGGACGGCTCCGCTGGCGCGTCGGCGACAGCTGCGCGCCCGTGGACCGAGCCGAGTGGTGGCAGCACCGATCGCACGCGTTGGCCATCGACCCGATGGCTGCCGCGTCCAACGCGGACGAGGCCGACGTCACCGCAGGCGCGCTGAGGATCGTCCGCAGGTACATGCGCTCGGAGCCGGGTGCGACGACGAGGGACCTCCTTCTCCGAACCGGCGCGCTGCGAAGCGACGGGTGTCTCACCCAGGCGGGCGCGCTGCTCCTCGCTCCGGGCGACCGGCTGTACCTCGATCTCACTGTCCTCGACGTTCATGGAGGCGAGGTCCGAAGCCGCATCGAACCACCGCCCTATCTGTCTCTTCTTGAGCAACTCGATCGGATCGAGTCTGCTCTGGACCTGGTCAACCGGGTCACGGTACGCAGCGAGGGGTTCTCCAGCCAACCTCTGCGCGAGATCCCCGACGCTGCGGTGCGCGAGGCGGTGCTCAACGGCCTCATCCACCGGGACTGGAACCGTCGCGAGGCCACGGAGATCCGATGGATCGAACTCGACAGCACACTGGTAGTCCGTAGCCCCGGCGGCTTCCAAGGCGGCATCACTGAAGACAGTGTGCTCAGCAACAGATATGCCCGGTACCCCGCCCTCGCGGACCTCTTCAGGGCACTTCATCTCGTCGAGAAGCAGGGTCTCGGAGTCGACCGCATGTACCAGAGCATGATCGTCCTGGGGCACCGACCTCCTTTCATCCGCGAGGAGGCCGGTCCGGCAGTGACGTGCGAACTCGTCGGCGGCGAGCCCGTGCTTCCCGTCCTGCACTTGGTGCAGGGCATTCGCCCGATAGAGCGACAGCGCGACACCCGGATCGCCATTCTGCTCGATCTTCTCCTCCATCACCCTTGGCTATCACTCGACGCGGCAGCGCGCGCCTTGCAGAGCGATCGTCGTTCCGCCGAGATCGCGATCCGGGCAGCCACGCAAACGTCGTACCGCTCCGAGCCTCTCCTCCGCCCCTACAAGGGCGAATGGCTGCTGGGACGCCCGGCCTGGCAGAGCGCGCTCACCGCCAGAAACGTGCCGGGCGCCACATTCCTTCGGCACGCGACAACCGACGCCGACGTGCTGGCCGACGTCGCACTGGAATGGGCCCACGCCCACGGAGCGGTGACGACCGGTGACCTCATCGAACTCACCGGCGTCTCCCGTGGTACCGCTCAGCGTGCCCTCATCGACCTGGAGGGCGACCAGCTGACTCGGCTCGGCGCCGGCCGGTCATCCAGATTTGTTCCCCATCCAGACACGCACCTACCCGATGGGCGATGACGATGGGAGTTTCGCTCGCCAGCAACAGACCGCGAACGCTGCCGACGCCGAGATCGCCGATCTCCTCTAGCCCTGCGCGGCCTGTCTGAGGCAGCGGGCAAAACGCCGGCATGCACAGGCACACTCGTACCAAGCCCTCAAGAATCTCAAGACTCTCAAGCATTGGAGACGGTCATGGACGTAGCCACGATCTCAGCCAACGGTCAGATCACCCTCCCCGCCGACGTCCGCCGACGACTGCAGCTCGGCCCCGGCGACAAGATCGTCTTCATCGAGAACGAGGACGGCGACCTTGTCGTAGTACGACCCGCGGCGGCAGCGCTCCTCGCCGCGCAGCGAGCATTCCGAGGCGCCGCCCAAGAAGCCGGATTCGAGAGCGAAGAAGACCTCGACGCGTATGTCGCCGAACTCCGCACAGAGCGCCGCGGCAAAGCCCATCCGTAAGACGGGTCCTCGCGGACACGAACCTGCTTGTCGCGGCACTCGGATAGCCACATGGGGTTCCCGCCTAGGCACTGTGGCGGATCCTCAACGAAAGCGCGGCATCGCCCCCAGGCGTTAGCGGGGCTGAAAACGACGGCATGTTGACGTTCACAGCCCCGTTGATGCTCTGGCGCCGGTTTCCCGACGGATCCGAGCCCGCGCGGGATGGCGAAGCACGACGCGCCCAGCCTCCTGCATGAGGCTAACGACCACACCACAGTCTTGTAGACAATTTTCTACCACGGGCTACTCTTAGATCATGACCCAGACAGTCCCCGTGGGCAAGCTGCGCCAGAATCCCACCCAGTACCTGCAGGCGGTCTCCGAAGGCGAGAGCTTCGTGATCACCAGCCACCGGCGCCCGGTGGCCGATCTCGTGCCGCACCGCGGCGAGCCCGGGATCTCCGGCGCCGACCTGATGCGTCGCCTGAAGAAGTCCCATCGTGACGACACCTGGCTAGACGAGTTGACCGAGGACCGGGCGGACACGACATGGAGCGACCCGTGGACGTGACGGGCACGTCGGCGGCCTTGCTTGACACATCCGTGTTGATTGCACTCACCCAGGAAGGGCGGACCCTCGATCTCAGTGCCTACCAGCGCCTCTACGCGTCGTCGGTGAGCTACGCAGAGCTTCGCCTTGGCGTGGCGTGCGCGCGCGACGCGGAATCGGCGGTCTCGCGATATGCGGCACTGGAGGACATCATCTCCCTCTTCGGGGGTGGCCTTCCTTTCGACGATCACGCAGCCGTGGAGTTCGGCCGCATCCTGCAAACGGTGGTCCGGCGCAAGGGCGGCCTGCGGGCGCACATGAACGACCGCATGATCGCAGCCATCGCCGCATCCCGCGGGTTGCCGCTGCTGACCCTGAACGCGTCGGACCTCGCCGGGTTGGAGAGACATCTCGACGTGATCGCCCTCTCGAAGTAACGGTGCTGTGGCGCCCGTACTCGCTGGGATTTGGCCACCTCAGCCGGGCGGGCGTCAAGCCGTCGCGCGGGGAAGCAGGTCGACTCGGCCTCGACCGGTGACCGACCACGCCTCAGCGCGCTGGCATCGTCCTTGGTCACCGTACTGCGCTGGATTTCGCCCCAACGTCAGCTGAACACTGGCTGGCGGAGCAGCCCAGCCCGCGCGCCGTACCAATACGGGACCGGGGTCTGGGGGCGCTCCAGGCGGGGCTTGACCGCCTCCAGGAACTCGTCGTAGTTGCCGGCGAAGCCTTCCTTCAGCAAACGGAGTGCCGCCCTGGTGAAGTGGCCATTTCCTCTGCTTTCGAAGGCCAGCTCTGCGTCCATGCAGGCTGCCAGGCCCACGAAGTCCGCCGTCGGCGCGGCCCCCGAGATGCTGCGCAGGGCGCGGGAGTACTCCGCCTGGTTCGCCTCCACTACGCTCTCCGCAGCCCAGTCCGCCAGATCCCGACGGGCCAGATCCCCAGAGCCAAGGGCGACGCTGGGGTCGTCCTCAGATGGCCTCGGGCCGGAGCCGCGAGCGTCCCCGCGCAGTTGGAAGATGGTACCGCTATGACAGCTGTCCGCGATCACCACCACCTTCGTCGGGGGCCTGAACCGCGCTATCTGGTCTCGGACTTCTTCGTCGAAAAAGAGCCGGTTGTACATCACCCATTGTTCATCGCGCCCATCGGCCTCCTCCCTCCCCCCATGGAATCCAAGCAGGTCGCGCGTAATCCCCTGCCTCACCTGGGTACCGTGCCCGGACCAGGTAATCACGACCAGCTCCGCGTCACCGGCGTGAATGGTGTTGCCTATCCAGTACTTGAGATTTCCGGTGGTCGCGAATTGCCCCTGTTCAAGGGACGTGCGCCAGCCGCGGGAGTCAAAGAACGCCTTCCAGTCTGACGCATCCTTCTCGGCCCATCGCAGGGAAGGGACCCAGGCTCTGTAGTGCGACGCTGCGGGCGCGTTGACGCCGAGGTGAAGCGAGTAGTTCGCCATGGCATTACTCCCCAGTGGGGCTGGCCAGGGGAGAAGGCCCTTCGGTGGCCTCGTCTCCCGTCGAGCTGTCCCCCGGGGATGGATCACCCGTCGGCGCCGATGGATCTGCGGATGGCTCGGGAGACTGCGAAACACTGGGCGAAGGGGACGGCTTGGGCGTCGACGGGTCCGGCAGGCTGCGCCACCCGAGTGCTGTCACGCCGATCATCGCCACGGCCGCCAGCAGTAGCAGAGCGGAGGCCAACCCCAGAGTTCCCCAGGAACTGATGATCTTGGAGATCGCCTCGCCAGTTTCCTTCCCCAAGTTGAACCCCCTTGACCCAGCGGTTTCGGAGATCTCACGTACCGCCCTGGCACGCCCGCGCAGATCGATGAGCGCGACGGCCACCCCTCCGGCGATCAGCGCTACTGTCGCCCCGAGCAGCCCGAGCATTGCCATCCACGCGAGCCCGACAGGGGTGAGTGCGGGTAGTTTCGGGTCGCGGTTGAGCACCAATGCTGCGAGGATGGTGACCCAGAGCAGCAGCACCACTCCCAAGGCGCTCGCGAAACCGATCGCCGTGTCCGCAAAAGCCGGATCCCATTCACCGGGTTTATCTGACGGCTCCCCCTGGGCATTTGGTGAAGCTTTCTCGTCCTTGCTGACGACCACCTCGACCTGTCCACCCTCGGTCATCTCGGTTAGTGCCGGCTCCGACTCTCCCTCCCATGCGAACACCTTGTAGATTCCGGATTCGCCCTCCGCTAGGTCAGTCAGACGGAGGGTGTCCCCTCGTTCTTCGAGCGGGGTATCCCCCCGCCACCAACTGAACTTAACCCCTTCGGGTTTCTTGACCTTGACAGATAGATCGAGTCTGTCACCAACTCTCTTCTTTATCGGATCGGTCTGGAGCTTAGCCTCAAACTCCACCGTCATTTCTACCCCCTTCGCACTGCGTGGAAACCGGAACGGCCCCACGGCGACAGGGTACATCTGCGGTAGGGCCGTTTCGACGACCCACCCTGAGTGACGATGGATACCGACAAGCCGCCTTCCGGTCGGTCGCTGTGGAGGACGAGGACTGCCCTCATGTCCAGGGGGAAGCGCGTATCAGCCTGGCGAATCTCCAAGCACCTCGTAAGCTCCGCGCTCCTCAAGAGCGCAATCGACGCTCGCGTTCGTCGCAATGGCGCTCCTTGAGGTGCGAGGCCACGCGCGAGGAACGAGCGCCGTGGTCGAAGCCTCGAAGGGAGCCAACGCGACTATGTGCAAGTGCCCACCCCGGCGCTGCCGTTCGGCCGCCGGGTGCTCTTTTCGAGACGCTCCTTCGTCGCTCCTCAAAGAGCGCACGGCGACGCCCCGCGTCCGTCTCGATTGTCGAGAGGTGACCCACGTCCAGTCGACAGACACCGCAGGATCGGCGACTGAGCGTGTTGCGCCAGTCTTGGAGGCGCATGACGCGTTTTCAACGCCCCCACACCGGTGATCCCGACCGCCAACGAGGCAGGAAGCGCCCGGAGGAAGCCCGTCCGGTGCCACCACACCGGCCGGCCCGATCAGTCCAGAGAGTCCAGCCAGCTGTGGGCGGCGTGGTAGTCCTCGTCGCTGACCCCGGGACGCAGGGCGGGGCGCTCGCGGTCGGCTCGCGGATAGGACCCCAAGAAGTGGACGGTGGGGCAGGTGCGGTGAAGTCCGGTGAGGGCTTCGGCGATCCGGGCGTCGTGCAGATGACCCTCGGCGTCGATCGAGAAGCAGTAAGAACCGAGGCCCGTCTTCGTCGGCCGCGACTCGATCCGGCTCAGGTTCACCCCCCGCACCGCGAACTGCTCCAGGATCTCCAGCAGGGCGCCGGAGTGGTCCTCGCGCATGTAGGCGACCAGCGTGGTCTTGTCGGCCCCCGTCCGCTCGGGCACCGGGGCAGGCCGACCGACCTGCACGAAGCGGGTCACCGCACCCGGGTTGTCCTCGATCCGGTAGGCCAACTCCTCCAGGTGGTAGAGGCGCCCGGCGACGCGCGCGCACACGGCCGCGTCGTAGCGGGACGCCGGATTGGCGACCTCCGCCGCGGCGCCCGCCGTCGATCCGGCCTCCGTGACGGTCGCCTGCGGCACCATCAGGGCCAGCCACTCTCGGCACTGCGCGGCGGCGTGCCCATGGGTGAGGACCTGACGCACGTCGTCCAGCCTGGTCCCCTTGCGGGCATAGAAACCGAACTCGACGGGGATCACGATCTCGGCGCGGATCATCAGGGGCGAACCGGCGATCAGCTCGTCGAGAGTGGCGGAGACACCGCCCTCGACCGAGTTCTCGATGGGGACGATGGAGCCGTCCACCTCGCCCCGGCGCACGGCCTCGAGGGCTTCCCGCACGCTGGGAAAGTCGATGGCCTCGCCCTCCCATACGGAGCGCAACGCCTGATGAGTGAAGGTCCCAGCCGGGCCGAAGTATCCAAGCACCTGCCTAATCTATCCAGATCGCAGCATGAATGCCGCCTCCCCTGCGGGTACACGCCCACAGCCTGAGCACCCCGTCGGCAGGATGGCCACAGACGACCTCGAATCGCTGTCTCAACATCCGGGCTCCACATAAATACGAAGGCTGGCCAAGCTAACGTCGGCACACGAGTCGAAACGACCAGGCGTCGGCCTTTTTCTTGGGGATAGATCGTATGAACGAACTGAACACCAGAGGGTTATTCAGAGACTTTCGTCCGCACCTCACGATCGGATGTTTACTTGAAGCCACAGAGACGGCAGTAGTCCTGAATACACCTCCAGGCCTGGCCACTGGCAGGCATGCATGCACATCTGGCGAGCTGCAACGCTATTCGCCTTCCACCTGCGGCACAATCACAGGCGACCTACCGAAATCCGCATTAGGAAGTTCTTGGATCAGCAAAGCAGGGTCCGCCACCGCCAGCAAATTAGGCCCTGGAAACCAGGCGATCGTACCAACCGCATGGAATCTTTCGGTAACAATGAGCGGTTTGTTATTATCAAGCAAACCTCTGACTATCGGGTTTGATATACGCTGCGACAACAATGTGGTTGCGTCGATGGGGAAGGGTTGCGTCTACCCTGGAGTAAAACCTAGCCTCACACTATCAAAAACTGGCACTGCGTCCGGAGTGGCAGTACACGTAGGCAAGGCGATTTCCAGCGGCCTACCCAGCACCCTGACCCGCACAACACCCACTCTGGCCACAAAGAATCGCACCAAAGCCTGTCCCTCGTCGCTGATGAGGGACCCCGGATATGAGTGCGACGAGTATCCATTCGCATCTTCAACCCAGGGGGCGGCTAGCGGTGGAAGCGCCCGCGTTCCCTCGGGCTGCCGTTGGACTTCGGTTTCCGGAAGCGGGGCGACAGGCTGGAGCCGCTGCCAGGTGCTGAAAGAGCAGAACCACAGGGGCGGAACGCAACTCGGCGACCTGTACCGCAACAACCGAGTCCTACCAGGAGATCAGTACGTGGTCAGGGTTGTCGCATGAGCACGGTGTGGACTGTCGGCTCGGACCACCATGCGTTCTGGGTCGGCACCCAGGATTGGGGTTACGCCGAGGATCGTACTCGAATCCCTATCGGTGGCCTTCTGCTCGCATTCTCTGGGCGGCTCGGCGCCTATGTAATTACTAAGGTGCATACGGGATTGGTAAATGTGGAGGTCCAGTACCACACCGCACGTCCCCACCTGGATTTTGGCGCTTGGGAGGATTCCGACCTTGTTTTGATAGAGTCACCCCTGGGCGACCTATGCATATTGCCCATTTTTGGGTATGGCGACTTCATTGACAGTATCGTCCCAGGCCCAGGCACTTATGCCGTCTGCTGCTCCTCCAATGGTCGGGACACAGCAGCCGATGACCATGAAGCCGAGCCGCCTGTGGAGTTCTATCGTTTCGATATCTGGCCTGCAGCCGCAGGCGATGGGAATACATCCCTGAAGCAGACGTCAGCCTGGGGGAAAGAAGCTCTGGCAACCTTTCGAGAGTAAGGGAAGAACCAGGTAGCCAGACCGGAGAACCGGCGCGAAACAACCCGGGCCACAGGATCTACAACGCGGTGGATCGCCGTGCTGTTACCTCAGCAGCCGCGACATCCGGCGGTCGGCCAGCTTCTTGCCCCCGGTCTGGCAGGTGGGGCAGTACTGGAGGGCGGAGTCGGCGAAGGACACCTCCGCGATCGTGTCGCCGCACACCCCACAGGCCTGGCCGGCCCGGCCATGCACCCGCATACTCGCGCGCTTGGCATCCTTCAGACCGGCCAGGGGCACCCCGGAAGCCGCCTCGACGGCCTGGCCGAGCGTCCGACGAATGTGGCCGTAGAGTTCCGCGACCGCCTCGTCGCCGAGGGACGAGCACGGGGTGTAGGGGCTCAGCCGGGCGACGTGCAGGATCTCGTCGGAGTACGCGTTGCCGATCCCGGCGAGCCGGCGCTGGTCGCGCAGCACCCCCTTCACCTGCGACCGCCCGGCACCGTGGAGGATCTCCGCCAACTGTTCGACGGTGAAGTCGCCGGCCAGCGGATCCGGGCCCAGCGCCGCGATGCCCGGCACCTCGTCGGGCGCGTTCACCACATAGATCGCCAGGTGCTTCTGCGTGCCGGCCTCGGTGAGGGAGAAGCCCGACCCGTCGTCGAGCACCAGACGGAAGGCCAGCCCGGACTTGCCGGGTCGCGCGGGCACCGCGGGCGCGACGTCGTGCCAGGTCACCCAGCCTGCCCGTGCGAGATGGAAGATCAGGTGTATCCCCTGAGCTGAGATGTCGATGAACTTGCCGTGCCGGCCGACGCCGTCGATCTCCAGGCCCGCAAGCGCGTCGAGGGGCACGGCGAAGGTCTTGAGCGCGCTGAACGAGACGAGCCGACCGGAGGCGATGGCCTTGCCACTGAGTTTCGCGTCGAGGTAGGCCGCGACACCGGCGACCTCCGGCAGTTCAGGCATGGTGGGTCTCCTTCTCCGTGGCGACGGAAGCGGCGCGGGTATCCCAGCGGTCCAGCAGGTCCGTCCCCGACAGCCAGGACTCCGCGGACGGCGTCCACGGCAGCGTCGGGCGTTCCAAGGCGAGGCTCAGCCGACGGAGGTACGCGTCGCGCGAGATCTCGTAGCAGCCCAGCGTGCCCAGATGATCGGTGAGCCACTGGACGTCGAGCAGGGTCACCCCCACCCCCAGCAACTCCACGGCGAGACGCAGCAGCGCCACCTTCGACGCGTCCCTCCCGCGTTGGTCGTCGTGGAACATCGACTCGCCGGCGAACAGCCCGCCCTGATGCACCCCGTACAGCCCGCCGACCAGATGCCCGTCGACGTCCCACACCTCGACGCTGTGGACATGCCCCTGGCGGTGCAGCGTGCGATAGACCTCCTGGATGCGCTCATCGATCCAGGCGCCTGGGCGCGAGGAGTCGGAGCAGGCGGCGATCACGCGGTCGAAGGCATAGTCGACGGTGGTGCGGTGGCGGCGGGCGGACTTCCGCAGCGAGCGCGTGACATGCACGTCGTGCGGATTCAGCACCCCGCGTCGCATGGGCGACCACCACCCCATATCGTCGGAGTAGGCGTCGATGGGCATGGGGAAGACCCCCGCGCGGTAGGCCTCCAGCGCGAGCGCGGCGTCGAACTCCTCGGAGAAGCCGATCAGATCCTGCGCCGGCCACTGCCGGGGCGAACCAAAGACCGGGCTGAGCATTCCCCCATTGTTCCAAACCGGGCCGACACCCCCGCTGTCCCGCGCCTATGCGCATAAATCTCGCTATTTCGCGAGGCCTCTCCATATGCGGGAGGCCTCGGCGCATAGCGAGATTTGTGCAGGGGACGGCCCTTCCAGCGGCGCACATAGACTGGAGAAACGCGACGACGAGGAGCACGCATGGCGAACAACACCATCCAGGTGGCCGAGGGGTTCACGGCCGACGTCTTCCACCAGCTGCTCGACCTCGCGATCAAGGGCAAAGGCTCGCTCCCGGGGGCCAGGTCCACCGCCAACGGCCTGCTGCGTTCCCTGAACGACCCCGAGGCGGCGGTGGGTCGCACCGTCGCCAACCACATCGCCCTCGCGGGGGGCCAGGGCTTCGCCACCAACTGGGGAGGGTTCCTCGTCGCGCTGGTCACGGTGCCGGCGAACCTCGCCGCCTCGACGTTCGTGCAGGCCCGCATGGTGGCATGCGTGGCGCACCTGCGCGGCTACGACCTCGACGACCCGCGCGTGCGCACCGCCATCCTCATGGTGATGCTCGGACCCAACGCGGGCGAGAAGCTGATCAAGCAGGGAGTCCTGCCGTCGACGCCCGCGATGGTCGCCACCGCTCCCGTCTTCGACGCCAAGCTCGACGGCTCCGTCTCCCGCGCGCTGCTGGAGCGCGCGATGAACTTCGTGGGCGGCAAGCGCCTGGGCGTCACGCTGGCCAAGAAGATCCCGATCATCGGCGGCGGGGTCGGCGCGGCCGTCGACGGCGTCCTCACCCACGGCATCGCCCAGTACGCGGTGCTCGCGTTGCCGAGCCGCCGGCCGAAGCTGACGGCCAGGACCACTCCGTGAGCCGCGGCCGGACGATAGACCTCCTCCAAGGCCCGGCGCCTTTCGAGGCTCGCTAACGCTCGCACCTCAGGGAGCGAGGAAGGCACTGGCGCTCGCACCTCACGGAAGCGAGGAGAGCTCAGCCGACGTAGCTGCGCGGGACGCGACGGGTGATCAGGCAGGTGACCTCGTAGGGGATGGTGCCCATCGCCCCGGCGAGTTCCGCGACGGTGATCCTCTCGTCCCCGCTGGCGCCGACGAGCACCACCTCGTCGCCCACCCGCACGCGGGGCTCGGGACCGAGGTCGATCATGGTCTGGTCCATGCAGACCCGGCCGACGACCGGATAGGACGCACCGTCGATGAGCATCCGGCCGCGGCTCGACAGCAAGCGCGAGTACCCGTCGCCGTACCCGACGGCGACGGTGCCGACGCAGGTGTCGCGCGGGGCGACCCAGGTGCGCCCGTAGCCCACGCTCTCCCCCGCCCGCACATGCTCCGTGAAAGTGAGCCGAGAGGTCCAGCGCTCGGTGGGCCACAGGTCGGCGGTGCGCGGGGTGAGCGGATCGGGGTAGGAGCCGTAGACCATGATCCCGGGCCGCACCATGTCGGTGCCGGTGAGGTCGTGGGACAGCACCGCGCCGGAGTTGGCGGCATGCACGATCAGCTCCGACGACGCCACTCTCCTGATCTCGCCGGCCAGGGCGAGGAAGCCGTCGAGCTGGGCGCGGGTGAACGCGAGCCCGTCGGGCACGTCGGAGACGGGCAGGTGCGTGAACAGTCCGGTCAGCCGGACGGCCGGCAGCGACTCCACGAGTTCCCCGAGCCCCACCGCCTCCCCCGGCGCAGCCCCGAAGCGATGCATCCCGGTGTCGGTCTTGAGGTGGACGTCGGCGATCCTGCCCACCGCGCTCGCGGCGGCGGAGATCCGCCGGATGGAGTCCGCGTCGCCGACGGCCAGCGTGAGTCCGGCCTCGACGGCGGCCTCCTCGTCGGACAGGGTGGGGCTGAACTTCAGGATCGGCAGGCCGATCCCGGCCTCCCGCAGCCACAGGCCCTCGTCCACCGTCGCGACCCCCAGCCAGTCGGCGCTGCCGGAGCGCTCGATGCTGCGCGACACCTCGACGATGCCGTGCCCGTAGGCGTCGGCTTTGACCGCCGCCAGAACCAGCCGGTCGCCGGCCAGCCTGCGGGCCTCGTCGAGGTTGTGATCGATCGCAGCGAGGTCTACCTGGAGCACGGTGGGATTCGGCACGCGCTCACTCTACGTCGTCGTCGGATATCCGCCTCACGAGGCGCGGTCGGGCCAGAGGCAGGTGTCACTTTCTGTTGGTCTACCCACAGAAAGTGACACCTGCTTGCGATCAGAACAGCAGGGCGAGGGCGGGCTCCGCGAGGATCTCGGCGATGTCGTGCAGGAAGCGGGAGCCTTGCTCGCCGTCGATGATCCGATGGTCGAAGGCGACGGAGAGGGTGGTCACCCAGCGGGGCTCGATGCGCTCCTGCAGGCCCTGACCGACCACCCAGGGGCGACGGTCGATGGAGCCCATGCAGAAGATCGCCGACTCGTTGCCGTTGATGATCGGGGTGCCGGAGTCGATGCCGAAGACGCCCACGTTGGTGATCGTGAAGGTGCCGCCCGAGTAATCGCCCGGCTGGAGCTTGCCCTCCTTGGACACCTGCACCAGCTGATTCAGGGCCTGGGCGAGCTGGATCAGGCTGAGCCGCTGGGCGCCCTTGATGTTGGGCACCATCAACCCGCGCGGGGTGGCCGCGGCGATGCCGAGGTTCACGTCGGCGTGGTAGACGATCTCCTGGGTCTCCTCGTCCCACGACGTGTTGAGGTCGGGGTTGCGACCCAGCGCCAGGCACACCGCCTTGGAGTAGACCAGCAGCGGCGAGATCCGCAGGCCGGTGAACTCGCGGCGACTCTTGAGCGTCTCGATGAACTCCATCGTGCCGGTGACGTCGACGGTGGTCCATTCGGTGACGTGGACGTGGGTGTCGCGCGAGCGCACCATGTTCTCCGCGGTGACCTTGCGCACGCCCTTGATGGGCATGCGCCGCTCCGACTTGCCCTGGAACGGGTCGAAGCCGCCCGGCATCCCGCCGCCGAATCCTCCGCCCAGCCCGGCGCCGAAGCCGGAGCCGAAGGCGCTGCCTCCCGCGAAGCCGCCCCCGCCGAACCCGGCGCCGGGCGCGAAGCCGCCGCTGGTGGAGTACGTGGGCGGGGCCTCCTGGGCGTGCTGGAAGCTGGCCGCGTCGTTGATGATCCGGCCCTGCTTGGGCTCGGAATCCATGCGCAGGAAGGCGGCGGCCGCCTCCACGTCGCGACGGGTGATGGTGCCGTCGGGCCCGGTGCCGACGACGCCGGCCAGGTCGACGCCGAGGTCGCGGGCGTACTTGCGCACGGGCGGCTTGGCGCGGGAGTCGCCGGGATCGTGGGCGAGCACGAGGACCGACTCAGACGGGGCCTTGCCGGGCGTCGGGAGCGGGTCGCCGACGGGCTGGGCATGCACCGGGCTGGCGGGCTGCACCTCGTCGGGGCGCCGGCCGGGCTCGTGCTGCGCGTAGGCCTGGTTCATCGCGTCGACGTTGGTCCGGTCGGACGGCGAGGCCTTGCGACCGCGCTGGCGCCGCGACCCGCGATGCTCGCGTTCGCCGTAGCCGACGAGCGTGGCGGGCGCCTCGTCGACCACCTCGACGGTGATCACGTCGTCCGCCTCGGCCTCCACCCCGTCGTCGATCTCGACGATCGCGGTGCCGACGTCGACGGTGGTGCCCTCCGCGACGATCAGCCGCGTGACGGTGCCGGCGAACGGGGACGGCAGCTCGACGATCGACTTGGCCGTCTCGATCTCCAGCAGCACGTCGTTGACCTTGATCGCATCGCCGACGGCGACCCGCCAGGCGACGATCTCGGCCTCTTGCAGGCCCTCACCCGGGTCGGGCAGCAGGTATTGGTGCAACATCGCTTCTCTCCTCCTCAGAAGGCCAAAGACTTGTCGACGGCGTCGAGGATCCGATCCACCGAGGGCAGATACTCCTCCTCCACCTGCGCCGGCGGATACGGCATGTCGAAGCCGGCCACGCGCTGCACCGGGGCCTCCATCACGTAGAACAGGCTCTCGTGCAGCCGGGCCGCGATCTCGGCGCCCGGGCCGAGGGTCAGCGGCGCCTCATGCACGACGACGGCCCGCTTGGTGCGCCGCACCGACGAGGTGAGCGTCACCCAGTCGATGGGGCTGAGGGTGCGCAGGTCGACCACCTCCAGCGAGGTGCCCTCCTCCGCGGCGACGGCGGCGGCCTCCTCGCAGGTGGACACCGTCGGGCCGTAGGCGATCAGGGTCGCGTCGGTGCCGTAGCGGGTGATCTTGGCCTGATGCATCGGCTCGGGGCGCGACTCGAAGTTGACCAGCCCCTTCGACTGGTAGCGTCGCTTGGGTTCGAAGAAGACGATCGGGTCGTCGGACTGGATGGCCTGCTGGATCATCCAGAAGGCGTCGTTGGGGTTGGAGCAGGCCACCACCTTCAAGCCGGCGGTGTGGGCGAAGTAGCTCTCGGGCGACTCGGAGTGGTGCTCGATCGCCCCGATGCCGCCGCCGAACGGGATGCGGATCACCATCGGCATGGGCGTGCGTCCGCCCGTGCGGGCGTGCATCTTGGCCACCTGGGTGACGATCTGCGAGAACGCCGGGTAGACGAAGCCGTCGAACTGGATCTCCAGCACGGGCCGATAGCCGCGCATCGCGAGGCCGACGGCGGTGCCGACGATGCCCGACTCGGCCAGAGGGGAGTCGATCACGCGGTTCTCGCCGAACTCGGCCTGCAGGTTCTCGGTGATCCGGAACACGCCGCCCAGCTTGCCGATGTCCTCGCCCATCAGCAGCACCTTGGGATCTGCCTGCAGTGCGCGGCGCAGGCCCCGGTTGAGGGCCTTGGCCATGGTCAGGGTCTCGCTCACTGCTCGTCCTCCCCGAAACCGGCGACATAGTTGGCGTATTCGCGACGCTGGGCCTCCAGCGCGACGGTGGGCTCGGCGTAGACGGCCGCGAAGAGCTCGTCCATGGTCTTGTCCTTGAGCGTCTTGATGGCGGCGCGCATCTCCGCGCCCAGGTCTTCGGCGGCCTCCTCCAGGCCGGCCAAGTGGGCGTCGTCGATGGCGCCCTGGGCGCGGAGGTGCTTCTCCAGCCGGTTGATCGGGTCGCGGCCGCGCCACATCTCCTCCTCCGAGGAGCCGCGGTACTTCGTCGGGTCGTCGGAGGTGGTGTGGGCGCCCATCCGGTAGGTGAAGGCCTCGATGAAGGTAGGGCCCTCGCCGTTCCTGGCGCGCTCCATGGCCCAGTCGGTGACGGCCTTCACGGCCAGCACGTCGTTGCCGTCCACCTGCACGCCGTGGAAGCCGAACCCCCACGCGCGCTGGTAGAGCGGGATCCGCGATTGCAGGGCGATGGGCTCCGAGATCGCCCACTGGTTGTTCTGGCAGAAGAACACCACCGGCGCGTTGTAGGACGCGGCGAAGACGTAGGCCTCGTTCACGTCGCCCTGCGAGGAGGCGCCGTCGCCGTGGAAGACCAGGGTGGCGGCGTTGTTTGCGGGATCGTCGTTGCCCACCATGCCGTCGAATTGCAGCCCCATGGCGTAGCCGACGGCGTTGATGGTCTGGCAGCCGATCACGATCTGATAGTTGCGGAACTTGTCCAGCATCTCCCAGTCGCCGTGATCGCAGCCGCGGAACAGCGCCAGGATCTGCTTCATGGGGAAGCCGAGGATCATGGCGAGGGTGTGCTCGCGGTAGCTGGGGAAGACCATGTCGTTGTCGTGGACGGCGTAGGCGGCGCCCACCTGGGCCGCCTCCTGCCCGATCTGCGGCGGCCACAGCCCCAACTCGCCGTGCCGCTGGAGCGCGGTGGCTTCGACGTCGAAGCGCCGTCCGAGCACCATGTCGCGGTGATAGGCGATCAGGTCCTCGGTGGTGCCGGTGAACTCGAACTCGCCATGGGTGACGCGCTCCCCCTCAGGGGTGAGCAGTTGCACCATGTCGTCGCTTTGACCCCGCATCCGGTCTTTCCTTCCCGCCGGTTCATTGCCAACCTACGCCAGCGTAGCTTACGCAACCGTAGGTTCTCCTTTTACGACGCGCACCACGTGACCGCCCGCCTTTTGTGGGAACTCTCCAACGACGCGGCCCACGACGCCCTTGACCCTCACGTCTGCGCTTGGTTGGCTGGTCCCGACTCTCAAGGAGGCCCGATGTCCCTCTCCCGCGCCGACCTCGCGCGCATGATCGATCACACGCTGCTGCGCACCGACGCCACCCCCGCGGAGGTCTCGGCGCTGGTCGCCGAGGCCAGGGAACTGGGCACCTACTCGGTGTGCGTGTCACCGTCGATGCTGCCGCTCACCGACGATCTGGGCGCCCTGAAGATCGCCACCGTTTGCGGCTTCCCGTCGGGCAACCACACCCCGGCGGTGAAGGCCGCGGAGGCGGCCGAGTCCTCCCGGCTCGGCGCCGACGAGGTGGACATGGTGATCGACATCGGCCTGCTGAAGCAGGGCAGGCCGGATCTCGTGGAGGCCGAGATCGCGACGGTGCGGGCCGCGACGACGGGGCTGCTGAAGGTGATCGTCGAGTCGGCGGCGCTCACCGACGAGGAGATCGTCGAGGCCTGCCGCGCGGCAGAGGCCGCGGGAGCCGACTTCGTGAAGACCTCCACCGGCTTCCATCCGGCCGGCGGCGCCTCGGTGCATGCGGTGCGGCTGATGGCGGAGACCGTCGGCGGCCGGCTGGGTGTCAAGGCCTCGGGCGGCATCCGGGACTTCGCGACGGCCGCAGCGATGGTCGAGGCCGGGGCGACCCGGCTGGGTCTCAGCGGGTCACGCACTGTGCTCGAAGAGGCCGTGCTCGAAGGGACCGTGCTCGACGGGGCGGCCGGTTCCTAGGAACGTGTCACGACTGCCACCGCCACAGGCTTCCGAAGTGGCGGGCGAGGGTGAGGACGGGCTGGGTGTACGTCGCGCCCTCGTAGGGCGGATCCTCCGCCGGGGGCTCGTCGACCGGCGGTTCGTCCCCGGGCGTCTCCTCCCCCGACGGCTCGGCACTGGGGTCCCCCGGTGGCTCGGCGCTGGGCGACGGCGAGGGCGAGTCCTCCGCAGGGGGCTCTGTCGGCGGGGGCTCTTCCGGAACCTCCTCCGCCGGCCAGATGCAGGTGACGTCGCCGGGCCAGGAGAACTCCACCGCGGGCTGCATCCAGGTGTCGGCCGGGAGAGAGAGCTCGGCTCGGCGCTCCTCCGGCAGATCGTCGAAGATCCAGGTACACAGCTGCGCCGGCCTGGCGGCGGTGAACCCGAGCACCGTGTAGGAGAAGAACAGCAGGATCGCGGCGAGCAGCACCGCCGCGATCATCACCAATCCCCGCAGCACCCAGCCCCTCCCCCAGACGCCGGAGATCACGACGAGCACCAGCAGGACCACGAGCTGCGGGAAGAGCGCCGGGAACGAGGACACCGAGTCGGGGTCCTTGTAGGCGAGGTAGAACTGGGCGATCAGCGACAGCAGCCCGCCCAGGGTCACGAGCCGGACGATCGACGGAAACCCCCACGCCAGCGGCCGCGTCTTCGCCTCCGCCACCTCGCCCAGTTTTTCCATTGCCTCAGCGTAGTGGCCCGGCGCGGCCAAGCCCAGAGCGGTACCGGCGGCGGTCTCCCCCCACCCGCCGCGTCCGCCCTGAGGGCCCGTCCAGAGATTGTTGCTGCGTGTCGCTTCGAAGGATCGGGCGCCTGACCGCGTCGTGGGAGCCCCACTACACCGGCGGACCTCCGCCTTGTCACCCATCCCGCCCAGAAACCGACACACACGCACTGATTTCTGGACGCGCCCTTACTCCGCGAACTGCGTGGCGTACAGCTTGGCGTACGCGCCGCCGCGCGCGAGAAGCTCCGCGTGGGTGCCGCGCTCGACGATCCGGCCCGCCTCCAGCACCAGGATCTGATCGGCGCGGCGCACCGTCGAGAGGCGGTGCGCGATCACGATGACCGTGCGACCCTCCGCCGCGGCGTCCAGGGCGCGCTGCACCAGCGCCTCCGACTCCGAATCCAAGTGGGCCGTGGCCTCGTCGAGCACCAGGATGGGCGTCGCCTTGAGGAGCAGCCGGGCGATGGCCACGCGCTGGCGCTCCCCTCCGCTGAGCCGGTAGCCGCGGTCGCCGACGACGGTGTCCAGCCCGTCGGGCAAGCGGCGCACCACCTCGGCCACCTGCCCGGCCTCCAGCGCGGCCCACAGCTCCTCGTCGGTGGCCCCGGGCCGGGCGTAGCGCAGATTGGCGGCGATGGTGTCGTGGAACAGGTGGGCGTCCTGGGTGACGTAGCCCACCATGTCGCGCAGGGAGGCCAGCGTTGCGTCGCGCACGTCGGTGCCGGCGATCCGCACGGAGCCGGAATCGGCGTCGTAGATTCGGGCGATGAGGTGCGTGATGGTGGTCTTGCCCGCGCCCGACGCCCCGACGAGCGCGAGGGTCTGCCCCGCCTCCGCCCGGAAGCTGATGCCCTTCAGCACGGGCTCCGACGCCGACTCCCGCGTGACGCTGCCCGGCCCCAGCGACGCTAACGACACCGCCGAGGCCGGCGGATAGGTGAACCGCACGTCGCGGAAGTCGACGGTGGCGGGGCCGGCGACGTCGCGCGCGCCCGGCGCGTCCTTGATCAAGTGGGGGAGGTCGAGGACCTCGAAGACCCGCTCGAAGCTGACCATCGCCGTCATGACGTCGACCCGCAGCGACACCAGCTGCATGAGCGGCCCGTACAACCGGGCGAGCAGCGCGACCAGCGCGGTGAGCGTGCCGACGGTGAGCTGTTCCCGCACCGCCGCCACGCCGCCGACCCCGTAGAACAGAGCGGTGGCAAGCGCACCCACGAGGGTCATCGCGGTCATGTAGACCCGGCCGGTCATGACGATCCTCACACCGCTGTCGGCCACCTCGCGGGCCTGCGCGGAGAAGCGCGCCAGCTCCTCCTCGGGCGTCCCGAACAGCTTCACCAGCAGGGCGCCCGAGACGGAGAACCGCTCGGTCATCGTCGCGGACATCTCCGCGTTGGACTGCATCCGGTCCTTCGTGAGCCCCGCCAGCCGAGAGCCGACGATCCGCGCCGGCACCATGAACAACGGCAGCAGCACCAGCGCCGCGAGCGTCAGCGGCCAGGACAGCAGCAGCATGGAGCCGAGCACCAGCGCCACGGTGGTGCCGTTGCTGACCACCGACGACAGCGTCGAGGTGAACGCCTGCTGCGCGCCTGTCACGTCGGACTGCAACCGCGACACCAGCTTGCCCGTGTGGGAACGGCTGAAGAACGCCAAGGGCATCCGCTGGACGTGGTCGTAGATCTCGGTGCGCAGCCGCAGGATCAGGCCCTCGCCCACCCGCGCCGCGCACCACCGCTCGAGGATCCCCAGCCCGGCGTTGACCACCGCCATCCCCGCGACCGCCAGCGACAGCGTCACGATCAACCCGACGTCACCGGCGAGCACACCGTCGTCGATGATCCTCTGAAAGAGCAGCAACGGAGCCACCGACAGGGTGCTGGCGACGATCACCACAAGGAGGAACACCAGCAGCAGCCCCCGGAACGGCGTGGCGTAGGACAGCACGCGCAGCAGCGTGCCGCGGTTGAGCTTGTGGTGCGTGATCTCCGGATCCGCGCTCATCCTTCCGAGTAACCGCCCGCCGCCACCGCGGCCTCCTACCGACATCCCGCTCCGTCTCCCCTCGCCTCTGCCTTCCGTCCCAACCTATGGGCCCTCCAGTAAATTATCGCGGCGTGTCGCTTCGAAGGATCGGGCGCCTGACCGCGTTGTCGGTCGCGCCCACGGAGCCCAACTACGAGGGCGAACCTCCGCCTTGTCATCCATCCCGCCCAGAAACCGACACACTCGC
>DAOLFC010000052.1:0-23217 GCA_035326505.1 Arachnia sp.
CGTCGGCTACGAGGAGGGCGGCCAGCTCACCGAGAAGGTGCGCCGCAAGCCGTTCTCGGTGGTGCTCTTCGACGAGATCGAGAAGGCCCATCCGGACATCTTCAACTCGCTGCTCCAGATCCTCGACGAAGGTCGCCTGACGGATGCCCAGGGTCGCGTCGTCGACTTCAAGAACACCGTCATCGTGATGACCACCAACCTGGGGTCGCGCGATATCTCGAAGGGCGCCTCGCTGGGCTTCTCCCGCGCCGGCGACGAGGTGACGTCCTACGAGAAGATGAAGGCCAAGGTGTCGGACGAGCTGAAGCAGCACTTCCGCCCCGAGTTCCTGAACCGTGTCGACGAGGTCGTGGTGTTCCACCAGCTCACCCAGGCCGACATCGAGCGGATCGTCGACCTGATGGTCTCCCAGATCGAGGAGCGCCTGAAGGACAAGGACATGGGCATCGAGCTGACGGCCGCCGCCAAGTCGCTGATCGCCAAGCGCGGTTACGATCCGGTGCTGGGCGCGCGTCCGCTGCGTCGCGCCATCCAGCGCGACATCGAGGACATCCTGGCGGAGAAGATCCTCTTCGGCGAGCTCACCACCGGCCAGATCGTCCAGGTGGACGTGGCGCCTGCGGGCTCGGACCTGCCGTTCTCCTTCACCGGAGTCTCGGCGGCCGGCCTCGAGGCGCTGACCCTGGGCGGAGAGTCCGCCTCGTAGTCGCCTGACGCTCCTCCCCCTGACGCTCCTCAAGGAGCGTCAGGGGCGGCGCGGGCCGCGGCGGCGATCCGCTGGCCGACGGTGACGGCGCTGCCCAGCGCGACCACGCCCAGGGCCAGCCAGAGCGCCCACTCGGGTGCTCCGAGGCCGACGGCGAGGACGCCGGCCAGGCTGAGCAGCAGCCGGTCGGCGCGCTCGAACAGGCCCACGGAGGCGTCCCAGCCCTCGGCCTCGGCGCGGGCCCGGGCGTAGGAGACGAGGAAGCCCATCACCAGGACGGCGAGCGACAGCCCCAGCCCCAGAGCGTCGCCCTCGACCAGTCGCCACCATCCGATGCCGACGAGGATCGCGGCGTCCGCCATCCGGTCCAGGGTGGAGTCGAGGAAGGCACCCAGGCGGGACTCGCGCCCGCTGAACCGGGCGAGCTGCCCGTCGAGGCCGTCGCCCAGCAGGCAGACCAGCACCACGACGGTGCCGAGCACCGCCTGCCCGCGAGGGAGAAACCACAGTGCCGCCGCGACGGTCGCCACCGTGCCCGCGACCGTGACGGCCGTGGGGGAGACCCCCCACCGCGCCAGCAGCACCACCACGGGAGCCAAGCAGCGCTGGTACAGCTCGCGGAGCCGGCTGGTCATCGGTGTCCGTTGCGCTCGTCAACGAGCCGTTGCGCGGCGGCGCGCTGGTATGGGCTGCGGAGTCGGCTGGTCACCGGCTCGGGATGTCCTGTGACGCGCGGGTGACGGCGGCGCTCACCAGGCGGACCCGGACGGTCGCGGCGTCGGGAGGCTCGGGGGCGAGTAGCAGCGCCCGCTGACCGTCGGGCAGCCGCACCTCGACGCTGACGCCGTCCTTGGTGTAGCCGCCGACGTCGAGCACCTCGGCGGACGCGCCGTCGTCGGCGAGCTGGAGGCTGAACGTGCCCAGCCCGATCACCTCGCCGTCGGCGACCGGCCCCTTCCAGCCGAGGGCGGCGGCGGTCTCGGCGGCGACGAAGGTGCGGTAGCCCAGGAACTCGGCCACCCGCGTCGAGTGCGGCCGGCGCCACAGGCGCTCCGGCGTGTCGAGCTGGAGCATGCGACCCTCGTCGAGCACGGCGATCTCGTCCGCGACGGCGAACGCCTCCTCCTGGTCGTGGGTGACGTAGAGGGCGGTGGTCCGGGTCTCGGTCAGGATGCGCTTCAGGTCGGCGGAGAGCCGGCGCCGCAGGCCGGTGTCCAGCGCCGAGAGAGGTTCGTCGAAGAGCAGCGCGCGGGGCGCGGGCGCCAGGGAGCGGGCGAGGGCGATCCGCTGCGCCTGCCCGCCCGACAGCTCGGTGATCTTGCGGTCCTCGTAGCCCGGCAGGCCGACCAGCTCCAGCAGCTCGGCGACGCGGCGGCGCTGCTCCCTCTTCGGGGCCTTCCCGAGGCCGTAGGCGACGTTCTTCCCCACGCTCATGGTGGGGAAGAGCTGGCCGTCCTGGAAGACCAGGCCGAAACCCCGCTTGTGTACGGGCACCGTCCTCAGGTCCTCGTCGCCCCAGGAGACGGCGCCGCCGGCCAGGGGCTCCAGCCCGGCCACCGCGCGCAGGATCGATGACTTTCCCGAGCCCGACGCACCCAGCAGCACCAGCACCTCGCCGGGGGACACGTCGAAGCTGACCCGGTCGACGGCGGTGACGTCGCCGTAGCGGACCACGGCCTCGGATACCCGGATGCCACTCATAGCGCGCTCGCTCCTCTCGGCCGAAACCGTTCGGCGACGGCCATGGTCGACGCGGTCAATACTGCCAGCACGACGGAGGCCGCCAGCGCCATGCCGTGGTTGTCCCATCCCGGCCGGCCGGTGAGGCGGAAGATCAGCACGGGCAGCGTGGGGTTGTCCGGCCGTGCGAGGAAGCTCGTCGCGCCGAACTCGCCGAGCGACGTGGCCAGGGCGAAGCCGGCCGCCAGACCCAGGCCCCGGGCCAGATGGGGGAACTCGATCCGGCTCAGCACCTGCCAGGATCCGGAGCCCAGGGCGCGCGCGGCCTCCAGTTGGCGCACATCCAGGGCGCGCAGCGGGGGCAGCAGCGTGCGCACCACCAGCGGCAGCGCCACCAGCGACTGCGCCAGGGGGATCAGCAGGATCGAGGACCGGAGGTCCAGGGGTGGCCGGTTCAAGGTGATGAGGTAGCCGAAGCCGACGGTGACCGCGGAGACCCCGAGCGGCAGCAGGAAGGCGGCCTCGACGATGCCCAGCGCCCGCCGGCCGCCGGGGCGGGCCGGGCGTCGCGAAGCGATGAGCGTCACCAGGACGCCCAGGGTGAGCGCGATCGCGGTGGCGGCCAGCGCCGTCGTGACGCTCGTGCCTAGGGCTCGCCACACCCCCTCCGCGCCGAGACCGGCGTAATTGTGCAGTCCCGGGCCGCCGACGGTCAGCGACCGTTGCACCAGGCCGGCGAGCGGCGCCCCCACCAGGCCGACGATCACCCCGCCGGTGACGAGGGCCGAGGGCCAGTCGCGGCGCCAGGCGAAGGCCACGACGGCCTCTTCCTGGAGGGCGAGCGCCGTGCGGCGGGTGAGGGCGGTGGTGGCCCACAGGCTCAGCGTCACCACGACGAGCTGGACGATCGACAGCGCCGCCGCGCCCGGCAGGTCGAGCAGCTGCGTGGTGTGGAACCAGATCTCCGTCTCCACGGTGGTGTAGCGGTTCCGGCCGAGCACCATTACCAGGCCGTAGGAGGCGGAGCAGAAGAGGAATACCAGCGCGCCCGCGGAGGCCACGGCCGGCGCGAGCACGGGGAGGGTCACCGTCGCGAACACCCGCCCGGGCGAGGAGCCGAGGGCGGCCGCCGCCTGGGCGAGCCGGGGGTCCAGCCGCGCCCACATCGAGCCGACGGTGCGCACCACCACCGAGTAGTTGAAGAAGGCCATGGCCAGCAGGATCGACGCCAGCGGGTCGTCGAGGGCGCGGAACAGCGACGCGAAGGCGACGCCCACCACCACCGTCGGCAGCACGAACGGCACCGAGACGATCGCGCGCAGCGCCGCCTGTCCGGGGAACCGGGTGCGATACAGCAGATAGGCACCGGGGAGGCCGAGCAGGAGGGTGAGCAGCGTCGCCGCAGTGGCGCTGAACAGGGTGAAACCGACGGCGCGCCAGGTGCGGCGCGAGCCCATCACCTGACGGAAGCCATCCAGGGTCCAGGAGTCGCCGTCATGGAAGCCGCGCAGCACCAGCGTCGCGGCGGGCCAGGCGAAGAACACCGCGAGGAAGGCGGCGGGAATCAGCCCGACCGCCACCCACACGGCGCCCCTCGCCAGGGCCTTGTTCACCGGATCTGTTCCGAGAAATCGCGGATCCACTGATCGCGCTCGGCGGCGATCAGGGCCGGGTCGACCTCGACGGGGTTGTCGGACAGCGGCGCGAAGGCCTCCCACTCCGGCGGCAGCGCGACCGACTCGTCGATGGGATACATGTACATCGACTCGGGAATGGCCGCTTGCACCTCCTCGGTGAGCAGGAAGTCGACGAAGGCCTGCGCCCCCGCCTCGTTCGCCGCCCCGGCCAGCACGCCGGCGTACTCGGTCTGGCGGAAGCAGGTGCCGAGCAGGGCGGTCGTCGTGGACTCGTCGCCGACCACCGTGAACGCCGGCGACGTCGAGTAGGACAGCACCAGCGGGCGGTCGCCCTCCGACTCGCCGCCGGAGAAGTCGGTGTAGTAGGCCTCGGTCCAGCCGGCCGCGATGCGCATGCCGTTGTCGGAGAGCCGCTGCCAGTAGTCCAGCCAGCCGTCCTCGCCGAAGGTGCCGACGGTGGCGGCCAGCATCGCCATGCCGGGGGAGGACGTCGCCGGGTTCGGCACCACGAGGAGGTCGCGGTAGGCCTCGTCGGTCAGGTCCTCGAAGGTCTCGGGCAGCGCGAGGCCCTTCTCGTCGAACCAGGTGAGGTCGGCGTTGACGCACACGTCGCCCCGGTTGATCGGGGTGAGGCCCTCGAAGGCGCTCTCGACCGTGCTGTCGGGCGAGGTCCAGGGCGTCAGCACGCCCTCGTCGACGGCGCGGGCCGCGAAGCCGTTGTCGATGCCGTAGACCACGTCCCCGAGGGGCGAGTCCTTGGTGAGGATCAGCTGGTTGACCAGGCTGGTTCCCTCGCCGGGGGTGATGTAGGTCACCTCCAGGCCGGTCTGGTCCGCGAACCGGGCCAGGAGCTCCTCGGGCAGTGCGAAGGACTCGTGCGTGACGACGGTCAGCTCGCCGGGCGCCGACGGGCTGGGGGTGCCGTCGCCGGTGGGGGAGCCCGACGGGGCGGGGGTCGGCCCGGAACAGGCCGCGAGCGCCACGACGGCGACCGTCGCGAGGGCGGAGTATTTCAGGGCAGAGCGCTTGTGGGCAGAGCGCTTATGGGCAGGGAGCTTGTGGGCAGAGTATGCGAGGTGTGACAAGGATCGTGCTCCTCTCTAGCGGGGTCGGCTGAGCCGAGGAGGAACTCTCACTCCCTACGCCGGGACGAACCGGATCAGGTGGAGGGTCTGCGGCGGTTCCGCACTCTCAGCGCCCGTGTGGCGCTCCCCTGTGATGGGCCTCAGGCTAGCGCGTCGGGCCGGGAAGTGCCATCGCAGGTACCTGGCACCACGGAGGCAATGGTCACTTTCTGTGGGACTACCAACAGAAAGTGACCACTCCTTCTGCTCGGTCGAAGACGCGGCCGTCAGAGGTGCTCGGGCCGGGAGTACGCGGCGTCTGAGATGCGCAGCATGGCGTCGCGCACCAGGCGCGCGCGCTGCGGGCCGATGCCGTCCAGCTCCATCAGCTGCGACGACGAGGCGCCGAAGAGCTCCTGCAGCGTGAAATGCTCGGTGAGCCGGAGGGCCAGCGAGGAGGGAAGGTGCCCCACCTTCAGCAGCAACCGCTGCCCCTTCGTCGTGATCTGGGCCTCCAGGTTGGGGTTGCCGCCGAAGCCGAGACGCGAGGCGACCAGCTGAGAACTGAGCAGTTCCTCCGAGCTGAAGTTGTGCAGGTGATCGAGCCGGAATTCCACCGGATCGGGGACGTTGTGGGCGTAGTCGGCGGTGAGCAGGTCGGCCAGACCGTCGAAGTTCTGCGCCAGTTCCGCATGCTGCATCGCCACCAGGCGCCCCTCGACACCCAGCACGTCGGCGTGGAAGAGCATCTCCGAGGACAGGCGCCGGGTCATCTCCAGCCTGTGGATCAGCTGCACCAGGTCGCGCAGCGTCACCTGCTCCGCCACTTCGAGCACGTTGAACTGGGCCTGCAGCTCGTTGAGCCGGGTCACGAAGCGCGACAGGGTGGCGAGGGTCTGGTTGGCGCGGCTGATCACCTGGGCGACCGTCTCCACCAGATGACGCCGGCCGTCCATGAACAGCGAGATCACGCTCATCGACGCGGAGACCGTGACCACCGGAACCCCGGCGGCCTGGGCCGTCAGGTCCGCGGAACGATGCCGGGTGCCCGTCTCGGCGGTGACCAGGTCGCGGTGGGGCACGAGCTGCACCCCCGCTGCGACGATGTGCTGCAGATCGTTGCTGAGCACGATCGCGCCGTCCATCTTCGCGAGCTCGCGCAGCGCCTGCTCCGTGAAATCGACGTCCAGCCGGAAACCGCCGCTGCTCACCGCCTGAACCTGGGGGTTGTTGCCCAGCACCACCAGGGCCCCGGTGCCGCCGTGCAGGATGCGATCGAGGCCCGCGCGCAACGGAGTGCCCGGCGCGAGCAGCTTCAAGTAGCGACGCACGGTGTGTCTCGGCACGGTCACCTCCCCGCGGAAGTACGAGCGATCGGTTCTGCGTCAGTCTAGTAGGACAGGCTGCTAGTGCTCCCTAGTAGGACTAGGTTGCTAGTGCTCTGACGTTCACGAATCCCGGCTGGGGAGGCGACGCGCTACAGGGGAGTGACGAGAGCCGCCAGCGCGTCGCCGAGGGTTCCCACCTCCAACACCCGCATCCCGCCGAGCCGCGGGACCTTCACGGTGACGTCCCGCGAGCCTGCGGGGATCAGCGCCAGCTCGAAGCCCAGCCGGGCCGCCTCCGCCAGCCGTCGCTCCACCCCCGGCACCCGGCGCAGGTCGCCCGCCAGCCCCACCTCGCCCAGTGCGAGGGTGCGCCGGGAGAAGGTGCGATCTGAGAACGCCGAGGCGATGGCCAGGGCTGCGGCGAGGTCGGCGGAGGGGTCGACGAGCCGTGCGCCGCCCACCGTCGAGACGTAGACGTCTTTGATGGCCAGCTGGAAGTTGGCCTTGCGCTCCAGCACGGCCAGGATCATCGAGATCCGCGACGACTCCAGCCCGTGCGTCGCCCTCCGGGGATGGTTGGGGTTGGGCGCGTTGGCCACAAGCGCCTGCACTTCGGCCAGCAGGGGGCGCCGGCCCTCCAGCGTCACGGTGACGCAGGTGCCCGGCGTGGGCTCCGGGCGGCTGCTGAGGAAGAGGCCCGACGGATCCGGCACCTCGACGATGCCGTGCTCGCTCATCTCGAAGCAGCCCACCTCGTCGGCCGGGCCGAAGCGGTTCTTCGTCGCCCGCACCATGCGGAAGCCCGAATGCCGGTCGCCCTCGAAGGTGAGCACCACGTCCACGAGGTGCTCCATGGTGCGCGGCCCGGCGATGGCCCCGTCCTTGGTGACATGGCCGACGATGATCACCGGCAGGTGCCGGGCCTTGGCCATGCGCGCGAGCGCGGCGGTGACCTCGCGCACCTGCGTGGTGCCGCCGGGGGCGCCTTCCGCTTCGGAGGTGCCGATGGTCTGCACCGAGTCGACGACGAGCAGCGTCGGCTTCAGCTTCTCGACGTGCCCCAGCACCGTGCCCAGATCCGTCTCCGCCGCCAGGTAGAGCGACGGCGTCATGGCCTTGGTGCGCTCCGCGCGCAGCCGCACCTGGGAGGCCGACTCCTCGCCCGAGACGTACAGCGTCCGGCGTTCGCTGGACGCCCACTTCGCGGCGACGTCGAGCAGCAATGTCGACTTGCCGACCCCGGGCTCGCCCGCGAGCAGGATCACCGCCCCGGGGACCAGGCCGTCGCCGAGCACCCGGTCGAGTTCGGCGATGTTCGTGCGCTGCCGCTGGGCGGACTCCGCCGGCACCTGCGTGATGGGCATCGCGTCCACCGAAGGGGCGATGGCCGCGACCGCCGCGAGCTTGGGTGCGCCGCGCTCCACGACGCTGCCCCACGCGTGGCACTCACCGCACCGTCCTACCCAGCGCGTGCTGGTCCAGCCGCATTCGGTGCATTGATACGAGTCCTGCTTTTTCGCCACGATCACGAGGGTACGTGCCCCCACCGACAATCGCGGTCCGGGTGACCATCCGACGGGAGCTGTGCGTGGGCAGAACCGAGTAGGAGCGGTACGCGGGCAGCGGCGACGCGATTCCCGCAAGGGGACGGATGTTACAGTTTTCAGCGGTAGAAGAAGGCGCTACTGAGGTTTCTGGTGATGATGGGGAGAAGAAGTCGTGGGTACATCTTTCTCGAATGATATTGCGGAGAGCAGGGCCAGTTCTCCTGCTTCCCGGGTGAGTCGCCGTGTTCTGGTGAAGGGAACGGCCTGGTCTGTTCCCGTCATCGCGGCGTCGGTGGGGGCACCGCTTGCGGCGGCGACCGTCACGACCGGCTTCAGGGCGGTGTTCGCGGGTCTTCCCGGGAACATGTCGACCTGCAGGTCGTGGGACGGTGCGAGCGTCGGACTCGTGGGGGAAGACGGCGACGCCTTCCCGGACGGTGGTCAGGTGACGGTTCTGCTCTCGGGCGGGCTCGAATGGAGCGATGGCGGAGTCAATCCTCGACCCTTCGTCGTCACCGGAGGAAGCGTCGTCCTGCCTGAGTTCACCGCGACCCAAGCGGGCAACGGCACGGTCACCGTGACGGGCAGCGGGGTGCTTGCGGGCCAGGTCGCGCTGGTCCCGGTGAACGATCTGAGGGCTTGGCGTCAGGACCTGCTCGCCGGGGTGAACAACGCGCGCGCCGGGGAAAGCCTTCCTCCGA
Source organism: Arachnia sp. (assembly GCA_035326505.1). Classification (GTDB taxonomy): domain Bacteria; phylum Actinomycetota; class Actinomycetes; order Propionibacteriales; family Propionibacteriaceae; genus Arachnia. The sequence continues at coordinate 8,664 of DAOLFC010000052.1, forward strand.
TGAATCTGTCGTCGGCGCTGAGCGACGCGGCGCAGAACTGGGCCGAGCACATGGCAGCGACGGGCGACTTCAGCCACAATCTCGACATGGCCACGGAGATCCCTCCGGGCTGGACGTTGTACGGCCAGAACATTTTGTACCATTTCTTGGATTCCGCAACGGTCCATCTGAGCGTGTGGCTCGACAGTCCACCGAATCGCGCACACATCATGAGCACCAACGACAACGTCGGTCTAGGACGAGCGGTGGCCGGCAATGGCCTGTGGTATGCCGTGCAGTATTTCGGCAGATATGGCACGGCGCTGGCCTCCCCGCCGCTGACCGGCTGCTGATCCGCATCCTCGCGACGTGCGCCTGTCCGTCAGCGATCGGCGTCGTGTGGGGGTAGCGAGGTGAAGCAGCGGGCATCGTCTCGAAGGGTGGTCCCTGAGGAGGGCACTACGGGGGTTCGTCGCTCCCGATCAGATGGTGACGATGCCCCTGGGGGTGTCGAAGGTCACGTTGTTGATGCCGGGCTGACCGTTGGGGGAGACCAGCTTCAGGGCGACGCCGTCGATGGAGTCGCCGACGGGCTGGGCGAGCCATTCGGAGAGGCGCTCGGCGGAGCCGCTGATCTCGATCTCCTTCAACTCCACCGTGCCCGGGAGGGCGGCGGGCAGCAGCGAGGCGTCGGACTTCCACTGCAGGAAGTACGGCAGCTGGGGATCGGCCATGAGGCCCTTGATGCCGATCTGGACCCAGTCGAGGCGACGACCGTCGGGGAACTGGCGGGTGCCGGGCACCGACGGACGGCCCAGGCGCTTCTCGTAGGGGGCGATGTCGTCGACGCCGATGACCCAGCCCATCCAGCCGCCGCCCAGCTCCGAGCGGGCGCGCACGGCCTTGCCGAACATCGCCTGTTCGGCGGCGGGATGATCGAGCACCTCGACCACCTCGACGTAGCGGTGACCGGCCAGGGGGATGATGTGGTTCCGGGTTCCGAAACGGGGGTGGAAGCCACCGTTCTTGTACTCCGTGCCCAGCACGCCGGCCAGTCTCTCAGCGTCGGCCTGGAGGCCGTTGGGTCCCGTGGCGAAGATGAGATGATCGACGAACATGCGTCAATTGTCTCTCGGGACGCCCCAAATCGACTAATCGGGGGGAGACGGGCCGCCAAGGATTTGCCGACGCTCTAACCTGGGGGTGTGTCAGGTTCGAAGATTGGTCTGTCGACCACGGCGGTCTACCCGGAGGCCACCGCGAGTGCGTTCGAGGTCGCCGCGTCGCTGGGATTCGACGGCGTCGAGTTGATGGTGGCGGTGGATGCGATCTCCCAGGACATCGATGCGATCGAAAAGCTGAGTCAGTATCACCAGGTGCCGGTGCTCTCGGTGCATGCCCCGGTGCTGCTGGTCTCGCAGGCGACGTGGGGCACCGACCCGTGGGACAAGCTGCGCCGTTCCGCGGAGGCCGCGACGAGGCTGGGCGCCGATGTCGTGGTGGTGCATCCGCCGTTCCGATGGCAGCGCACCTACGGCGCGGCCTTCGTCGAGGGGATCCGGCGGCTCAACGAGGAGACCGAGGTGGTCTTCGCGGTCGAGAACATGTTCCCCTGGCGGTCGGCCGGGCGGTCCTTCCAGGCCTATATCCCGCACCACGATCCCACCGACTACGACTACGATCACCTCACCCTCGACCTCTCGCACGCCGCTACGGCGGGGGTCCAGTCGATGGATCTGGTGCGTGCCTGGGGCGACCGGCTGCACCACATCCACCTCACCGACGGCACGCCGTCGTTCAAGGACGACCACCTGATGCCGGGCGAAGGCAACCAGCAGGCATGGGAGGTCGTCGAGGAGCTGGGGCGGAAGGGGTTCCAGGGGCACATCGTGCTGGAGGTCGTGACGCGGAAGCTGAAGTCGCGCGATCAGCGAGAGGCGGTGCTCGCCGAGTCGCTGAGCAACACCCGGCGGGTCTACGCGCGCGGCGCGGCGGAGAGGGTGCGGTGAGCGCATCGGAGCGCGTGGTGCGGCGCGTCGTCGGTGCCAAACGGATGCAGCGCGCCGCCCTGCTGTCTCATGCGGTGGAGGAGTTCGCCGACGCCTACGTCGCCGGGGAGCGCAGCGCCGATGCCGCCGCGGTGGCGCGTCGGCTGCAGGGCTTCGGGCTGCTCACCGGTTTCGCCTACCTGCCCACCGCCGACGAGCCACCGTCCGAGGCGCTCGACAGGCTGGGTGAGCTGCTGGGCGACCTCGGGGGGTGGGCGAAGGACGCGGAGATCAACGTCAAGCCCCGCAGCCTGGGCTCGGGGGCCGCGGCGCGGGCTCGGCTGCGGCGGTTCTGCGGCGACGCCGAGGCGGTCGGCGCCCGGGTGATGCTGGAGATGCAGGGCTTCAGTGGCTACGACGAGACGCTGCGGCTCTGGCGGGAGGTCCGCGAAGACCACCGCGACCTGGGCATCACCCTCCCCGCGGAGATCCGGCGCGCGGAGGCCGACTGCGCCGACCTGGCCACGCGGGCCGCGCGGGTGAGGGTCTGCGTCGGCGCTTATCCGGTGCCGCGGGAGGAATCGGTGGGGCGCGAGCACGACAAGACCAAGGCGCTCGTGCGCTGCCTGCGCCGGGTGATGGAGAACGGGGGCTACGCCTGCCTCGCGTCGCACCATCCGACGGTGGTGGCGATCGCCCAGGACCTCGCGCGACGCTGCGGCCTCGGCCCGGACGACTTCGAGTTCCAGATGTACCACGGCATCCGTCCGCTGGAGCAGCGCCGGCTGGTGGACATCGGCTACCGGGCGCGCACCTACGTCCCCTTCGGGCCCGGCTGGTTCGAGCACCTGACGACGCGCGTCGCGGTCCGCCCCCGCACCGCCTATCCCTACCTGCAAGCCGTGATGGACAAGCGGTGAGCGAGGGACAAACGGTGAGCGCTCCCGCCCTGCGCCGCACCCTGGGCATCGAGATGTGGGTGCTGCTCGGCATCTCCTTGGGGCAGTCGGCGATCTATGCGGTCTTGTCGATCGTCAACAAACTCACCTACGAGGTGCCGTTGCGGCAGCAGACGACGGCGATGAACCGCTCGACGACGCCCGACCGGCCGTGGCTCGATCTGGCCTATCAACTGGCCGGAACCTTCTTCCCGCTGATGCCCGCGGTGCTGGCTCTGTATCTGCTGTGGGCGGTACACCGCCCCGAGGACGGGCCGTTCCGCGCGATGGGCTTCGATCTCACCCGGCCGCGCCGCGACCTGGGCGCCGGCTTCCTGATCTTCGCGGGCATCGGCGTGGTGGGGGTCGCGTTCTACGTCTTCGCGGTGTTCGCCGGGATCAACACCCAGGTCAGCCCCGCCAACCTCGCCGCCGCGTGGTGGACCGTGCCCATCCTGATCCTGCGGGCCGCGATGAACGGCATCCTCGAGGAGGTGGTCATGGTGGGCTACCTCTTCACCCGCTGGGCGCAGCGCGGCGGGGCGATGTGGCAGATCCTGGTGATCAGCGCCGTGGTGCGCGGCGGGTACCACCTGTACCAGGGGTTCGGCGGCTTCATCGGCAACCTGGTGATGGGGCTGGTCTTCGGCTGGATCTACCTCAAGACCAAGCGCGTGATGCCGCTGGTCGTCGCGCACACCCTCCTCGACGTGGTGGCCTTCCTCGGCTACCCGCTGCTGCTCCTGCTCGTGCCGCAGCTCGCCGCCTGAGCGCCGGCGATCCGGGCACCCCCGGCGAGGAGCGCCGGCGATGGACGAATCCGAGGCTGACAGTGGCTGTGACTAAGCTATGGCCCATGCGTGTTGGAGTGTTTGGTGCCACCGGCCAGGTGGGCGGCGTGATGCGTCGCCTGCTCGCCGAGCGTGGCTATCCCGTCGATCAGATCCGTTACTTCGCGTCCGCGCGGTCGGCAGGCAAGAAGCTGCCGTGGGGCGAGGAGGAGGTGGTCGTCGAGGACATCGCGACGGCCGACTTCGCGGGCCTCGACGTGGCGCTGTTCTCGGCGGGCGGGTCGACCTCGAAGCAGTACGCGCAGAAGGTGGCGGCGGCCGGCGCCACCGTCGTCGACAACTCGTCGGCCTGGCGGATGGACGACCGGGTGCCCTTGATCGTCTCCGAGGTGAATCCTGAGGACGTCGCCCAGGCGGAGCTCGGCATCATCGCCAATCCCAACTGCACCACCATGGCCGCCATGCCGGTGCTGAAGGCGCTGCACGACGAGGCGGGGCTCGAGGCGTTGCAGGTGACCACCTTCCAGGCCGTCTCCGGCTCCGGGCTCGCCGGCGTCGAGGCGCTGGCCACCCAGCTGGCCGAGATCGAGGACCCCCGGGTGCTGGCGCACGACGGTTCGGCCTTCCGCCCGGCCAGCACCGCCCCGTACGTCGCCCCCATCGCCTACGACGTGGTGCCGCTGGCCGGCAACCTCGTCGACGACGGCGAGGGAGAGACCGACGAGGAGAAGAAGCTGCGCAACGAGTCGCGCAAGATCCTGCACCTGCCGGAGCTGCTGGTGGCGGGCACTTGCGTGCGGGTCCCCGTGTTCAGCGGGCATTCGCTGTCCGTCCACGCGCGTTTCTCCGACGACATCACGCCCGAGCGGGCGCGCGCGGTGCTGGCCGATGCCCCCGGCGTCGAGCTGGCCGACGTGCCCACCCCGCTGCAGGCCGCCGGCGCCGACCCCACCTTCGTGGGCCGGATCCGCCAGGATCGCTCCGTTCCGGGGCAGCGCGGCCTGGTGCTCTTCCTGAGCAACGACAACCTGCGCAAGGGCGCGGCGCTGAACGCCATCCAGATCGCGGAATTGCTGGTCAAGTGAGCGCTCCAGAGCGCCCCGGTGCGGTGCTCGGCGTCGTCGGCGCCGGCGCGATGGGGGAGGCGCTGCTGTCGGGTTGGGTCGCCGCCGGCTGGGAGCCGTCGGAGATCCTGATCGTCGACGCCTACCCGCCGCGCGTGGCCGAGCTGGCCGAGCGCTACGGGGTTCGGGCGGCCACGGCCGCGGAGGTGGCGGCCTCGGCGGACGTCGTGGTGGTCGCCGTAAAGCCGCAGCATGTGGCGGGCGCCCTGCAGGAGCTGGCGGGGCTGCGCGCCGGTGCGCTGGTGATCTCCATCGCGGCGGGGGTCACCCTCGCCGCCCTCGAGTCCGGGGTGCCCGACGGCGTGGCCGTCGTCCGCGTCATGCCGAACACTCCCGCCCTGGTGGGCAAGGGGATGGCCGGCGTGGTGCGGGGATCGCGAGCCGACGAGGCTCAGCTCGCGACGGCCGTCGCGCTGATGGAGGCGGTGGGTGCGGTCATCGTCGTGGAGGAGTCGCAGCTCGACGCGCTGACCGCGCTGTCGGGCTCCGGTCCGGCCTACCTGTTCTATGTGGCGGAGGCGATGATCGAGGCCGGCGTGCATCAGGGCCTGACCCGGCCGCAGGCCACCCAGCTGGTCAATCAGACCGTTCTCGGCTCGGGGGCGATGCTCGTCGAGTCGGGGCGCTCGGCCACCCAGCTGCGCGAGATGGTCACCTCGCCGGCGGGAACGACGGCGGCGGCCCTGCGGGAGCTGGACGAACGCGGCGTACGCGCCGGTTTCCTGGCGGCGGTGCAGGCCTGTCACGATCGGTCCGCGGAGATGGCCGCCCGGTAATCACATGAGACCCCCGCGCCGGCGAGTGGTAGCCGCTGCCGCGCGCGGGTTACTATAGGTCGTCTGGGCGTCTTCGTGACCCCGTCGAACCAAACCCCCATCCCGGGAAGAGTCCCGGGGTAACGAAAGGCGAACTGTGGGTTCTGTCATCAAGAAGCGTCGCAAGCGTATGGCCAAGAAGAAGCATCGCAAGCTGCTGAAGCGCACTCGCATCCAGCGCCGTCGCGCCGGCAAGTAAACCTCATCACCGGCATCCTCCGTGACGCTGCCCACTCGTGTGGTCCTGCTCACTCGCGCGGGTTGTCACCTGTGCGAGACCGCGCAGGCCACGATCGAGGGGCTCTGCGCGCAGCAGCGAATCGGCTGGCGCGCGATAGACATCGATGACGACGAGGCTTTGGCCGCGCGCTACACCGCGCACGTTCCGGTGGTCTTCGTTGACGGTGAGCTGCACGGCTACTGGTTCGTCGACGAGGCCGCGTTGCGTCGCGACCTCATGTCCGGTCGGCCGGCGCCCGTCGACGATTCGTGGCAGCCACCGACCAACCTGGAGTTGAGTTGAGCACATCAGACCTGCAGCTCGGGTCCGTGACCTTCGTCGGTTCGGGCCCCGGCGACCTGGCCCTGCTGACCCTCGCGGGCGCCCGGGCGCTGCGCCAGGCCGACGTGGTGGTGGTCGACCGGTCCACCGACCTGGAGGAGTTGGGCGCGCACACCGCACCGCATGCCGTGATCGAGGTCGCCGGCGGCGACGAGCGCGACCAGCTCCTCGGCCGCGCGCGGCAGGGGCTCGGCGTGGTGCGGCTCAACCCGTTCGACGAGTTCACGCTGCCGGCGGGCAACGTCCTGGCCTCCGTGCTGGAGTCCGAGGGCGTCCGCGTCAACGTCGTCCCCGGCATCAGCCGCTGGAGCGCGGCCCTCACCTACGGCGCCGTGCGCGCCAACGGGAGCCTCGCCGCCCTGGAGTGCAGCGGCACGGTGCCGGACATCGACCAGTGGCCCAGTGCGGAGACGCTGGTGCTGCGGGCCTCGGGGGCACTGCTGCCGCAGGTCGCCGCGCAGGCGGTCCTCCGGTACGGCGCCGACGCGCAGGTCCTCCTGGTCTGCAACGTGGCCACCACCTCGCAGACCAGCGAGGTCTGCACCTGGCGCGAGCTGAAGGCGGTCAACGACGAGGAGGTCTTCCTCATCGTCGGGCCGGAGATCGAGGCGCAGCGGCGCGCGAAGGTGTCGTGGTTCGAGAACAAGCCGCTGTTCAACTGGCGCCTCCTCATTCCCCGCACCAAGGACGACCTCGACCACCTGGTCGACGACCTGTCGAGCTACGGCGCGACGTCGGAGATCGTCGCCACCTTGTCAATCGAGCCTCCCCGCACCGAGCAGGGCATGGAGCGGGCGGTGCGCGGCCTCGTCGACGGGCGCTACCTCTGGCTGGTGCTCACCTCGCCGCACGCCGTGGGCGCCATCGCGGAACGGCTGCACGAGTACGGCCTCGACTCCCGGGCGTTGTCGGGGGTGTCGCTGGCCGCCGTCGGGCGCGGCACCGCGGAGGCCTTGTCGAAGCTGGGGCTCGTCGCGGATCTGGTGCCCGTCATGGACAACACCGTCGGCGGGCTGGCCAACGAGTTCCCCGCCTACGACGAGCTCCTGGACCCGCTCAACCGGGTCCTGGTGCCCAGCGCCGACGTGTCCGTCGAGGCCCTCATCGAGGGCCTGGGCCGGTTGGGCTGGGAGGTCGAGGACATCACCGCCTACCGCACGGTGCGGGCCGCTCCGCCGCCGGCCGAGGTGCGCAGCGACATCAAGACGGGCATGTTCGACGCGGCCGTGTTCACCTCCGCCACGGCGGTGCGCAACATGATCGGCATCGCCGGCAAGCCCCATTCCGCCACGCTGGTCGCGGCGATCGGCCCCGCCACCGCGGCCGCCTGCGAGATGCACGGGCTGCGGGTGGACGTCGTGGCGGCCGCCCCCACCTTCGAGTCGCTGGCCGGTTCGCTGGCCGATTTCGCCGACAAGCGCCGTGCCGCCCAGATCGCGGCGGGGCTGCCCAACCTGCGCCCGTCGCAGCGCAAGCGCCGCCGGCGCCGCACCGCTTCCGCCGGATAGGTCGAGGCGGCGCGGTCTTGCCGGGATGTCGTACGGTAGGGGCATGACTGCCGCCGACGATGTCCGTTTCGTCCATGTGATGCGCCACGGCCAGGTACACAATCCCGACGGCGTGCTGTACGGGCGGATCGAGGGCTTCGGGCTCTCGGAGCTGGGCCACGAGATGGCCTGGCGGATGGGACAGTACTGGGCCGACGCGCCCCTCACGCATCTGCGCTGCTCGCCGCTGCAGCGCGCCCGGGAGACGATGGCCCCCAGCGCGGCCGCGCACCCCCACCTGGAGATCGTCACCGACGAGCGGGTGATCGAGGCCGAGAACCGGTTTGAGGGCATGATCTTCGGCAGCGGCAACAAGGCCCTGCGCGATCCGGCGATGTTCTGGCACATGCGCAATCCGCTGCGGCCCAGCTGGGGCGAGCCGTACGTGGAGATCGCCGCGCGCATGGAGGCCGCCATCCTGGACGCCGCGACGGCCGCGGGCGAGGGCGGGCAGGCCCTGGTGGTGTCCCACCAGCTGCCGATCTGGATCGCGCGGAGCGCGGCGGAAGGCCGGCGCTTCGCCCACGACCCGCGCAAGCGGCAATGCACCCTGTGCTCGGTGACCTCCTTCACCGTGCGCGACGGCCTGATCACCGCGGTGCGGTATGCGGAGCCGGTGGCGGATCTGCTGCCCCCCAAGCGAGGCCGCAAGTTCAAGGTAGGGACGTGAGGCTGCGCGCGGTCGCTGTCCTGCTGGCCGCCGTGGCGGCTCTCACCGGGTGCGGGAGCGGCGACGACGACGCCGCAGGGGGAGGCGCGATCGGCTATCAGGCCGGTGACGGCACCGTCGCGGTGCTTCCGGTGAGCGAGCGGCAGGAGGCGCCCGTGCTGTCCGGGCCGCTGCTGGGTGGTGGGGAGTTCTCCACCGCCGACTACGCCGGGCAGATCCTGGTGCTCAACGTCTGGGGATCCTGGTGCCCGCCGTGTCGCGCCGAGGCGCCTGGGCTGGTGGCCGCCTCCGAGGAGCTGGGGGAGCGGGCGCAGTTCGTCGGCATCAACACCCGCGACCTCGACCCCGCCCCGGCCGAGGCCTTCGTCCGGGCCTTCGAGGTGCCCTACCCCAATCTCTTCGATCCCGACGGCGCGCTGCTGCTCGGCTTCGGGCAGCTTCCTCCCAAGGCCATCCCCAGCACGCTGATCATCGACGCCGAGGGCAGGGTCGCCGCGCGGGTGCTGGGAGAGGTCGACAAGAACACCCTGATCGGGCTGATCACCGACATCGAGGCCGCCGGATGATCCTGCTGGAGTCCTGGACCGACGTCGCGCTCACCTCGTCGCTGCTCCTCGCGATCCCCGTCGCGATGCTGGCGGGCCTGGTGAGCTTCGCGTCGCCCTGCGTGCTGCCGCTGCTGCCGGGCTATCTGAGCTACGCTTCCGGGCTCGGCGCCAGCCAGATCGCCGAGGGCACGGGGCCGAAACGGATCCTGGTGGGGGGCACGGCCGGGTTCGTCCTGGGGTTCTCGGTGGTGTTCGTCCTCACCGGGGCGCTGCTCGGCGGGCTGGGGTCGGTGCTGTTGCAGCATCAGCGCGCGATCACCGTCGCGATGGGTGTCCTGATCCTGGTGCTGGGGGCCGGGTTCGCCGGTTGGCTGCCCATGCCGTCGGGCTGGCGCCCGGGCGCGGCCCCCCGGCTGGGGGTCTGGGCCTCGCCGCTGCTGGGCGTGGTGTTCGGGCTGGGGTGGACGCCGTGCATCGGGCCGGCCCTGTCGGTGGTGCTGAGCCTGGCCATCAACGAAGGCTCCGCGGCGCGCGGCGGGCTGCTCGCCTTCGCCTACGCGCTGGGGCTGGGGCTGCCCTTCCTGGCGTTCGCGGCGGCCTTCACTTCGCTGGCCCCCCGGCTCTCCTGGCTGAAGACGCACCAGCGCGCCATCCAGCGCGTCGGCGGCGCGGCGATGATGGTGGTGGGCCTGGCGATGGTGACCGGGTGGTGGGACTCCTGGGTCTCCGTGCTGCGGCAGTGGGCGGCGAGCTTCGGGACCATCCTGTGAGCCGCCGAGCCTCAGGGAGCGAGGAGGCCGTCGCGCTCACCCTCCCGCAGACCCTCCGCTGGCTCTGGGCGCAGCTCACCAGCATGCGCACCGCGCTGGTGCTGCTGTTCCTGCTGGCCCTCGCCGCGATCCCCGGCTCGCTGGTGCCGCAGACGCGCAACTCGCCCATCCTGGTGAGCGACTACAAGGCCGAGCATCCGCAACTCGACAAGCTCTTCGAGCCGCTCGGCATGTACGACGTGTACGCCAGCGCCTGGTTCTCGGCCATCTACCTGCTGCTGTTCGTCTCCCTGGCGGGCTGCATCCTGCCGCGGATCGGCAAGTACGCCCGCGACTTCCGCAAGCCGCCGCCGCGCCTGCCGAAACGCGTCGAGCGCCTGCCCGAGAACGCGGCGGCCGACGCGCGCGTGGAGGGCGGTGTCGCGCTGGACAACGCCGAGGCGTGGCTGACATCGAAGCGCTACCGCGTCCGGCGCACCGACGAGGGCATCTCCGCCGAGCGGGGCTACCTGCGGGAGCTCGGCAACCTCGTCTTCCACATCAGCCTCGTCGGGGTGCTGATCGGCTTGGCCTGGAGTAGCCTGTGGGGATTCCGGGGCAGCGTCGTCGTGGTGGAGGGCCGCGGCTTCGCGAACGTGATCACCCAGTACGACGACTTCACCACCGGGGCCATGGTCAACACCGACGGCCTGGAACCGTTCTCCCTGGAGCTCCACTCCTTCACCGCGCAGTTCGAGACGGGGGAGGTGCAGCGCGGCGCGGCCCGGGTGTTCGACGCCGACGTCACCGTCACGCAGGACGGCGAGTCCCGTCGGCACCTGCTCACCGTGAACGAGCCCATCCTCACCCGCGGCGGCACCCAGGTGAACCTGCAGGGCCACGGGTACGCGCCGCGGTTCACCGTGACCGACGGCAATGGCGACGTGGCCTTCTCCGGTCCCGTCGTCACGCTGCCACAGGACGGGAACTTCTCGTCGATCGGCGTCGTGAAGGCTAACGACGGGCGCCCTCAGCGGCTGGCCTTCGAGATCTTCTTCTTCCCGACGGCGGTGCTCGACGAGCAGGGCCCGCGCTCGGTGTTCCCCGACGCGCTGAACCCGGAGGTCTACCTCAACGCCTGGTTCGGGCCGCCGCGGGAGGAGACCGGGGAGCCGGAGTCGGTCTACCGGCTCAACACCGCCGGGCTGGAGCCGGTGCTGGGCGACAACGAGGAGATCTTCCGCGCCATGATGCGCCCGGGCGCGGGCATGACCCTGCCCGACGGCCTCGGCTCGATCACCTTCGACGGGTATTCGCGGTGGATCAAGCTGCAGATCAGCCAGACCCCCGGCAATACGATGGCCCTGGTCTCGCTGCTCATCGGCGTCGGCGGCCTGATGCTCTCGCTGTACGTGCGGCCGCGACGGCTGTTCCTGCGTCTCGACGGCGACCGCATCGTCGTCGGAGGGCTGGATCGCACCGATGCGGCCAGCGGCCTGGCGACCGAGGTCGCGGGCCTGCTCGCCGCGGCGAACGGCGGCCCGGCAACCCCCGGCCACGAGGCACAATAGGTCCGGTCCGCGGAACCGTGAGCGAGGAGAATCGATGACGCCGTCAGAACTGTCCGACCTGGCGATGGTGGTGGCCACCAACGGCTACCTGATCGCCTTCGTGCTGCACAGCGTCGAATGGGCGAGGGCCCGCGGGCTGGGCACGGAGCGCGCCGAGGACGGCTCCGAGGACAAGGCGCGGGTCTCCGTCGACCTGTTCGGCCGGCTCGCACTGGCCGTCACGGTGGTCGCATTCGTCACGCACGTCGCCGCCGTGGTGTTCCGCGGCATCGCGGCCGAGCGCATGCCCTGGGGCAACATGTACGAGTTCTCCACCACCTCGCTGGCCTTCGTCGTGCTGATCTACCTGATCTGCGCCTTCGCGTTCGGGATGCGCTGGCTGGGCCTGGGCGTGACCCTCATCGTCACCGTCTTCATGGGCCTGGCCGTCACCGTCTTCTACGTCGACGTCGCCCCGCTGGTGCCCGCGCTGCACTCGGTGTGGTTCGTCGTCCACATCGTCCTGGCGACCGTCGCGGGCGCGGCCTTCAACGTCGGCGCCGTCGCCTCCGTGCTGTACCTGCTGCGCAACGCCGCGGAGGCGAAGGCCGAGGCCGCCGGGGGAGAGGTGACGGGCTTCCTCGCCCGGGTGCCGGTGTCCACCCGGCTCGACCTCTTCGCCTACCGGCTGCACGCCTTCGGCTTCCCGCTGTGGACCTTCGCCGTCACCGCCGGCGCCATCTGGGCGCAGTACGCCTGGGGCCGGTTCTGGGACTGGGACCCCAAGGAGACGTGGTCCTTCGTCACCTGGGTGATCTACGCCGCCTACCTGCACGCCCGTCTCACGGCCGGCTGGCGAGGACGGCCGGCCGCCTGCATCGCGCTGATCGGCGTGGTCTCCTTCTGGTGGAACTTCGTCGGCGTCAACCTGCTGATGGACGGAATGCACTCCTACTCCGGGATCTAGCGCATGGAAGAAGAGTCGACGCAGTGGCTGGTGGAGCTGTATGAGCAGCAGGGCAGGACCCCGCTGTTCCGGCTCGCCATGCTGCTGGGCGCCGGCGACAAGGCGCTGGAGATCGTGCATGCCGCGTTCTTCGCGCTGCACCGGCGCGGCCACCGGGTGATCGACCCTGCCGAGCGGATCGAGTTCCTCCAGGAGAGCGTCGTCCATCTCTCGCGCGCCGCCCGCGCGCCGGAGGGTGCCGTCGTGCTGCCCGCCAGCGACGAGGCCGCGCACAACAAGGTCCTGGCGGTCATCGAGGCGCTTCCCGTCCACCTGTCCGAACACCTCATCGTCAGCCACTACCTGGCGCGGTTCGGTCCTGAACTGGCCAGCATCATGCGGATGACGCTGCCGCGCAGCAACCGCCGCCTGGAGATGGGGCTGGCGACGGTTCACCAGGCGCTGGAGCGGGAGGGAAGCCTCGAGGCGACGGCGGAGGAGGTGATGGCGGCGCTGCGGTCGTCGGCGCGCCGCATCCCTTCACCCCCCACCGACGACTTCGAGACGGAGCTCGCCGCGTTGCCGGACCGCAGCCGGATGCGGCTGTCGGGCAGCGTCGCCGTCGCGCTCGTGCTGGTGGCGCTGCTGCTGGGGTTCGCGGCCGCCCTGGGCACGCGCGCCTTCAGCCCGCCCGCGGTCGAGACCGTCCCCGAGCCCCCCGCGGCCACCGCCTCGCCGGGAGGGCATGCGCTGCCGGCCCTGGTGCTGGGGGTGCCCGTCTACTACGTCGGACGCAGCGACGGGCTGCTGTATCCCGAGCTGCGCGACCTTCCCGCGTCGGGCCAGCTGGTGCGCTCCGCCCTGGAGGCGGTGTTCACCTTGGCGCCGCTGGATCCCGACTTCCGCTCGGCGTGGTCGCCCGGCCAGGTGCTCGACGTCGAGCTCGAGGGAGCCCTCCTCACGGTGGACCTGTCGACCGCCGCGTACGACTCGCTGACCGGCGACGACGCCATGCAGGCGATCAACCAGGTGGTCTACACCTCCACCAACCTGATCGGCGTCGCCGACCTCCGGGTGCGGTTCCTCGCCGACGGCGGCCCCCCGCCCGCGCCCTTCGACCAGCCCGAGGGCTTCGCGACGCAGGGGCTGGGTCCGGTCGCGCCGGTGCGGATCACCGTGCCGAAGAACCTCGCCCAGCGCACGGCCGGCGACGTCGTCGTCCGCGGCGAGGTACACCCCGGGTTCGAGCGTCCTCAGGTCACCGTCACCGACACCGTCAGCGGCCGCATCGTCGCCGAGCTCCCGACGGAGCGCAACGCCGACGCCAACTCACGGGGCTGGGACGAGTGGAGCGTGACCGTCGGGCTGCCTCCCGGCGACTACGACATCACGGTCGCGGCCACCGGGGACACCTCGCGCCCCGGACGGACCTATTCGGAGAACAAGCGGATCCAGGTGCATTGAGGGGCGCCTACCCGCCGGCGATCCGGCGCGCCAGCTTCACCGTCAGCCAGGTGGGGGCGAAGCGGGTGGCCAGGCTCAGCGCCCTGTTGTTCCAGCCGTCCACCACGTAGGGGCGATGGGCACTCAGCGCCTCGAAGGTGGTGTCGATGACCTGCTCCGGCGTGCGCCGCCAGCGCATCGCCTGATCGTTGCCCGCGGTGGCGAAGAACTCCGTCTCGGTGGGGCCGGGGCACACCGCCAGCACCCTCACCCCGGTGGGATGCAGCTCCTCCCAGAGGGCGAGGCTGAGCCGCAGCACATACGACTTGGTCGCGGCGTAGACGGCCATCGTCGGGATGGGTTGGAAGGCCGCGGTGCTGGCGACGTTGACGATCGCGCCGCGCCCGTGGGCCAGCATCCGTCCCACGACGGCGTGACTGAGCTCGGTGAGCGCAGTCGCGTTGACCGCGATCTCCGACAGCAGCCGGCCCCGGTCGAGCTGGTCGAAGTTGCCCATCGACCCGAAGCCGGCGTTGTTGATCAGGGTGTGGACCTGGAGGGTGGCCAGTTCGTCGGCGAGTGCGGCGCGCTGTGCGGCGTCGGACAGGTCCACCTGGCGCACCTCGGCGCGCACCCCATGGGCGAGAGAGAGCCGCTCGGCGAGGGTCTCCAGCTTGTCGACGCTGCGCGCCACCAGGATCAGGTTGGAGCCATCCGAGGCCAGCCGTTCGGCGAAGTGGACTCCTAGGCCCGAGGAGGCTCCCGTGACGACGGCCCAAGTGGTGCTCTGCATGGCCACCAGGCTACCGGGCGGGAACGCTGCTCTAGGGCGTGTTGCGGAAGTGGAAGTGGCCTACTCCGCGACGCCCTGGCACACCATCTGCTTCGTTGCACTCGTCGTCGG
>DAOLFC010000053.1:0-23175 GCA_035326505.1 Arachnia sp.
GGACGATGCCGCCGACGCCGGTCGCCGCGCCCTGGTAGGGCTCGACGTAGGAGGGGTGGTTGTGGGATTCGATCTTGAAGGTGACCGCGATGCCGTTGCCGACGTCCACCACGCCGGCCTGCTCGCCGATGCCGGCCAGCAGCGGGCCGCGCGGGGTCTGCCGTCCGAGCTCGCCGAACCGCTTCAGATGCACCTTGGAGGACTTGTAGGAGCAGTGCTCCGACCACATCACCGAGTACATCGCCAGCTCGGCGGCGGTGGGGCGCCGTCCGAGGATCTCGCGGATCCGCTGATACTCGTCGTCCTTGACCCCCAGGGCGCCGTAGGGCTGTTCCAGCTCGGGGGTGTTTCGCGCATGCTCGACCGTGTCTACCACGCGCCATAATCTATCTGCTCGGCCCCGGAAATGCCCATGGCGGCGAGTTCTGACGGATAACTGCCTCTGGTGGCGACGCGCAGGGGCGAAATCCGCGGAGTCCTCCACCGGCCGCACTTTTCCGTCCAGGCGCCTACTCGGTCCGGGCACGCGGCCGAGGAAGGGCGGGGTCGGGGCGCCCTGCGGTGCGGCGTAGGGTGGCTGCCATGAGCGAGGTGTTGCGCGCGGTCGAGACCGCGATGCCCGGGGTGTTGGCGGACCTGAAGGACCTGGTGGCCATCGAGACGGTCTCCTCCCTTCCCGAGCACGACGGCGACGTGCGGCGCGGTGCCGCCGAGGTGCAGCGGCTGCTGGCGTCCCTGGGCTGCCCCGAGGTGCGGCTCCTGGAGGCCGACGGCAAGCCGGCCGTCTACGGGCACTTCCCCGCGCCAGGAGGGGCGCCGACGGTGCTGCTCTACGCGCACTACGACGTGCAGCCCACCGGCGACCGCGCCTCCTGGACAGCAGAACCGTTCCGCGCCACGGAGCGCGACGGGCGCCTCTACGGCCGCGGCACCGCCGACGACAAGGGCGGCATCGCCGTTCATCTGGCGGCGCTGCGCGCCTTCGCGGGCAGGCCTCCGGTGGGGGTGAAGGTCTTCGTCGAGGGGGAGGAGGAGATCGGTTCGCCCTCGATGCCGGCGCTGCTCGAGAACTTCGCCGACGAGTTGTCGGCCGACGTCTTCGTGATCGCGGACTCGGTGAACTGGGAGGTGGGCAAGCCCTCCCTCACCACCGCGCTGCGCGGCACCGTCGACGCCGAGGTCACGGTCTCCACGCTGGCCACAGGCCTGCACTCCGGGCAGTTCGGCGGTGTGGTCCCCGACGCGCTCACGGCCCTGTGCCGGCTGCTCGCCACCCTGCACGACGAGCGCGGCGATGTCGCGATCGGCGGCCTCCTCGGCAGCGACGACGTCGCCGTCGAGTACCCGGAGGACCGGCTGCGCGAGGAGACCGGGGTGCTCGACGGCGTGGAGTGGATCGGCACCGGCAGCCTGGCGGCTCGGATGTGGAGCAAGCCGGCCGCCACCGTGCTCGCCATCGACGCCACCCCCGTGCGTGACGCCTCCAACACCCTGACTCCGACGGCGCGGGCGAAGGTCAGCCTGCGGCTCGCTCCCGCCGACGACGCGCATCGCGCGGCCCTGGCGCTGGAGCGGCACCTCCTCAGCCATGCCGAGTGGGGCGTGCGGGTCGAGGTGGTGCTCGGTCAGGCCGCCTCGGGCAGCGAGATCCCGATGACCGACGAGCGAGCCGCCGTCGCGGTCGAGGCCTTCGCGCAGGCCTTCGGTGTCGAACCGGTGCAGATCGGTTGCGGCGGCTCCATCCCCATCGTCGCCGAGTTCGCCGCCCGCAATGCCGGGGCGCTGGTGCTGGTCACCGCTGTGGTCGACCCGACGTCGCGGATGCACGGCATCGACGAGTCGCTGGAGCTCGCGGACCTGAGGAAGGCGGCCGTGGCGGAGGCCCTGCTGCTGGACGGCCTGTCCCGGCTATGACCGGCAAGACGACCGCCACGCGGACCGAGCGCGACGCGCTGGGCGAGATGGAGATCCCGGCCGACGCCTACTGGGGCATCCACACCGCCCGGGCGCTGGAGAACTTCCGGATCAGCAGGCGCGAGATCAGCGTCTACCCGGACCTGATCGTCGCTTACGCGCAGGTGAAGCAGGCGGCGGCGCGCG
This sequence comes from Arachnia sp., assembly GCA_035326505.1. GTDB lineage: Bacteria > Actinomycetota > Actinomycetes > Propionibacteriales > Propionibacteriaceae > Arachnia. The sequence goes on from DAOLFC010000053.1 coordinate 2,101, forward strand.
CGAACCGGGAGCTGGGGGTGCTCGACGATCTCCGCGCCGGCCTGATCGACCGGGCCTGCCAGGACATCATCGACGGCAAGTTGCGCGACCAGTTCGTCGTCGGCGTCATCCAGGGCGGCGCCGGCACCAGCACGAACATGAACGTCAACGAGGTGATCGCGAACCGCGCGCTGGAGTTGGCGGGCCGGCCCCTGGGCACCTACGCCTTCATCTCGCCGATCGATCACGTCAACCGCTCCCAGTCCACCAACGACACCTATCCCAGTGCGTTGAAGCTCGCCTTGCATTGGGCGCTGGGCCGGCTCGGCGCCGAGCTGGACCTGCTGCAGTTCTCCTTCGCGACGAAGGGGCGCGAGTTCCGCGAGATCGTCAAGATCGGGCGCACGCAGCTTCAAGACGCGGTGCCGATGACCCTGGGTCAGGAGTTCCGCGGTTTCGCGAACTCGGTGCAGGCCGACATCAACCGGCTGCGCGAGGTGCGCCAGCTGCTTCTGGAACTCAACCTCGGCGCCACCGCGATCGGCACCGGCATCACTGCGGCGCCGGGCTATCGGGAGGAGGTGATCTGGCATCTCCGCGAGATCACCGACGTCGACGACCTGACCATCGCGCATGACCTGATCGAGGCCACCAGCGACACCGGCGTCTTCATGACCGTCTCCTCGGAGCTGCGCCGCACCGCCATGAAGCTGTCCAAGATCAGCAACGACCTGCGGCTGCTGTCCTCCGGCCCGCAGGCAGGGCTGGGTGAGATCAACCTGCCGGCCCGTCAGGCGGGATCGTCGATCATGCCCGGCAAGGTGAATCCGGTGATCCCGGAGGCGATCAATCAGGTGGCCTTCGTCATCGCCGGCTCCGACGTGACCGTCGCCCTGGCCTCGGAGGCGGGCCAGTTGCAGCTCAACGCCTTCGAACCGGTGATGGCCCATGTGCTGCTGCAGAACTCCGCCTGGCTGCGGCGCGCCGTGCGCAGCCTCCGGGTGAACTGCGTCGACGGTATCTCCGCCAACACGGACCGGCTCGGGGCTCAGGTTTCCACCTCGGTGGGGCTGGTCACCGCCCTCACGCCGCACATCGGCTACGCCCAGGCCGCGAACCTGGCGAAGGAGGCCCTGTCCGGCGAGGGAACCGTCGCGGATCTGGTGGTGGAGAAGGGGCTGCTCACCGAGGACGAGGTGCAGGAGATCCTCGATCCCTCGGGCCTGTCGAATCAGGGACCGGAGACCCTGCCCCTTCCGGTGATGACCCCGGAGCTGATCCGAACGATCGAGGAGAAACTCGATAAAGAGGATCGCGCCGATCGCAGTTGAGCTCGTTCTGGGTGGGTCCTAAACCCGGGGACTGTCGAGTTCCTGCTCGATCAGCGAGGAGATGACACTGACGGCGTCCGGGTTGGCCGAGGTGACGGTCACCTGCGCCCCGAACTCCGCGCCCAGGGTCATGATCAGGAGCGCGCTGCTGGCGTTCACGCTGTCCTCGGTGTCCGCCAGTGCGAGGATCACCGGCTCCGCGTAGGAGGCCGCGGCGGCGGCGATGGTCTGGGCGGGACCGGCGTGCAGTCCGATCCGCGAACCGACGACGACCCTCTTGCTCACCAACACTGGCTCCTTCCATAGGAGGCCCTGCGATGGAAAACTGACGACGGTGGCGCAGGGCAGGGCCTTCTGACGCGTCATCCTACCGTGTCCTCCCAAGCCAAGCCCTTTTTGGAGAGGCCGGCGGTTGTGAGGGAACCGTGATGGAACCGTTATCCGCCGATCGGCTGGGCTACGGGACCCCGTTGCTATCGTTGGCGGCATGCGGCGCCCGGTTGGGGCTACCGCCGCAACGACGATCAAAGGAGATCCGTGAACCTTCGAAAGACCCTGTTCGGCGTCGCCGCGATCGGCCTGTCGCTGACCCTCGCAGCCTGTGGTGGCGGCCCCAGCGCCACCCCCACGCCCACCGATACCGGTACGCCTCCAGAGACCCAGCCCGCAACACCGCCCGCGGATGCCGGCACCGTCAACATCTGGGTCGACGAGACCCGCACGGCCGACTTCCAGGAACTCGCCCAGGACTTCCAGGCGCAGACCGGCATCACCTTGAACGTGATCGAGAAGCCGTCCGCTGACCTCAAGACCGACTTCGTGGCCCAGGTGCCGACCGGGGAAGGCCCGGATCTCGTCGTGGGCGCACACGACTGGACCGGAGACTTCGTGAAGAACGGCGTCGTCGCTCCGGTGGAGTTGGGTGACAAGCTCGACTCGATGACCCCTCTCACGGTCACGGCCTTCACCATGGGCGGCGCGGTCTACGGCGTGCCGTACGCCATCGAGAACATCGCGCTCGTGCGCAACAACGCCATGGTGCAGGACACCCCGGCCACCTTCGACGAGCTGATCGCCCAGGGCAAGGCCACGGAGGGCGCCGACTTCCCGGTCATGCTGCAGCAGGGCCCGAACGGCGACGCCTACCACATGTACCCGATCCAGACCTCCTTCGGCGCCACGGTGTTCAAGATCGAAAACGGCGAGTACACCACCGAGCTCGGCATGGGCGGTCCCGCGGGCGAGGCGTTCGCCACCTATCTGCAGAAGCTCGGCCAGGACGGGGTCGTCTCGGTCAACATCGAAGCCGACCAGGCCAAGCAGGCCTTCCTCGACGGAAAGTCGCCCTACATCATCACCGGTCCCTGGTACGTCGCCGACTTCGAGGCCGCAGGCATGGACATCTCGGTGCTCCCGGTCCCGTCGGCCGGCGGGCAGCCGTCCGCGCCGTTCGTGGGCGTGCAGGGCGTCTACCTGTCCAGCCGTTCGGAGAATGCGCTCCTGGCCAACCAGTTCCTCGACTACATGACCAGCAAGGACGTCCAGGACAAGCTGTTCGAGCTGGGTGGCCGGGTGCCGGCCAATGCGGAGTCCGCGGCGGCGGTCGACGACCCGATCCTCGCCGGCTTCGCCGAGGCGGGCAAGGAGGGCCAGGCGATGCCGGCCATCCCGGAGATGGCCGCGGTGTGGACCTTCTGGGGCGCGGCGCAGGCCGCGATCCTGAGCGGTCAGGCCACCGATCCGGTCGCCGAGTGGAACTCCATGGTGAGCAACATCGAAGGTCAGTTCGGCAGCTGATCGTCGCGGGTGGACGGGGTGGCGGAAGCTGGGAGCGGCCGCACCCCGTCCATCTCTGTCTATGCAGAGGAGGAAGAGTGCTGAAGAAACCTTCCGGGAAGCGTAGTGCCTCCCACGCCCGCGACCTCTCGAAGCCGGGCTTCTATCTCAAACTCGTGCTGATGATGCTGGTCAACGCCTTCGGGGTGTTCGGCATCATGGCCTCGTACGCGCAAGAGCAGTGGGGCATGCTGGCCTTCCTGGTCGTCACGCTCCTGCTCGCGGATGTCGTCTACTTCGCCGATCGGGCGATTCCCGCGAAGTACCTGTTCCCCGGCCTGGTGTTCCTGGCCGTCTTCCAGGTCTACGTCATGATCTCCACGGCCTACGTCGCCTTCACCAACTACGGCGACGGGCACAACGACACCAAGAGTCACGCGATCACCCAGATCCTCCGCACCGCCGACGCGCGGCTTCCCGATACCCCCACCTTCCCGGTGGCGGTGTTCGACACCGGCACGGAATTGGGTTTCGCCATCGTCGACGATGGCGAGGTGCGCGCCGGGACCTCGGAGCAGCCGCTCAGCACCGACGACGGGGCCGAGCACTCCGACGACAAGGTCACGGCGGTCTCCGGCGGGGAAATCCTGTCGATCGCGGAGATCCAGCAGCGCCAGAACGAGGTGCTGGGGCTGCGCGTGAGCCTCAGCGAGGATCCCATGGACGGGTGGCTGCGCACCGACAACGGCACCATGGCCTACATCGCCAAGTCGACCCTCTCCTGGGACGAGACCGCCGACACCTTCACCGACATCGAGGGCAGGGTCTACGTCGCGGACCCCGAACGGGGACTGTTCGTCGGCGAGGACGGCACGACGCTGACGCCGGGCTGGCGGGTGTTCGTCGGGGCGGAGAACTTCACCAAGGTGTTCACCGATTCGAGGCTCGCCGGACCGTTCTGGAAGATCACGGCGTGGAACTTCGCCTTCGCGATCCTGACCGTGCTGACCACCTTCGCGCTGGGGCTGTTCCTCGCCGTGGTCTACAACGACCCCAGGGTGAAGGGGCGCGTCGTCTACCGCGCGCTGTTCATCCTGCCCTACGCCTTCCCGGCGTTCCTCGCGGCGCTGGTGTGGAGGGGGATGCTGAACCAGCAGTTCGGCTTCATCAATCAGGCCCTCCTGGGCGGGGCCTCGATCAACTGGCTGGGCGACGGGAACCTGGCCAAGTTCTCGATCCTGCTGGTCAACCTGTGGCTGGGGTTCCCGTACATGTTCCTGGTATGCACCGGTTCGCTCCAGGCGATCCCCGGCGAACTCACCGAGGCCGGCGTCATGGACGGGGCGAACCCGTGGCAGCGCTTCTGGCACGTCACGTTCCCGCTGCTGATGGTCTCGGTGTCACCCCTGCTGATCTCCAGCTTCGCGTTCAACTTCAACAACTTCTCGCTGATCTACATGCTGACCGGGGGCGGGCCCAACTTCCCCGGTGCTCCGGTGCTGATCGGCGAGACCGACATCCTGATCTCGATGGTCTACTCCATCGCCTTCGAGTCGGGTGCCAAACAATACGGCCTGGCCAGCGCGATGTCGGTGATGATCTTCGTCGTCGTCGGCCTGGTGTCCTGGATCGGGTTCCGCCAGACCCGCCGGCTTGAGGAGATGGTGTGATGGCTCGCGCAATGGCCCCGGGGGAGAACCAGCCCAGGCTTCGGGGCGGCCGGTGGTGGCTGGAGGTCGGTTGGAAGCACGTCTTCGCGATTCTGTTCGTGCTGGGCTTCTGCCTCATCCCGTTGCTGTACGTTCTGTCGGCCTCGCTCAACCCCGGCGGCACGCTCACCGGCAGCAACCAGCTGTTCCGCACGATCTCGGGCGCGAACTACCAGGAACTCTTCGGCACCAACTTCCCGCGATGGATGTGGAACTCCTTCTTCGTCAGCAGCGTCTCGGCCATCGGCACGGTCGTGATGGCGGCTGCGGCGGCCTATGCCTTCAGCCGGTTCCGGTTCCGGGGACGCCGTGGCGGGCTGACGGCGCTGCTGATCATCCAGATGTTCCCGCAGATGCTCGCCTTCGTCGCGATCTTCCTGCTGATGCTCACCCTCGGCGAGGTCTTCCCGGGGCTCGGCATCGGGTCGCATCTCAGCCTGATCGCCGTCTATCTCGGCGGCGCGCTCGGCGCGAACACCTTCCTCATGTACGGCTTCTTCAACACCATCCCGATGGAGATCGACGAGGCCGCCAAGATCGACGGCGCCTCGCACGCCCAGATCTTCTGGGGCATCGTCATGCGACTGGTCACGCCGATCCTTGCCGTCGTGGGCCTGCTGAGCTTCGTCGGCACCTATGGCGAGTTCATCTTGGCCCGCATCGTGCTGCCGAGGAATGAGGACTACACGTTGGCCGTCGGCCTCTACGTGTGGGCCTCCGACGAGCGCAACGCGCCGTGGTCGCTGTTCGCTTCGGGCGCGGTGATCGCGGCGATCCCGATCATCACGCTGTTCATGTTCCTGCAGAAGTACATCGTCTCCGGTCTCACCGCCGGCGGCGTCAAGGGGTAGGGCTCTCCGTGCCCGACGGCGGGGGAGGCGGGGCTTCGGCTTCGCCTCCCCCGCCGTCTTCGCCTTTGATGGCGCCCTGCCTCTATGCTGAGGGGGTGCTGCGACCCGACGGACGTTTGACTCTCGACCCAGGCTCAGACCGTGGCCCGCAAGACGAGTGCGGCGTCTTCGGGGTGTGGGCGCCGGACGAGGACGTCGCCCAACTCACTTACTTCGGGCTCTTCGCCCTCCAGCATCGTGGTCAGGAGTCCGCGGGCATCGCCGTCAGCAACGGCTCCCGGATCATGGTGTTCAAGGACATGGGCCTGGTCTCCCAGGTGTTCGACGAAGCCACGCTGAGTTCGCTCCCGGGCAAACTGGCCATCGGGCACACCCGCTATTCGACGACGGGCGCCTCCGTCTGGCAGAACGCCCAGCCCACCTTCCGTTCGCTCAAGGACGGCACAGGCCTGGCGCTGGCGCACAACGGCAACCTCACGAATACCGCCGAGCTGGAGACCTGGCTGAACGAGCTGTCGCCCAGCCAGTCGGTGCCGTCGAAGACCACGATGGACTCCACCAACGACACCTCGCTGGTCACCGCGATCATGACGGCCCTCGACAGCCTCGACCTGGAGGCCGTGGCGATGGAGGTGCTGCCCCGGCTGCGGGGCGCCTTCTGTCTCACCTTCATGACCGAGAACACGCTGTTCGCCGCCCGCGACCCGCAGGGCATCCGGCCGCTGGTGCTGGGTCGCCTGCAGGGCGGCTGGGTGGTCGCCTCGGAGACCGCGGCCCTGGACATCGTCGGCGCCAGCTTCGTGCGCGAGATCGAGCCCGGCGAGTTCATCGCCGTCGACGAGCGGGGCCTGCGCTCGCAGCGCTTCGCCGAGGCCAAGCCGAAGGGCTGCATCTTCGAGTACGTCTACCTGGCCAGGCCCGACACCACCATCGCGGGCCGGGGGGTACACGCCACGCGTGTGAAGATCGGCCGCAAGCTGGCGGAGGAGTATCCGGTCGACGCCGACCTGGTGATCCCGGTGCCGGAATCGGGCACGCCCTCGGCGGTGGGCTACGCGCAAGGCTCGGGGATTCCCTTCGGGCTCGGCCTGGTGAAGAACGCCTACGTCGGGCGCACCTTCATCCAGCCGTCCCAGACCATCCGGCAACTCGGCATCCGGTTGAAGCTCAACCCGCTGCGCGAGGTGATCCACGGCAAGCGGCTCGTCGTGGTGGACGACTCGATCGTGCGCGGCAACACCCAGCGCGCGCTGGTGCGGATGCTGCGCGAGGCCGGCGCCAAGGAGATCCATGTGCGGATCTCGTCGCCGCCGGTCGAATGGCCGTGCTTCTACGGCATCGACTTCGCCACCCGCGCCGAACTCATCGCCCCCGGGCTCACCACCGAGGAGATCCGTCGCTCGCTGGGCGCCGACTCCCTCGGCTACATCTCACTGGAGGGCCTCACCGAGGCCACCACGATTCCCGCCGACCAGCTCTGCCGGGCCTGCTTCGACGGGAAGTACCCCGTCGGCATCCCGCCGGAGCAAGCAAAGCTACTGCACCTGGAGGAGCGATGAGCACAGCGAAATCCGCCTACGCCACGGCCGGCGTCGACATCGAGGCGGGTGAGCGCGCCGTCGAGCTGATGAAGGCCTCCGTCGCCCGCAGCCGCCGGCCCGAGGTGCTGGGCGGACTGGGTGGCTTCGCCGGCTTCTTCGATGCCTCGGCGCTCAAGGACTACGAGCACCCGGTGCTTGCCACTTCCACCGACGGGGTGGGCACCAAGGTCGCCATCGCCCAGGCGCTCGACAAGCACGACACCATCGGCTTCGACCTGATCGGCATGCTCGTCGACGACCTCGTGGTGTGCGGCGCGGAGCCGCTGTTCGTCACCGACTACATCGCCACCGGGCGGGTGGTGCCGGAGCGGATCGCCGCCATCGTCGGCGGAATCGCCGAGGCCTGCATCGCCGCCGGCTGCTCCCTGGTGGGGGGCGAGACCGCCGAGCATCCCGGTCTCCTGGGGCCCGACGAGTACGACATCGCCGGCGCTACGACGGGCATCGTCGAACGCTCCCAGATCCTGGGTCCGGAGCGGGTGCGTCCCGGCGACGCGCTGGTCGCGATGGCGTCGTCGGGCCTGCACTCCAACGGCTACTCCCTGGTGCGCCACGTCCTGCTGAACCAGGCCGGCTGGGCGCTGGAGCGGCATGTTGACGACCTGGGCCGCAGCCTCGGCGAGGAACTGCTGGAGCCCACCAAGGTCTACGCCCTCGACGTGCTCGACCTGATCGCCAAGGCCGAGGTCCACGCCATGAGCCACATCACCGGAGGCGGCCTGGCCAACAACCTGGCCCGCGTCATCCCGGACGGCATGACGGCCGTGGTGCAGCGCTCCTCCTGGACGCCGCCCGCGATCTTCCAGCTGGTTCAGCAGGTCGGTGGGCTCACCCAGGCCGATGTCGACGCGACGCTGAACATGGGCGTGGGGATGGTCGCCGTCCTTCCCCAGGACGAGGTCCCCACCGCGCTGGCGGCCCTTCAGGCCCGGGGCGTCTGGTCGTGGGTGCTCGGCGAGATCGAGGCCTCCGATGGCCCCGGCTCCGCCCGCCTCGTCTAGGTCGCTCCCCATCTACGCTCCTTGAGGAGCGCGGACCCCACTGACGCTCCTTGAGGAGCCCTTCGAGCTCCGCAGAGGCTGGCGCCTCGGCTTGGGGGTAGAAAACAGGTTGTTTTCGTAGCAGACGATGCCCGCTGCTTCCCTGCTCACCTCGCGATCGCGCACGGGGTGGGCATCCCTCAGGGAGCGGGGTGGAGCACCTCAACGAGCGCCGACCCCCGATTTGCGCGGGTGAACACCGTACGCTATTAACGAACCCTCTGAGTTTGCAAAATCAAAATAGGCATGCCTAACCTAAGGGCATGTCGTTCATGGTGCGCCGGATCAGCGGTGCCGTCCTCGTCCTCCTGCTCGCCGGCCTCGCGGCGTGCGCGCCGGCTGCCCGCGTCGAGGACGCGCGCAGTCTTCAGGGACCGGTCACCGCGGTGGTCCAGGACGACGCGATTCGTGCCGTCGCGCGTACCCCGCAGCCGGCGTTGCCCGTCACCCTCACCGACGTGCAGGGCAACCAGGTGGTGGTCGACGACGTCAGCCGCATCCTGGCCCTCGACATCTACGGCACCACCTCCCGGGTCGTCTTCGAGCTGGGTCTGGGGGACAACGTCGTGGGTCGCGACACCTCGTCCGCCTTCCTGGAGATCGCCGATCGTCCCCTGGTGACGCCCAGCGGCCACGAGCTGAACGCGGAGTCGATCCTCCAACTCGCCCCGACCCTGGTGATCACCGACACCAGCCTGGGGCCGTGGGCCGTGATCGAGCAGCTTCGCGAGGCCGGGGTCTCCGTCGTGGTGGTGGACTCCCACCGGTCCATGGAGACGGTGGCCGAACTCACCCGGCAGGTGGGCGCGGCCGTCGGCCTGCCGGAGGAGGCCGAGAAGCTCGCGCAGCAGCAGCAGGAGCAGATCGACGAGGCCATCGCCCAGATCGCGGCCATCGCGCCCAGCGATCCCGCCGACAAGCTCCGCGTCGCGTTCCTCTACATGCGCGGCCAGTCCGGCATCTACTACCTCTTCGGCAAGGGCGCCGGAGCGGACTCCCTGATCGAGTCGCTCGGCGCGATCGACGTCGCCACGGAGGTGGGCGTCACCGGCATGAAGCCGATGACCGACGAGGCCCTCGTGGCTGCGCAGCCCGACGTGGTGCTGGTGATGACGAAGGGGCTGGAGTCCGTCGGGGGAGTGGACGGCATCTTCGAGCACGTCCCCGCCCTGGCCGAGACCCCGGCGGGCGCGTCGCGCCGCATCGTCGACATGGACGACACCGACATCCTGAGCTTCGGATCCGCCACCCCGGCGGTGCTGCGCGCCCTCGCCTCGGCGCTGTACGGGGTGGAGCTGTGAGTCTCGCTGTCCCGTTGACCCCCCTCCCCACAGCCTCACCCGCACTCACGGCCGCCGGCGCCCCGGCCGCTCCCGTGGCGCTGCCCCCGGCGCGCCGCGCGTGGCTGCCGGTGACCCTGCTCGCCGTCCTGCTCGCGGTGCTCGTCGGCGCGATCCTGGCCTCCGCCGTGACCGGCCAGATGCCGATCTCGCCGGCCGAGGTGTTCTCCTCGGTCGCTGCGAAGCTGGGCTTCGGCGAGGCGCAGGCCGAGGCTCCCTATGCCGAGGCCGCGCTGTGGACCGTCCGCTTCCCGCGCGTCGCGCTGGCCCTGCTCGTCGGGGCCTGCCTGGCCGTCGCCGGGGTCCTGATGCAGGGCATCTTCGGCAACCCGCTCGCCGAGCCAGGCGTCATCGGGGTCTCCTCGGGGGCCGCCGTCGGCGCCTGCACCGTGATCGTCTTCGGTCTGTCGTGGCTCGGGCCGTGGACGATGGTGGCCGCGGCCTTCGCCGGAGGGCTGGGCGCCACCATGCTGGCCTACCGCACCGCCCGCCGCGGCGGACGCACCGAGGTGGTCACCCTGGTGCTCACCGGCGTCGCCGTCAACGCGGTCTGCGGCGCGGCGATCGCGCTCATGGTCTTCCTGGGCGACACCCAGGCGCGCGAGCAGATCGTGTTCTGGCAGCTCGGCAGCCTCAACGGCGCCCGCTGGGTCGAGGTGGCGGTGGTGGCCCCCGTCGCCGTCGTTGGCATCGCCGTCGCCGTGTCGCTCTCGCGCCAGCTCGACCTGCTGAGCCTGGGCGAGCGCTCCGCCCGCCATCTCGGCGTCGACGTGGAACGGCTCCGACGTATCGCGATCCTCGTGGTGGCGCTGCTCACCAGCGCCGCCGTGGCCTTCGGCGGGATCATCTCCTTCGTCGGCCTGGTCGTCCCGCATCTCGTCCGGATGGCGATCGGCCCCGGCCACCGATGGCTGCTGGTCATCAGCGGCGTCGGCGGCGCGGCCCTCCTGCTCGTCGCCGACCTGCTGGCGCGGACCCTGGTGACCTACGCGGAGCTTCCCATCGGGATGCTCACCGCGCTGGTCGGCGGGCCGTTCTTCTTCTGGTTGATCCGACGCTCGTCGCATCGCGCGGGAGGCTGGGCATGAGCGCGATCCAGGTGACGGGGGTCTCCGTGCGGCTCGGGGGTGCGCCCATCCTGCGCGACGTCAACGTCGCCGTCGCCCGGGGCGAACTGGTCGCCCTGGTGGGGCCCAACGGCGCCGGAAAGTCCACCCTGCTGGCGGTGATGTCGGGCGACGTGCGCCCCGACGCCGGAGAGGTGCAGTTGTTCGGCCGGTCGCTGCCGGCCTGGAAGCCGATCGACGCCGCCCGGGCCCGGGCGGTGCAGACCCAGCAGGCCCGGGTGTCCTTCGCCTTCACCGGCGAGCAGGTGGTGCGCATGGGACGCGCACCCTGGCACGGCACCCCGGCGGAGGAGCGCGACGACGAGGTGGTGGCGGCCGCGATGGCCGCCACCGAGACCGTCGGTTTCGCGCATCGCCGCGTGCCCACTCTGTCCGGCGGGGAGTCGGCGCGGATCGGCTTCTCCCGGGCGCTGGCCCAGGAGACCGCCCTTCTGCTGCTCGACGAGCCCACCGCCGCCCTCGACCTTCGCCACCAGGAAATGGAGCTCACCCGCATGCGTCATCGCTGCACCGACGGCGTCGCCACGGTGGTCGTCCTGCACGACCTGTCCCTGGCCGGCGCCTACGCCGACCGGATCGTGCTGCTCGAGGAGGGACGGGTGGTGGCCGACGGAGCCCCGCGCGAGGTGCTGCGGCCCGGCCTGCTGAGCGAGGTCTACGGCTGCCCGGTGACAGTGCTCGACGATCCCGGCACCGGCGGCCCCCTCGTCGTCCCGCTGCGTTCCGCCGCCCTCGTCAGGGACGTGGCCTGATGAAGCGCCTCCTCACCCTCGTCCTCGCCGCCGTCCTGCTCGCCATCGGCGCCCCTCCCGCGCAGGCCGCTCCCCGTGTGACCGCCACCTCCAGCCTCGGCAGCGCCATCGCCTCGCCCAGTGGCGCCACCACCTTCAGCATCAAGGGCTCGGGATTCCAGTCCCTGAAGGGCGGGTTCGGCGGCATCTACCTAATGTTCGGCTGGGTCTCCGATCCCGGGGGAGGATCCTGGCGCCCCAGCCAGGGCGGCAAGACCGGGACTGACCTGCTCTACGTGCCCGACTCGGAGTCCAAGGACAACCGTGGCTACCAGAAGTTCGTCGCCTTCCCCGGCTCCTCCACCGAGGACACCGCCAACGGCGGCGTGATCTCGGCCGACGGCACCATCTCGCTGGAGTTGGTGGTGCCCGGGCCGCGCTTCACCGCGCAGGATCGCGACGGCAACAAGAAGGAGGTGGACTGCCTCTCGGTGCAGTGCGGGATCATCACGATCGGAGCGCACGGCGTGGTCAACGCCAGCAACGAGTCGTTCACCCCCATCAGCTTCGGCGCGACGTCGTCCGGATCCGGCGGCTCGTCCGGCACCGGCACGGGCGGCAACGCGCCCGCCGCGACGACGCAGAGCGTCGACCAGGCCGCCACCGCGACGGCGGAGTCCGCGGTCGCGGTCGGCGACGCCCCCGCGTCGCTCGGACTGACCCAGACCTCGGTGCAGGCGGGTCGGGTGCTGGGCTTCACCGGGCAGGGGTTCGCGCCCGGCGAGCAGGTGGTGGCCACCGTCGGGGCGGGGCTCGCAGGGGCGGGCCCCTTGACGGCCGGGCGCTTCGGCGAGGTGGCCGGCGCCATCCAGCTCCCCGCCGACATGCGTGCGGGAACCCACAAGGTGATACTGACCGCGGCCGGCTCCGGGAAGCGCGCGGAGACGACCGTCGCCGTCATGGCCGACCCCACCGTCGTCGCCGGGGCCGCGGAGCCCGTCCACTCCGAGTGGTGGCGCTGGGCCGCCATCGCGGTCGGCGTGGTGGCGGTGCTGCTGCTGGTCCTGATCGTCTCCTCCCTGGCCACCGCCATCGGCCGGCGGCGGCGCGCCAGGAAACGCGCCGGCGGCACCACGCGGTCGCGCCGGAAGAGGGTACGCCGGAAGAAGGAGGCGCTGGCATGAGGAAGCTCCTGATCGTCTGCGCCGGGCTGCTGCTGGCGCTCGCCCCGGGGTGGGGCACGGCCCTCGCCGCCGACGGCGAGCTCGACGTCACCGTCACCATCCCCGAGCCCCCGTCGACCGCCGGACCCCGCAACGTCGACGACGCCGCGCTCAGCTGGGGCATCAATCCCGAGTCGGGGTCGGGCTCCTTCTTCGGCGGCTGCAACTTCCTATCTGCCGGCATCGCGGGGGACGCCGGCGGCTCCCGGCTGTGGACCGCCGCGGACGGCCTCTTCCGCTCGCAGGAGGGCGCCGTCACGATCGAGAAGCCCGTCTCGGCGAGCACCTGGCGGCGGACCACGTTCGACGACAAGTGCCTCGACGAGCGCACGGGCACGCCGCGGCAGGTGACCGCCACCGGCAGTGACTTCGGCACCGGCAACCGCTTCGTGATCACCGGCGGCTCCGGGCGCATCGACCCCAGCACCAACAGCGCCACCCTGACCTGGAAGGGCTCGGTCACCGTCGTCTTCTACGGCGGCCTCACCTACTTCTCCCTCTCCGACCCGACGCTCACCGTGACCAACGGCAAGGGCACGCTGACCGCGACCGCCAGCGGCTACGGCACCAGCATGGAGGACATGTCGAAGTGGGTGCCGCTGGCCTCCCGGACGGTCACCGTCGCCACCCTCGACGGGGTCTCCTTCGCCGGCGAGCGGGGGCTCACCACTACCCCCGCCTACCGGGGGATCACGGTGACGCCGGCCGCGGGTGCCGCCGAGCAGGACCGCACGGGCAAGGACTGGGGAGCATTCCCGCAGAGCTACGTCGATTTCGTCTCCGACGCGGGCCAGGGCGGCTACTGGTACTCCACCGGCGGCCAGCGCGACTTCGCGAAGCCGCCCACGCCGCTCAGCGTCAGCTGGTCGGCCGCCGACCGCGTCGACGGCGCCGCCCCCGTGAACCCGCCGCGCGGCGGCGGATCGTCGAGCGCGCCGGGCACCACGACGCCGAGGAGGACCGCGCAGAGCCCGAAGGCCACCAGCCCGGTCGCCGCTCCGCCGTCGGCGCTGCCCCCCTCGACGGGCGGAGACTTCCCCGCAACCACGCCGAACGTGCTCAGCAGCACGCGAGGCCTCATCCCGACGGCCAACGCCGTCGTGGAGGACCCACGGGCGCTGCTCGTGATCAGCTCCTCCGCCCTGGTCGCCTTGTCGGCCATCGCCGGCGTCGGTTTCCGCCGCCGCTGGCTCGTGCTCCCCTGGTCGCGCGGCGACGCAGGCGAGTAACCCATCCACCCCCTCACGAGGAGGAACCGTTCCATGTCCCATCGTCCCTTCCGGCGCGCCATCACGGCCGTCGCACTCGCCGCGGCGCTCAGCGTCGGCGGCATGACCGCGGCCAACGCCGCACCCACCACGGTCGACGACATCACCCTCACCTGGGGCCTCAGCAAGGAGGCCGGAGGCGGTGCGTACTTCGGCGGCTGCAACTTCCTGTCCGCGGGCAAGGCCGGCAACGCCGGCTCCTCCCGCCTCTGGACCGAGGCCGACGGCTTCTACAAGTCGTCCGAGGGCAACGTGAGCATCGTCAAGGACGGCGCTTCCGGCCCCGTCACCCCCACCTGGGCCACCAAGTGCCAGGGGGCCAACGGCTCTGCGGTGAACACCTCGGCCGCGAGCTCCACCAACAACCGCGTGGTGTTCTCCGGCGGCTCCGGCACCGTCGACCTCGACGCCGGCACCGCCAGCGTGTCCTGGACCGGCTCGTTCAGCGTCGTCTTCTACGGCGGCCTCACCTACTGGCACGCCTCCAACCCCACGCTGACGGTGAACGCCGACGGCACCGGCACGCTGAAGGCCACCGCCGGCGGCTACGGCGCCTCGATGGAGGATCCGAGCCAGTGGGTGCCGCTGGCGGATCAGCAGATCACCCTGGCCAACCTGACCGGCGTGTCCCTGACCGAGGACGGCTTCTCGAAGACGCCCGACTACCTGGGCGTCGTGCTGAGCAACGTCACCAACCAGGTCACCACCGGCGCGAACGCCGGCGCCTTTCCGGAGGACTACGTCGCCTTCCATGACCTGACCGGCCAGTCGTCGTACTGGTACTCCTCGGGCGGCGCCGCCGACCCGAAGAAGCCCGCCACCCCGCTCGCGATCGCGTGGGACGTCGAGGCCGGCTCCGAACCGGGCAACCCCGGTGAGCCCGGCGAGCCCGGTAACCCCGGCACAGGACAGGGCGAGGACCAGGGCGACGTCGACGTGACCGTGAAGGTCCCGGAGACCACCGAGCCCCCGGTCGAGGCGCTCAAGCTGTCGGTCTCCGGCAGCGCCAACCTCGGCCAGGCCACCGCGTCGGCCGCCGGGTTCACCGCCAGCGGCGTGCTGCCCGTGGTGACCGTCACCGACACCCGCCAGGGCGGAACGTGGAGCGTCAGCGGCCAGCTGGGCGCCTTCTCGTCCACCAGCGGCAGCATCCCGGCCGCCGCGCTGGGCTGGGCCCCCACCCTGGTGGCCGGCAACGCGCAGGCCGGCGCCACCGTCGCGCCGAACGCCCCCGGCCTGGGAACCGCCGCCACGCTGGGCTCCGGTGCTGCCGGTGAGTCCCAGCTGAGCGCCGACCTGAGCCTGGTGGCCCCGGCCACCACCACGGCCGGCGACTACACCGCCAAGCTCGTCCTCACCGCGCTGGGCTGATCGCAATGCGCCTGCGTGTCCTCCTCACCGTCCTGCTGAGCCTCCTGCTCTGGCTGCCGGGCGCCGTCGTTCATGCCGACGACGGGATCGCCTGGACCGTCGCCGCCGGCGACGATGGCTCCCGGCGGGCGAACTTCGCCTACGAGGTCGCTCCCGGGGGGCGGGTGGAGGACACGTGGGTGGTCGGCAATGCCGGCACGGAGAAACTCACCTTGCAGGTGTACGCGGCCGACGCGTTCACCACCACCTCCGGAGATCTCGATCTGGTGCCCGGGGGCGAGGTGTCGGAGGGGGTCGGCGTCTGGGTGCAGCCGTCGGTCACCGAGCTGGTCCTCGCCCCCGGCGACGAGAAGGAGGTGACCTTCGCGCTGGAGGTGCCCGCCGACGCGGCCCCCGGGGACTACGCCGGCGGCATCGTCAGCGTGCTCACCGAGGACGCCGACGCCACGCTCCAGATCGAGCGGCGGCTGGGCACCCGCATTCATGTGCGGGTGCCGGGCGACCTCGTCACCTCCCTCGCGGTGACGGACCTGAGCGTGACCGCGCCGTCGGCGTGGAACCCCTTCGCGCCGCTGGAGTTGGCGGTGTCCTACCGGGCCGTCAACGACGGCACCGCACGGGTCTTCGGCTCACCACGGGTCACCGCCTCGGGCCCCGGCGGCCTGGGCGCGGTGAGCGTCGACGACGAGGTGCCGGAGGTGCTGCCCGGCGGCGCCATCGACAAGGCGCTCGCGCTGCCGGGCGTGTGGGCGCTGGGCCCCACCACGGTGCGCGTCGAGGTCACCCCGCAGGGCATCGACGGCCAAGCCGGCCCCGTCGCCGTGACGGAGACCACCCTGTGGCTCGTGCCGTGGGGATGGGTCGCGCTGCTCGGCCTCGCCGCGCTCGCGGGGTTCGTCGTCGGCGTCGTACGATACCGGCGG
The DNA here is from genome assembly GCA_035326505.1 of Arachnia sp. GTDB lineage: Bacteria > Actinomycetota > Actinomycetes > Propionibacteriales > Propionibacteriaceae > Arachnia. The sequence goes on from DAOLFC010000053.1 coordinate 18,371, forward strand.
CGCTGGGAATGGGTGGACGAGGAGACCCCGGAGGCAGCCGAGGCGGAGACCCTGGTCGCGCCGCAATAGGTGCCACCCATCCATCCGAATAAGGAGATACTCATGACCACACAACTGGCACCCCATGACCTCGGGCTCGCGGCCCGGCTTCGTGCGGAGACCCGCGTCGTCCACGAACGGGCCGAGAACAGCGACTTCATGGCCCGGCTCGCCCGCGCGCAGGTGACCCGCCAGGACCTGGCGAATCTTGCCCGGCAGCTCGAAGGCGTCTATCTCGCGCTGGAGGAGTCGGCCCGCGCGATGGCCGGCCATCCGGTCTTCGGCTATGTCCACGATCCGGCGCTCGAGCGTCTGGACACGCTGCGCGCGGACGTGGCCGCGCTGGTGGCGCAGGGCGCGGAGGAGCCCGTCGTGCTGCCCGCGGCGCAGGCCTACGCGGCCCGGATCCGTGCGGTGGCGTGGGACGCCCCCTCCTTGGTGGCGCACCACTACACCCGCTACCTGGGCGACCTGTCGGGCGGGCAGGCGCTCGGCGCCCTCTTCGGGAGGGCGCTGGGGCTCCAGCCGGGCGAGGCGGGGATCTCGTTCTACCACTTCGCCGCCATCCCCAAGCCCAAGCCCTACAAGGACCGCTACCGGGCCGCCCTGGACGCCGCTCCCATGAGCGAGGCGCAGCATGACGCCGTGATCGCGGAGTCCATCGTCGCCTTCCGGCTCAATCAAGACCTCTTCCAGGAGCTCAGCGCGCTCGGCTGACACGACGATCCGGCGCGGCGACAACCGACGCGCCACGAAGGAGGAGCCGGGACCCGATCGGGTCCCGGCTCCTCCTTCGTCGTTCGCGGCGTCAGAGAGCGTCGATCACCGCGTTCAGCGTCGCGGACGGGCGCATCACGGCGCTCGTCTTGGCATCGTCGGGGCGGTAGTAGCCGCCGATGTCGGCCGGCGCGCCCTGCACGCTCAGCAGCTCCGCGACGATCGCGTCCTCGCCGTCGGCCAGGGCTTTGGCCACCGGGGCGAAGACGGCCGCCAGCTCGGCGTCCTCGGCCTGCGCGGCCAGCTCCTCGGCCCAGTAGCGGGCGAGGTAGTAGTGCGAGCCGCGGTTGTCGATGCCGCCCAGACGACGCGTGGGGGACTTGTCGTTGTCGAGGAAGCTGCCCGTGGCCCGGTCCAGCGTGCTGGCGAGAACCGCAGCGCGGGCGTTGCCCTCCGTCTGCGCCAGATGCTCGAAGGACGCCGCCAGGGCCAGGAACTCGCCCAGCGAATCCCAGCGCAGGTAGTCCTCCGCCACGAGCTGCTGCACATGCTTCGGCGCGGAGCCGCCGGCTCCGGTCTCGAACAGGCCGCCGCCCGCCATCAGCGGGACCACCGACAGCATCTTGGCGGAGGTGCCGAGCTCGAGGATCGGGAAGAGATCGGTGAGGTAGTCGCGCAGCACGTTGCCGGTGACCGAGATCGTGTTCTCGCCCCGGCGGATGCGCTCGACGGAGAACCGGGTGGCCTCGACCGGGCTCATGATGCGGATGTCCAGGCCGACGGTGTCGTGCTCGCGCAGGTACTGCTGCACCAGCTCGACGATGCTGCGGTCGTGCGCGCGCTCCGGATCGAGCCAGAACACGGCGGGCCAGCCGGTGAGGCGGGCGCGGGTCACGGCCAGCTTCACCCAGTCGCGGATGGGGGCGTCCTTGGTCTGGCAGGCGCGCCAGATGTCGCCGGCCGCGACGTCGTGGCTCATCAGGATGTGCCCGGCCGCGTCGACCACCTGGACGACGCCGTCGGCCGGGATGACGAAGGTCTTGTCGTGCGAGCCGTACTCCTCGGCCTTCTGGGCCATCAGGCCGACATTGGGGACCGTGCCCATGGTGCGCGGATCGAAGGCGCCGTGGGCGATGCAGTCTTCGATCACGGCCTGGTAGACGCCCGCGTAGGAGGAGTCGGGGATGACGGCCAGGGTGTCGGCCTCGGCGCCGTCGGGGCCCCACATGTGGCCCGACTGGCGGATCATGGCGGGCATCGACGCGTCGACGATGACGTCGGACGGGACGTGCAGGTTGGTGATCCCCTTGTCGGAGTTCACCATGGCCAGCGCCGGACCGTCGGCGAGGCCCTTCTCGAACGCCGCGCGGATCTCCGCGCCGCCCTCCAGCGCGTCGAGCCCGGCGAAGATCGCGCCCAGGCCGTCGTCGGGGGAGAGGCCGGCGGCCGCCAGATCGTCGCCGTAGGCGGCGAACACGTCGGGGAAGAAGGCCTTGATGACGTGGCCGAACAGCACCGGATCGGACACCTTCATCATGGTGGCCTTCAGGTGGACGGAGAACAAGACGCCCTCCGCCTGGGCGCGGGTCACCTGCGCAGCCAGGAAGGCATCCAGCGCGGCCACGCGCATCACGGTGGCATCGACGACCTCGCCGGCCAGCACCTTCAGGCCGTCCTTGAGGACGTCCGTGCCGCCGGCGTGGACGAGGCGGATGGTCAGCACGTCGTCGGCGGGCAGCACGACCGACTGCTCGTTGTGACGGAAGTCGTCGGCGTCCATGGTGGCGACGGCGGTCTTCGACTCGCCCGACCACGCGCCCATGCGGTGCGGGTTCTTCTTGGCGTAGTTCTTCACCGACTCGGGGGCGCGACGATCGGAGTTGCCCTCGCGCAACACCGGGTTGACGGCCGAGCCCTTCACCTTGTCGTAGCGGGCGCGGATGTCGGCCTCGTCGTCGGTGAGGGGGTTCTCGGGGTAGTCCGGAACCGCGATGCCCTGAGCCTGGAGCTCCGCGATGGCAGCCTTCAGCTGCGGGACCGAGGCGGAGATGTTCGGCAGCTTGATGATGTTGGCCTCCGGCGTCTTGGCCAGCTCGCCCAGCTCCGCCAGGGCGTCGGGCAGCTGCTGCTCGGCGGGCAGCCGGTCCGGGAACTGTGCGACGATGCGCGCGGCCAGCGAGATATCGCGCGAGTCGATGCCGATCCCGGCCTGGCGGGCGAAGGCTTCGATGATCGGCTTCAGCGAGTAGGTGGCCAGGAGCGGTGCCTCGTCGGTGAGGGTGTAAATGATGGTGCCCATGTGCGGGGTTCTCCTCCAGGGTCGCGGATGCGCCCTACTGTAGTCCGAACCACGCCGGCCGAGCGCCTCCGGTTGGCCTATGGGCGTTCATTGGGTAACCTGTGCGTCACGAAGAACTGACAGATTCCGCGGCAACCCGCGAGGACAGAAGCAAGGGGGTCGACCCGATATGGGACGCGGCCGTGCAAAGGCAAAGCAGACGAGGGTCGCGCGCGACCTGAAGTACCGCTCCGTAGACACCGATTTCGCCTCACTGGAACGCGAGTTGCGCGGGTACAGCGGCGACACCATCAATGACGACATCCCCGACGCGTACGCAGAGTTCGCTGACCGTTATGCGGATGATGATGAGCCCTTCTCAGGGGACGAGCGTCGCTGACTGAGGCAAAGGACTCGGCAATGATCGAGTGGCTCCCCGATACGGAGCTGCCGGGCTACGAACAGTTCACCATCCCGTTGCCGGAGGCGCCCACCTACGCCTTCGAACAGCCGGGGTCGCTCGTCGCCACCGTCGTGCGGCGCAATCCTCCTTCAGGGGATCGCGCCGTGCTCTACGTGCATGGCTGGAACGACTACTTCTTCCAGACCCATCTCGCGGACTCTCTGACCGCCGACGGTTTCGACTTCCACGCGCTGGAGCTGCGGCGATACGGCCGTTCCCTGCGAGAGGGGCATCTGGCCGGCTACATCGCTGCGATGGAGGACTATTTCGTCGAGCTGGACTTGGCGATGGACCTGCTCCGGGAGGCCGGCTACCGGGAGATCGTTCTCATGGGGCACTCCACCGGGGGCTTGGTGGCCGCGCTGTACGCCCACGAGCGCCCGGGCGCCTTCTCGGCGCTGGTGCTGAACTCGCCGTGGATCGAGTTGCAGGGCTCGCCCGTGATCCGGCCGGCCGCGCAGCCCGTCTTCCGGGCGATGAGCGCGGTGGCCCCGACGACCGTGCTGGTCGCGTACGAGACCAGCAACTACGCGCGCAGCATCTGCGTCGAGCTGGAGGGGGAGTGGGCCTACAACCTCGCGCTCAAGGGCAACCAGGCCTTCGGCGTGCGGATCGGCTGGCTGCGGGCGGTCATGGCGGGTCATGCCCGAGTGGAGCAGGGGCTGGCCATCGACTGCCCGGTGCTCGTGCTCACCTCGGCGCACTCCGATTTCTCGCGCAAGTGGCACGAAGGGCTGATGACGGCCGACGTGGTGTTGAACGTCGACCGGATCGCGGCCAGAGTCCACCAACTGGGCCGGCACGTCACCCTGGTTCGCATCGAGGGGGCGGTCCACGACATCGTGCTGTCCGCGGCCCCCGTGCGGGAAATCTTCTTCGATGAGGTGGAGAGGTTCCTGGCCGCCTACAGCAGGGTGCCGGAAGCCGCCGAGGAGCCCCGCGCGGAGGACCTTGGCGCCGAGGAGTCTGCTGCCGAGGACGTCAGTGAAGGGGTCGGGGACGAGAGTCGCTCCGATTAGCGGTTCCCCGTCGCGGCCGTCGATTTCTTGATGTCTCTCGGACAGCTGTTCCTTTTAAGCGCTGATGTCCTTTAAACACGCTGAGGCCCTTTAAACACGAAAACCCGCCGGGGCGGGTGAGTGGAGATCAGTGATAAGAAGTGGCCAGGGCCGGGGTCGAACCGGCGACCTCTCACTTTTCAGGCGAGCGCTCGTACCAACTGAGCTACCTGGCCGAATGGAGGGCTTTCACCACTCCAGCGACCCCGACGGGACTCGAACCCGCGACCTCCGCCGTGACAGGGCGGCG
>DAOLFC010000054.1:0-22556 GCA_035326505.1 Arachnia sp.
GGGCCTTGCCCTCGGCGCTCTTGGCGTGCTGGGCGAAGATGTCGAGGATCAGCGCCGTGCGGTCGACCACCTTGACCTTGATCCGGTCTTCGAGGTTGCGCAACTGCGCGGGCTCCAGTTCGCCGTCGCAGATCACGGTGTCGGCGCCCACCGCGTGGACCGCCTCCGCGATCTCCGCCACCTTGCCGCTGCCGACGTAGGTGGCGGGATCGGGCGAACTGCGGCGCTGCACCAGGGTGTCCAGCACCTCCGAGCCGGCGGTCTCGGCGAGCAGCCGGAGCTCCGCCATCGCGTTGTCGGCGTCGGCCTGGGTGCCCGTGGTCCAGACGCTGACCAGCACCACCCGCTCCAGCCGGAGCTTGCGGTACTCGACCTCGGTGACGTCGCTCAGCTCCGTGGACAGGCCGGCCACCCTGCGCAGCGAGTGCCGCTCGGCCAGGTCTTGCTGATCGCCGTCGACGTCGGCGGGATCGGTGGAGGGTACGTGTTCGAATTCGGTATGCGTCATCGTCGCACCATTGTCTCAGGCGCGATGGCCCCGGCCAAGCGACCACGCACCCACTGTGGAAAAGACCACCGTGGAAAAGACCCCTGCGAAGAAGGGCACCGCCGAGAAGTCGTCAGATCCAGATTTCGCCGCGGCCGATGACCACGGCCGGGCCGGTGAGGGTCGCGGCGTCGCCATCGAACTCGACGGTCAGCTCCCCCCCGGGAACACGGACCGCGACCGGCCCGTCGTGGCCGCTGCGCCGGCGGTAGGCAGCCGCCGCGGCCACCACCCCGGTGCCGCAGCTCATCGTCTCCCCCACGCCGCGCTCGTGAACCCTCATGTTCAGCAGCCCGGGCGCCAGCTCTTCGACGAACTCGAGGTTCGCACCTTCGGGGAACCGCGACGCCGGCTTCCACACGGGCTGGGTAGCCAGGTCCAACTGCTCCAGTTGCCCGTGCTCGACGAAGCTCACGGCGTGCGGGTTGCCGACGTAGACGGCCGTCGCGTCGGACTCGCCGAGGTTGGTGCGCACTCGCACGCGGTCGGCCATCACCTCGGCCTGGCCGAGCTGGGTGGCGATCAGCCCGCCTCCGCCCACGCGGACGTGCTTCACCCCGGCCCGGGTGGCCACGTCGAAGTCGACGCTGTCGACCAGTTGCTCGTTCACCAGGTGCCGGGCGAAGACCCGCAGGCCGTTGCCGCACATCTCGGCCACGCTGCCGTCGGCGTTGAAATAGTCCATGAACCAGAGCCCGGGCTCCCCCCGCCATTCCTTGACCCCTCCGGCGCGCACGACGCGGATCAACCCGTCGGCCCCCAGCCCGCGTCGGCGATGGCAGATCGCCGCGACGATCTCCGGCGTGATCTGGTGCAGTCCGTGCGGATCGTCGACCAGCACGAAATCGTTCATCGTTGCGTGGCCTTTGACGACGTTGAACCGGCGCATCGCTTCTCCCTTCCGCGAGGTATGGCATCCCCCGCGAGGTTGTGGAGATCCCCGTGTACGGCGCCGCCGTGAGTACCTGCCGTCAGCGGGGCATCTCCCCGTATTCTATCGCCGCATCGATCAGCTCGGCGTTGCGGGGTCCCCCAGCGGTCATCCAGCTGATCCGCGGATCGCGCCGGTACCAGCCCAGCTGCTTGCGGAAGAAGCTCCTCGTCGCCCGCTGCACCTGCTGCTTCGCCTCGTCCTGCGTGATCTCGCCGTCGAGAAAGGACACCACCTGGCGGTAGCCGATCGCCCGCACCGCCGTGCGTCCGTCGCGCAGGCCCCGGGCGAGCAGCCCGCGCACCTCGTCGACCAGGCCCTGCGCCCACATCCGCTCCACGCGCTCGTCGATCCGGCGATCCAGATCCTCGCGGGGCAGGGTGAGACCGAACTGGTGGACGCCCTCGAGCGCGTAGGTCCACTCGGGCAGCGCGGGGCGGTGGTCTCCGGTGAGCTCGGCCACCTCCAGCGCGCGCACGATCCGGCGCCCGTTTCCGAGCTCGATGTGAGCGGCCGAGGCGGGGGCGATCTCCGCGAGCCGCGCGTGCAGCGCCTCCGCGCCGACGAGCTCCAGCTGGGCCTCCCACTTCGCGCGCACCGCGTCGTCGGAGCCGGGGAACTCGAAGTGGTCCAGGATCGCCCGCGAATACAGGGCCGATCCGCCGACGAGGATCGGCACGACGCCGCGCTCCCGCAGCTCCCCGATCGTGGCGCGGGCCAACGCCTGGAAGTGCGCCACCGAGGCGTTCTCCGTGACCTCCAGGATGTCGATCAGATGGTGCGGTACCCCGCGCCGCTCGGCGAGGGTGGGTTTCGCGGTGCCGATGTCCATGCCCCGGTAGACCAGCATCGAGTCGGCGTTGACCACCTCCGCGGGGCGGCCCGACGCGGCCAGCCGCAGGGCGAGGTCGACGGCGAGCTGGCTTTTTCCTGTTGCGGTGGGCCCGACCAGGGCTACGATCGGCACGGCCATGGACCTCAGTCTCCCACGGGATGCCCGGGTGTCCCGGCCACCGCATCCGCGCCGTCACCGAAGGAGAACGCACATGGGACTGCTAGACGACATCAAGAAAGCTGCCGCCGACAACGAGGCCACCATCGAGTCGGCGATCGAGAAGATCGGCGACGTCGTCGATCAGAAGACCGGCGGCAAGTACGCCGACAAGGTCGACCAGGCTCAGGGCCTCGCCAACGATCAGCTCGACAAGCTGACCGGCCAGAACTGACCGGACGGGGCTGACCGAGCGGCTACCTCGCGCCGCAGGCGCTCTGGGCCACCTCGATCGTGGCCGGCCGGCCGAGGGTGGGCATCCCCAGCCCCACACCGGCCGGCTTCGGCTGGGCGACGGAGGCCTCCCAGGCGTCGCCGCCCCGGGTGCGCCGCAGGCCGCGGGGCGGCTCGTCGGAGTTCAGGTGGTGGGGTGCGGCGTGGGTGATCGTCGCGAACGCGATGTCGCCGGGGCGCGGACGCTCGGCCGGATCCGGACTCACCGCGACGTGTACCAGGCGGTTGTCGCGGGCGCGCCCGCTCATCCGGTGGGTGGCGGCGTCCTTACGCCCCTCGCCCAGCGCGAACATCACCTCCACCTCCTGGCCCTCGAATCTCCTGTTCTCGTCCCAGGCGAGTTCGCCCACCAGGTCGACGAGCCGCTCGTAGCGCTCCTGAACCACCTGCTTGGGCACCTGGTCGGGCATCGTCGCGGCCGGCGTTCCCGGACGGATCGAGTACTGGAACGTGAAGGCCGCGGAGAACCGCGAGGCCCGCACCACGTCGAGGGTGTCCTGGAAGTCGCGCTCCGTCTCTCCGGGGAAGCCGACGATGATGTCGGTGGTGATCGCGGCGTGCGGCATGGCCTCGCGCACCCGGTCGATGATGCCGAGGAAGCGCCGGCTGCGGTATGAGCGACGCATCGCCTTCAGCACCGCGTCGGAGCCGGACTGCAACGGCATGTGCAGGCTGGGCATCACGTTGTGCGTCTCGGCCATGGCCGAGATCACGTCGTCGGTGAAGTCCTTCGGATGCGGCGAGGTGAAGCGCACCCGCTCCAGGCCGTCGATCTCGCCGCAGGCGCGCAGCAGCTTGGCGAAGGCCTGGCGGTCGCCGAACTCGACCCCGTAGGCGTTGACGTTCTGCCCCAGCAGCGTGATCTCCTGCGCGCCCTGCGCCACCAGCATCTCGATCTCGGCGAGGATGTCGCCGGGGCGCCGGTCGGTCTCCTTGCCGCGCAGCGCCGGCACGATGCAGAAGGTGCAGGTGTTGTTGCAGCCGACGGAGATCGACACCCATCCCGAGTACGGCGAGTCGCGGCGGCTCGGCAGGTTGCTCGGGAAGGTCTCCAGCGCCTCCTTGATCTCCACCTGGGCCTGCTGCTCGACGCGGGCGCGCTCCAGAAGCACCGGCAGCGATCCGACGTTGTGGGTGCCGAAGACCACGTCCACCCAGGGCGCCTTCTTGACGATCAGGTCGCGGTCCTTCTGCGCCATGCAGCCGCCGACGGCGATCTGCAGATCGGGCCGCGTCGACTTGATCTTGGCCATGTGACCGAGATTTCCGTAGAGCCTGTTGTCGGCGTTCTCCCGCACTGCGCAGGTGTTGAACACCACCACGTCGGCGCCGTCGCCGAGGCCCTCGTTCTCCCCGTCGACGCGCTGCAGCCCGGCCTCCTCGAGAAGACCGCTGATCCGCTCGGAATCGTGGACGTTCATCTGGCAGCCGTAAGTGATCACCTTGTAGGTGCGGGGCGCGGAGACGGAAGAGATAGACATAGCGGACCAACTCTAATCGAATCCCCCGCGCGCCCCCAGACGGCCACGACGGCGATTACAGTCGGCTCATGACGATCGCCCCCACCGGAACCCAGTACCCTCTCTCCGTCGGCCGCTCCCGGGCGGTGGTGACCGAGGTCGGCGCGGTGCTGCGCAGCCTCACCGTCGACGGCCGCGAACTGCTGTGGACCTTCGCCGAGGATCAAGCCCCCCGCTCCTCGATGGGCCGCCAGCTCATCCCTTGGCCCAACCGGATCCGCGACGGCAGATACCGCTTCGGCGGCGGCGACTACCAGCTGCCGATCACCGAGGTGCCCCGCCACAACGCCAGCCACGGGCTCGGCGTCGGATTGCCCTGGGAGCTGGTGTCGCACACCGACGACGCCATCACGCAACGCGCGACCTACTACCCGCAGGCGGGCTGGCCGTTCGTGCTCACGGCGGAGATCACCCACCGGCTCAGCGCCGAGGGGATCGCGGTCACCGTCGAGGCCCGCAACGACGGTCCCACCGAGTTGCCCTACGGCTACGGCGTGCATCCATATTTCGCGGTGCCGGAGGGCGTGGAGACGGCCCGGCTGCGCTCGCCCTTCAGCCGGCGGCTGCTCGTCGACGAGCGGATGCTGCCCACCGATCTCGTGCTCAGCGAGGGCGACTACGACCTGAGCGAGGGCGTCACCATCGGCGGCCTCGCGCTGGACACCGCCTTCACCGGCGCATCCGGAGCATGGGAGGTGGAACTGACCACCGCGGCGTCGACCATCACCGTCTGGGCCGACGAGTCGCTGCCCTGGTGCCAGCTCTTCATCCCCGCCTCGCGCGACGCGGTGGCCGTCGAGCCGATGACCTGCGGTCCCGACGCCTTCAACCCCGGCCCCACGCACGACGACCTGCTCGTCCTGCGGCCGGGCGACACCCACCGCGCCCGCTGGGGCATCCGCGTGGCGTAGCACATGTTATGGAGGGTGGGGTCCACGAGCGGGTAACGCGCACGACGGCTAGTGAGCGGTCGCCGTGGCGCGGGACTCCCGGACGACGGTGATCTTGATCTGGCCGGGGAAGCTGAGGTTCTTCTCCACCTGCTGGGCGATCTCGCGCGCCAGGACGTGAGCCCCCGCGTCGTCGATCTTGTCCGGGGCGACCATCACCCGCACCTCGCGCCCGGCCTGCATCGCGTAGGCGCGCGTCACCCCAGCACGCGAGGTGGCGATCGACTCCAGGCTGCTCATCCGCTCGACGTAGGCCTCCAGCGACTCGCGTCGCGCGCCGGGACGAGAACCCGAGATCGCGTCGGCAGCCTGCACCAGGACCGCCTCGACGGTCTCCGGCTCGACCTCATTGTGGTGCGCCTCCACGGCATGCACGATGTCCGGATGCTCCCCGTGCTTGCGCAGGAGTTCCGCGCCGGTGATCGCGTGCGGCCCCTCCACCTCGTGGGTGAGCGCCTTGCCGATGTCGTGCAGGAAGGCGGCGCGCTTGCAGGTGGCGACGTCGAGGCCCAGCTCCGCGGCCATCACGCCCGCCAGATGCGCGCACTCGACGAGGTGGCGCAGCACGTTCTGGCCGTAAGAGGTGCGGAACGCGAGCGAACCGATCACCGGGATCAAGGCCGGATGGAGGTCGACGATGCCCACCTCCGAGAGCGCGTCCTCCGCCTCCCGCTCGATCCGCTTGGCGATATCGCGTTTGCTGATCTCGTAGACCTCTTCGATCCGCGCCGGGTGGATGCGCCCGTCGGCCACGAGGTTGGCGAGGGTCATCCGCGCGGTCTCCCGGCGAACGGGATCGAAGCAGCTCAGCAGCACCGACTCCGGGGTGTCGTCGATGAGCACGTTCACGCCGGTGATCTGCTCGAAAGCCCGGATGTTGCGGCCCTCCCGGCCGATGATGCGGCCCTTCATGTCGTCGCTGGGGAGGTGGATGGAGGTGACCACCGACTCGCTGGTCAGCTCCGACGCGCAGCGCTGCATCGCGCCGACCACGATCTCCCGCGCGCGGCGCTCGGCGTCGCGCCGGGCCGCCGACTCGATGTCGCGAGCCAGCGTGGCCGCCGACAGGCGGGCCTGGCGCTCGGCCTCCGCGACGACCTCGCTGCGCGCATGCTCGATGGACAGGTTGGCCACGCGCTCCAGTTCGGCGGCCACCTTGTCCTGCTCGTCGCGCAGCTCGGCGCGCTGGGACTTCAGCTCCCGCTTGTAGTCGACGAGCTTCACCACGCGGGCCTCATGTCCCTCGATCTCCGCGGACAGCCGGTCCTCGCGCTCCAGCAGCCGCGACTCGCGGCGTTCGAGCGCGGCCCTGGCCTCGCGGAGTTCGGCGCGCTGGGAGGCCAAGGACTTCTCGACCTCCTGGCGGTGCCGGTCGACGTCGGCCAGGGACTCGCGGGCCCGCTCCTCCGCCGAATCCAGGAGCCGCTGGGCATCCTCCCGGATGAAGTTGGCGCTCTCCTGGGCGCTGAAGCGCATCGACTCCAGATCCGATTGGGACTTCTCCTCCCACCGCTCGCGTTCCGCCCGCTGACGGCGCACCATGACCATGGCGACGACGAGCCCGGCGAGCAGTCCGACGATCAGCACGACGGCGGCCCATGCTACATCTGGCATCTCAGTTGGCTCCTCAGACGGTCTCGGTATCAGCGCATGCACCCCAACGAGCACCAGAATCCGGCCGGCTGCGAGGACGGCTCATTCCTGCGGCCAGGCAGCGAACCCGGACGCAGGATCTGTGACGAATATGCCCGCGAGCCCAGCGGCGAACGGGAGTGATGTTCATCGTGTGGCCCGACGCATCGGACCGGTTCATGCGGGGTCTCGTGACTTGTCATCGCCACTGAGACCTTGTCTAGAGGTTAGCACTCCCCCCTTGGGCAAATACCTCGCCCAGCACCTCTTCGACGATCCCGGCAGGGAAACCGCGCCGCGCCAGGGCACCCGCCAGCCGGCGATAGGCGACGTGCCGCTCCAGCCCCGACATGCTCCGAGCGCGCTTCTCCGCGAACCGGCGCGCGGCGTCGAGTTCGGCCTCCGGATCGAGCTGGGAGAGAACCTGGTCGGCCTCCTCCCGGGACACCCCCCGTTCGGCCAGCTCCTGCCGGATCCGATGCCGCCCGCGCATGCTGTACGAGAGCCGCGACGCCGCCAGCCCGGAGGCGAAAGCGGCATCGTCGACCAGCCCGGCATCGCCGAGGCGCTCCAACACCTCGGTGGCGACCTCGTCCGGGACCCCGCGGCGGGCCAGGGTACGCCGCAGTTCCGCGGCCGAACGATCCCGCACCGCCAGCTGATTCAGCGCGACGGTGCGGGCCAGCTCCACCTGAGCCGGCCGCGACGCCGCTTCCGGGGTGGCCTGCTCCCGGGGATCAGAACTCAACTTCGCCCGTCTCCGGGTTGATCCCCTCCGGCACCTCTTCGTGATCGATGCCGAGATGCAGACGGATCCGGCGTTCGATGTCTGCCGCGATGTCCGGGTTTGTCCGCAGGAACTCGCGCGCCTTCTCCTTGCCCTGGCCCAGCTGATCGGTCTCGTAGGTGAACCACGCGCCGGCCTTGCGAATCAGACCGGCATCCACGCCCATGTCGATCAGCGATCCCTCGCGGGAGATGCCCTGCCCGTAGATGATGTCGAACTCCGCCTGCTTGAACGGCGGGGCGACCTTGTTCTTGACCACCTTGACGCGGGTGCGGTTGCCCACCATCTCGGTGCCGTCCTTGAGGGTCTCGATGCGCCGCACGTCCAGCCGCACCGACGAGTAGAACTTCAGCGCCCGGCCGCCGGTGGTGGTTTCCGGGCTGCCGAACATCACGCCGATCTTCTCGCGCAGCTGGTTGATGAAGATCGCGGTGGTGTTGGACCCCTTGAGGGCGCCGGTCATCTTGCGCAGCGCCTGGCTCATCAACCGCGCCTGCAGGCCGACGTGCGAATCGCCCATCTCGCCCTCGATCTCGGCGCGCGGCGTGAGGGCGGCGACCGAGTCGATCACGATCAGGGTGAGCGCCCCCGAACGCACCAGCGTGTCGGCGATCTCCAGCGCCTGCTCGCCGTTGTCGGGCTGGGAGACCAGCAGTTCGTCGGTATCGACGCCGAGCTTCTGGGCGTAGTCGGGATCCAGCGCGTGCTCCGCGTCGATGAAGGCGCAGATGCCGCCGTCGCGCTGGGCGTTGGCGATGGCGTGCAGCGCCACCGTCGTCTTGCCGCTGGACTCAGGCCCGTAGATCTCGACGACGCGGCCGCGCGGCAGGCCGCCGATGCCGAGCGCGACGTCGAGCGCCACCGATCCGGTGGGGATCACGTCGATCGCCTGCCGGTTGTCCTCGCCCAGCCGCATGACCGAGCCCTTGCCGTGGGCCTTCTCGATCTGCGCCAGCGCGGCTTCGAGCGCCTTGCTGCGGTCTGCCACTGCCATGTCAACCTCTTCCCTCTCGGCCGGATACGGCCGGACTCACTGAACCTGTATCCCCAATGTAGAAACCAGGTCTGACAATTTCCCATCGGACCGGTTGGCTGTGGACAACCCGTGCCACGGACATCCACAGAACCACCTGCACAGAACCACCTCCGGCGGCGCCACACCCTAGAGCCTACCGTACACATGTTCGATTGCGAAAGGGGGCGCGGCACGGCGCGGAGGTTCGTGAAAAAGCCCGCTCAGCGCCGGCTCTCCGGGAGTTCCAGCTGGGCCCAGACCGCGCGCCAGATCCGTTTGCAGGGCAGGCCCGCGGCGAGCGCCTCGCGCACCGTCCGGCCCCCCAGCTCGGCGAGCACCACCTGGTCGGCCCACACCTCGACGTATCCGCCGGGCAGCACCTCGGCCATCCGGGCCCACAACTCCGCTTCGCGCATGGGAGACAACCTACCCGGCGGCACGGCGACGAGGCGCTCTATGCTGTCCCTGACGCCGCGGTCCTCCCGCCGTTTCGTCCTTAGCCCGCCGTCTTTTCTTGGAGCCGCCGACATGAGTATCTCCGGGCCCCCCTCACGCAAGCGCTCGGATCGCATGCTCGCGCTGCTGTCCCTGCTGGCCGAGCACGGGCACCTGCCGCTGTCAGTCTTGGCCGACGAGCTGGGCACCTCCGCCGCGACGATCCGGCGCGACGTCGCGCTCCTGGCCGAGCAGGGGCTGATCGAGCGCACACACGGCGGTGCCCGCCCGGCCCGCGGCGGCAAGGAGCTCCCCTACCACCTGCGCGGCGGTCACCATCAGGAGGCCAAGCGAAGGATCGCCCGGGAGGTGGCGACGATGATCCCAGCGGGCCGGCATGCGATCAGCCTGAGCGGGGGGACGACCACGGCCGAGGTGCTGCGCGCGCTCCAGGACCGCGACGACCTCACGATCATCACCAACTCGATCAGCATCGGGCTGGAGGCCGCCGACCTGGGGCAGAGCCGCGTGCTCATCGTCGGCGGCGTGCTGCGCAGCAGTTCGCTGGAGCTGGTGGGCTCGCTCGCCGAGTCGACGATGCGGCTGGTCAACGTGGGCACGGCCATCCTGGGGGTGGACGGGATCAGCGCCGACGGCGGGCTCACCACCCACGACCACACCGAGGCCCGGACCAACTATCTGATGATCGAGCGGGCGCAACGCGTGATCGTCGTCACGGACTCCAGCAAGCTGGGAGTCAAGACGCTGGCGAAGATGGCGGACTGCTCCGAGATCCAAGCCCTGGTCACCGACGACCGAGCAGACCCGACCGAACTGGAGGCGATCCGGGCCCTGGGCGTGGATGTGCGGGTGGTGGAACTCCCGGAGGAGCCTCCCACCACCCGCACGCCGATCTGACCTGCGACCGCGATCGTCAGGCGGCGACGGCCACCCGCGGCGGCGTGAGCGCCTCCAGTTCCGCGATCTTGACGCTGATCTGGGCCATCAGGTCGGACAGCGACACGTTGAGGGCCGATGCGATGGAGAACAGCACCTCGCTGGAGGCCTCCTTGTGGCCACGCTCGATCTCAGACAGGTAGCCCAGCGACACCATGCTGCACATGGAGACCTCTCGCAGGGTCATGCCGGCGGCGACCCGGAGCTCCCGGAGCGTCTGGCCCATCACCTTACGAATGAGAATGGTCTTCATGGTTTTCTTTACCTGCCGATCGGCGAGCCCTTTGCTCGCATCTGGTACGTGCAACGGAGCGATGGGGGCGTTTATTCCCTGAGCGATCGGAAAACCTCCAACACTATGCCGAGGGCGTGCCGGACGGCCGCGTTCCGGATCGCTTCGCGGTCGCCGTCGAGGCGCGCGAGCTGCGCGACGGCGCCGGTCGGCGCCCCCGCCACGGCGAACCAGACGGTGCCCACCGGCTGTCCCTCGATCGACCCCGGGCCGGCGACGCCGGTGGTCGACACCGCCCAGTCCGAGCCGCACCGCCTCCGCGCCCCCTCGGCCATCTGGACGGCGACGAGCTCGTTGACCACCCCCGTGCGGCGGATCAGATCGTCGTCGACCCCGGCCAGGGTGTGCTTGAGATCGCTGGCGTAGGTGATGAGGCCGCCCCGGTAGACCGCCGAGGACCCGGGGATCGCGGTGAGCGCGGCCCCCACGCCGCCGCCGGTCAGGGACTCGCAGCTGGACAGGGTGTGCCCGCGCCGCCCCAGGGCCTCCACCACCTGGCGCGCCAGGCGCTGCGTCGTCGTGTCCACGAGGCGCTCGTCGCGCTATCCGCGGCCGGCGTTCTTGCCCTCCGTGCGGATCCTCTGCGCCTCGCGGAGGTAGTCCAGACCGGTGAGCACGGTGAGCACCAGGGCCGCCCACATCAGCCCCCAAGCCACGTATTGCAGCCATGGCGGCAGATTCTCCACACCCAGGAGGAACAGGATCAGCGCGAACGACTGCACCGCGGTCTTCAGCTTGCCGCCGCGGTTGGCGGCCATGATGCCGTACTTGGCGATGGCCGCGCGCAGCCAGGTGATCCCCCATTCGCGCACCAGGATGATGACGGTGAAGTACCACGGGAGCTCGCCGAGGATGCTGAGGGAGATGAAGGCGGCCCCGGTGAGCGCCTTGTCCGCGACGGGATCCCACAGCTTGCCGAAGTCGGTGACGAGGTTGTACTTGCGAGCGATCTTCCCGTCGACGAAGTCGGTGAGGATCGCCACGGTGAAGGCGAGGGTCGCCCACACCCGCCACATCACGTCGTCAGGGTGCAGGAACAGGATCACCAGGAAGACGGGAACCAGGATGATCCGGATCACCGTCAAGATGTTGGGCACGTTCCAGTTGCTGGGCTTGGTCTTCTCGCCAGTCATGCTCTCTCCACTACTAGATCAATGCCCTCGGTTCCGGTGACGGTGGCCTCCACGATCGCGCCGGGCGCGAGGCCCCTATCGTCCGCGAGGTCACTGTCGTCCGCGAAGACTACTACCCCGTCGGTCTCCGGCGCCTGGTGTTCGGCGCGCCCCTCGCCCTCGTCCTCGACGAGCACCCGTACCGGCTCGCCGACCCGGGCCGCCGCGCGCTCCTCCGCCACTTCCAGGGCCAGATCCGCGAGCATCGCGCGGCGCGCCTCGATCTCGTCCTCGTCCAGGTGTCCGTCGAGCCGAGCCCCCTCGGTCTCCTCCTCGTCGGAGTAGCCGAACACGCCCAGCACGTCCAGGCGCGCGTCCACGATGAATCGGCGCAGGGTCTCGACGTCGCCCTCGGTCTCGCCAGGAAAACCGGCGATGACGTTGCTCCGGATTCCCGCGCGCGGCGCCGCCGAGCGGATCCGCTCGATCAGTGCGAGGAAGCTCTCCGGATCGCCGAACCGACGCATCCGGCGCAGCACCCCGGGCGCGGCGTGCTGGAAGCTGAGGTCGAAGTAGGGCACCACTTTCTCGGTGGTGAGCATGGCGTCCAGCAGCGCGGGCCGGATCTCGGCCGGCTGCAGGTAGCTCACCCGGATCCAGTCCAGCCCGTCCACCCCGGACAGCCGGCGCAGCAGCTGTTCCAGCCGCGAGCCGGTGCCCAGGTCCTTGCCGTAGGAGGAGGTGTTCTCGGAGACGAGCATCACCTCCTTGACGCCGTGTCCGACGAGCCATTCCGCTTCCGCGACGACATCGTCGACGGGGCGCGAGACGAAGCCGCCCCGGAACCGCGGGATGGCGCAGAAGGCGCAGCGCCGGTCGCAGCCGGAGGCGATCTTCAGCGGCGACGACGGGCCTCCGCCCAGCCGCTTGCGGAAGGCCCGCGGGCCGCTGGCGGGCGCCACACCCTCCGGCAGCGGGGCGTGCCCGGGGATCGCGACGGACAGGGCGGCCTCGGGTCGCGAGGCGGGCGTGAGGGGCAGGAGCCGGCGGCGGTCGCGCGGCGCGTGCGCCTGGTGGCCGTCGCCCGCGAGAATGCCGCGCAGCCGCGCGGAGATCTCGGCGTAGTCGTCAAAGCCGAGCACCGCGTCGGCCTCCGGGAGTTCCTTGGCCAGCTCCGCGCCGTAGCGCTCCGCCATGCAGCCGACCGCCACGACGGAGCGCACCTGCCCGTCGCGCTTGAGATCGGCGGCGGCCAGGAGGGTGTCGATGGAGTCCTTCTTGGCCTGCTCGATGAAGCCGCAGGTGTTGACGACGACGGTCTCCGCCGCGCCGGGATCGTCGACGAGCAGGAAGCCGCCGTCCTCCAGCCGGGCCGCGAGCTCCTCCGAGTCGACGTCGTTGCGGGCGCACCCGAGGGTGGCGATGTGAACGGAGCGGAGACCGGCAGTCATGTTCCCCGACTGTCCTTCTAGCCCTGCGCGAGATTCGCGAGGACCTCGTCGAGGTCTTCCGGCTTGACCAGCACGTCGCGCGCCTTCGACCCCTCGGACGGCCCGACGACGCCGCGCGACTCCAGGATGTCCATCAGGCGCCCGGCCTTGGCGAAGCCGACGCGCAGCTTGCGCTGGAGCATCGACGTGGAGCCGAGTTGCAGCTCCACCACCAGCCGGCAGGCGTCAAGCACCAGTTCCAGGTCGTCGCCGATGTCGTCGACCACCTTCTTCTCCGTCGCGCCGCCCGCCGCGACGTCCTCGCGGTAGGTGGGCTGGAGCTGCCCGGAGATGAAACCGACCACCTCGCGGATCTCGGACTCGTTGACCCACGCGCCCTGCACGCGGATGGGCTTGCCCGCCCCCATCGGCAGGAACAACCCGTCGCCCTTGCCCACCAGGCGTTCGGCGCCCGGCTGATCGAGGATCACCCGGGAGTCCGTCATCGAGGAGGTGGCGAAGGCCAGCCGCGAGGGCACGTTGGCCTTGATCAGGCCCGTCACCACGTCGGTGGAGGGGCGCTGGGTGGCCAGCACCAGGTGAATGCCCGCGGCCCGCGCGAGCTGGGTGATCCGCACCACCGACTCCTCGACGTCGCGCGGGGCCACCATCATCAGGTCGGCCAACTCGTCGACCACCACCAGCAGGTAGGGGTAGGGGGCGAGCACCCGCTCCGAGCCCGGCGGCAGGACCACCTGCCCGGCGCGCACGGCCTTGTTGAAGTCGTCGACGTGGCGGAATCCGAAGGCCGCGAGGTCGTCGTAGCGCAGGTCCATCTCCCGCACCACCCAGGCCAGCGCCTCGGCGGCCTTCTTCGGATTGGTGATGATGGGCGTCACCAGGTGCGGGATGCCCTCGTACTGGTTGAGTTCGACCCGCTTGGGGTCGACCAGAAGCATCCGCACCTCGTCGGGGGTGGAGCGCATCATGATCGAGGTGATCAGCGAGTTGATGAAGCTCGACTTGCCGGAGCCTGTAGCGCCCGCCACCAGCAGGTGCGGCATCTTCGCCATGTTCGCGACGACGAAGCCGCCGTCGACGTCCTTGCCCAGGCCGACGGTGAGCGGATGGTGGTCGTTCTGCGCCTTGGCGGAGCGCAGCACGTCGCCCAGCGAGACCACCTCTTTGTCGAGGTTGGGGATCTCGACGCCGATCGCCGACTTGCCCGGGATGGGCGTCAGTATCCGGATCTCGTTGCTGCCCACCGCGTAGGCGATGTTGTCGGCGAGCCCGGTGACCTTGCTCACCTTGATCGCCGGGCCGAGCTCGACCTCGTAGCGGGTGACCGTCGGGCCGCGGGTGTAGCCCGTGACCCGGGCGTCGATCTCGAACTCGCGGAGCACCTCGGCGAGTTGGCGCACCACTTTGTCGGAGGCCTCGCTGCGCGCCTTCGGCTTGGAGCCGGGGACCAGCAGCCGGTCGTCGGGAAGCTGGTACAGCACGTCGCCCTGCAGCTGGAGCTGCTCGCCGCGGGGGGTCGCCGCGGGCCGCGCCGGGGGCTCGAGCGGCGCGATCGCCGGCTCGACGACGGGCGCGGGCACGACGGGATCGGGCGTCGCGGACTGGGGGGTCGCGAGGTCGGGCGACGCGGCGCCCGTCTTGGATGCTCGGCCGCGTCCCGCACCGCGCCGGCGGCCGGCGACGACGGGCTTCGGCGGCTCGGGCTCCGGGTCGGCCTCATCCCAGTCCGCCGAGGACCAGCCGGGACGCTCTCCGGGTTCCGGCACCAGCGGCGTGTCGTAGGGCACGTCGACGCCCAGGGTCAGCGGGGGCTTCTCTTCCTCCTCCGACCGCTCGACGAAGGCGCCGAGCAGCCTCTTGGCACCCGCGAAGATGTCGCGCAGGGGGCGCCCGATCACGATCACGACGCCGTAGAGCGCCACCAGCGCGAGCAGCGGCACCGCCACCCACACCGTCGCGAGGTCGACCAGCATGCTGGAGGACACGAAGCCGAGGATGCCGCCGGCCTCGCGCACCGCCTCCATCTGATCCGGCCGCGGCACCCCGCGCCCGATGCTGACCAGCCCGAGCACGCCGAGCGTGATCAGCACCCAGCCGAGGCCTGTCCTGGGCGCGTGGTCGACGTCGTGGGGGTGTCGCAGCACCCGCCAGGAGCCGTAGTACAGCACCGCCGGCACCGCCACGGCGAGGGTGCCGAAGACGGTGGTCAGCGCGATCCGGATCCACTCGCCGGCACCGTCGAGGTTGAACCACACACCTGCCGACCCGACGATGGCCAGCGCGAGGAGCAGCAGCCCCCAGCCGTCACGGCGCAGCTCCGGCTCCACCGTGCGGGCGGAGCCGCCGATGCTGCGAGCGATCCACCCCACGCCCGCGGCGAGGCCGGCGAAGAGCGCGACGATGCCCCGGCCGAGACCGGAAAGCACGGACGGCGACGAGGCCGGCGCCTTCTTGGCGGCCGGCTTGCGCGTGGTCGTCGTGGTTTTGGAGCGTGACGAGGAACGTCCGGCACTCGACGTGCGGGGCGCGCTCGCCTTCGTGCTGGTGGTCCGCGTCGGGGAAGAACCGCGGGAAGCCATGTGCGCCACGTTAGCCGACAATCTTAAGAAAAGTGATCCCAACCCGCGGCGCCCTCGAAGCCGGCCCCGTCGACCAGGACCCCATCGCCCTCCAGAACTCGCCCTATTCGGCGCCATCCGTCGGGCAGCGCGGTCCCGGCGGGGAAGGTGCCGGCGAGCGCATGGTCCTCACCGCCGGTGAGGACGAAGCTGAGACCGGAGCGCCCCGTCGCCGCCGCCACTCGGACGACCGGATCGGGCAGCTCCAGCCTCGTGGTGTCGATGTCGATGGCCACTCCGGAGGCGCGGGCGATGTGGCCGAGGTCCTGGATCAGCCCGTCCGAGACGTCCATCATCGCCGTCGCGCCCGCCCGGGCCGCGACGGCGCCCTGGCCGTAGGGCACGGTGGGGCACTGCTGCTCGCGCACCGCCTCGATCGGAGACCGGAACCCTCGGGAGAGCGCCGCAAGCCCGGCCCCGGCCACGCCGAGCCGCCCGCGATAGGCGACGATGTCCCCCACCCCGGCGCCGGAGCGCAACAGCGGCGCGCGCCCTTGCAGGCTTCCGACCGCGGTACCGGAGAGGCAGATCACCGGCGCCGAGCTCACGTCCCCGCCCACCAGGCTGACGCCGGCCAGCTCGCATTCGGCGCGCACGCCCTGGGTGAAATCGGCCACCCACTGCGGGTCGAGGTCCTTCGGCACGGCGAGCGTCACGACGATCGACGACGGCTTCGCCCCCATGGCCTCCACGTCGGAGACGTTGACGGCCACCGTCTTGCGTCCCACCGCCTCCGCCGGCGACCACTGCCGCTTGAAGTGAACGCCCTCGATCAGGGCATCGGTGGTGATCACCAGGTCCCCCTCGGGCCGCAGCACCGCGCAGTCGTCGCCCGGGCCGAGCACCACGTCGGCTCCCCGGGGCAGATCGCGGATGATGTCGTCGATCATCTCGAACTCTCCCATGGCGTACTCCTCGCTGTCCCGCTCAGCGCAACCCGACCGGGCGCTCCAGCGCCAGGTCGATCAGCCGCGCGACCAACTCGGAGTAGGTCATCCCCGAGGCCTGCCACAGCGTCGGGAACATCGAGATCCGAGTGAAGCCGGGCATGGTGTTGACCTCGTTGATGAAGACCTGGTCGCCGGCGACGAAGAAGTCGGCGCGCACCAGCCCCTCGGCGTCGACGGCGCGGTAGGCCCGCTGGGCGAGCTCCTGCAGGCGTGCGGCCAACGCCTCGTCGATGAGGGCGGGGGCGTCGAGCGCGGCACCGTCCTCGTCGAAGTACTTGGCCTCGTAGTCGTAGAAGCCGTCGTCGGCCTGCACCCGGATCTCGCCGATCACGGAGGCCGCGCAGCCGTCCGGGGAGTCGGGATCGCCCAGCACGGCGCACTCCAGTTCGCGGGCGCCGACGAAGCCCTGCTCCACCACGATCTTCGGGTCGTAGCGCTGGGCCTCCTCGATCGCGGCCCCCAGCTCGGAGGGATCGGCCACCCGGGAGATGCCGATCGACGAGCCGCCACGGGCGGGTTTGACGAACAGGGGGTAGGCGAGCCGGCCGATCTCGGCGAGCACCTCGTCGCGGCGATGGGTCAGGCGGTGCGCGGTGGCGGCGACGTAGGGCCACACAGGTAGGCCCGCGGCTTCGAAGGCCACCTTCATGAAGTGCTTGTCCATGCCCACCGCCGACGACGTGACGCCGCTGCCGACGTAGCGGATGCCCATCATCTCGAACAGGCCCTGGATGGTGCCGTCCTCGCCGAACGGGCCGTGCAGCAGCGCGAAGGCCACGTCGACGCCGTGGAAGTCGACGAGCCGCTCGCCGTCACGGGTCGCCACCTGGCAGCCATCCGGCCCCACCATCCACACCGCCACGTTGTCGGGCTCCCGCACCTCCGGCGGGACACCGTCGACGATGCGATAGGCCGCGATGTCGTCGAGGGACACCTGGGTCCAGGCTCCCGACCTCGCGATGCCGACGCCGACGACGTCGTAGCGCTCCCGGTCGATGGCGTTCAGCACGCTGGCCGCCGTCAAGCACGACACTCCGTGTTCCGGCGACTGGCCGCCGAAGATCAATGCGACGCGGATGCGCTGCCCCATAGGGTCCTCCTCTAAAGTCCGCGCGCCAGCTTACTCAGAGCTTCTTACGGACGCGTGACACGCCGGCCGAGGCGCGCGTCGTAGCGGCCCTCCGGGGCCGAGGCGCCGCGGATGTCCGAGACCATCCGGGTCAGCGTGTCGAGGATGAGCTCGGTGACCTCGCTCTGGGCCTCCTTGTCGTCGCGTCCCGCCCAGGGGGACAGGTCGAGGGGCTCGCCGGCCTCGACGAAGACGTGCTTGCGGCGGCCGAACATCCGCCACGGCTGGATCGTCTTCTGCCCCAGCACCTCGTTGGTGCCCGACTGCGCCACGGGGATCAGGGGAACCCCGGTGGTGAGCGCGAGCTGGGCGGCCCCCGGGCGCGCGGTCATGGGCCAGCCGTCAGGGTCGGCCGTGATGGTGCCTTCGGGGAACATCGCCACGAGATCGCCCGCCTCCAGCGCCGCCTGGGCCGCAACCAGGGCGTCCCTGGCCCGTTCGGTGTTGCGATATACCGGGATCTGGCGGCACTTCCGCGCCACCCAGCCCAGCACCGGGATGTGGAAGATCTCCGACTTGCCCAGATACCGGGGCCAGCGGCCGGAGTAGATGAGGTACTCGCCCAAGGCCAGGGCGTCGTAGTTGGAGAGGTGATTCGATACGACCAGCGCCCCACCGCGGCGCGGGATCTGCTCCTGGCCGCGCCAGTGCCGGACCGAGACCAAGGGGTTGACGATGCGAGCCAGCGCGAGCACGCCCCGGTAGACCAGGGAGACCGACTCGGTGTTCACCCGTCGCACCGGCAGCCGCCAGGACTCAGATTCTCCAGACATCTCCGGAATTGTTCCAGATGCCGGACGGAAAAGTGCGCCTCTGCGGCGATTCTCCCGGAAAGGCGGGTGCCAGATCGCGCTGTCGGCACTTTTCCGTCGCATTCTATGCTGGTGTTCACCCCACACCTCTACGCGGAGGACGACACACCCATGCCCGCACCGTTCGGCGCCACCGAGCCCCAGCACCTCCTCGACTGGTCGGCCGGCGGCATCCTGAACCCTCGCTACGCGGACCCGGGCATCCTCCCGACGCTCGGCGAACTCGCCCGCTTGCACCTGATGGACCTTCTGATCGCCGCGGAGGGCACCGCGAAGCGTCGCCAGCGCATGGTGACGGCCAGGGCCCGTCTCGCGTCGTGGCTCTGGCGCCCGCTGGACGACGAGCCGTCGCGGGTCGCGACGGACGCCGGCCGGCTGCAGCACCAGATCTTCGGACGCATCCCCGAGGCGATGTGCCTTTCGCTGTTGGTGGCGGCCGTCGTCGACGGGCCCTTCGCCCCCTTCCGGATCCAGGTCGCGGCCGAGCAGTCGCAGGAGGCGCTGCAGCAACTGGCCGCGGACCTGGGCGTCCCGAGGACCTGGGCCGACGTCGCGGCGACGGCGGCCGAGGACACCGAGCGCACGGGCGAGACCTCCCCCGGCGCGACGAGCACCACGCCCCTGCCCGACACCCCGTCCCCAGCCTTCGAGGCCGGAATCCGGCTGCTGCACGCCATCGCGCTGGCCAAGACGCGGCTGCGCCCCGCCACGCCGGTGGCGGAGATCCCCTACCTGGAACGGCTGCGCGGCGCCCTCCAGGCCGACCTGGAACTGCACGCCATCGTCGACGATCGCCGGTCCCCGGCCTCGCGCGACCTGAAGCGCAAGATCCGAACGACGACCACGGCGCTGAAGGCGCTGGAGAAGGAGGCCAGGAAGTGAGTGCCCACGACAGGCTGATGGCGGCGTGGAAGGCGGCCGAGTTCGACCGCTACAACCTGGCCGTGCTCGGCGCGACCGGTGTCGGCAAGAGCACCCTGATCAACGCGGTGTTCGGCTTCCGGGAGGCCCCCACGGGCGTGGGCGCGCCGGTCACCAAAGGGGTCCGCTTCCACGCCCCGGCGGAGTCCTCCCTGGGTCTCTACGACTTCGAGGGCGCCGAGAGCTTCGCCGCGCTGCGGGAGTTCGTCCATGCCTTCGATGCGGCCTACCGCGAACGGATCACCGTCGATCCCGCGCAGGCGATCCACGGCGTCTGGTTCTGCCTCAAGGCCTCCGACCGCCGATTCGACGACCAGCAGGCGGCGCTCGTCCACGAACTCGCCGGGATGGGGCTGCCCGTCGTCCTCGTGGTCACGCAGACGCCGTGGAAGCCCGGCATCGGTTACTCCCGCGACGCCGGGGAGTTCCTTCGCTACCTGTCGGGCCTCGACCTGCCCATCGTCGGCGGCGAAGCCGTGCCCGTCGCGGCCGTCGACGACCCGTTCACCGGCGCCCGCGCCCACGGACTGGACCGGCTGGTCCGCGTCACGGAGGCGGCGGCGCCGCAGGGTCATGCCGCCGCCTTCGCCGCCGCGCAGCGGATCGACCTCGAGCTGAAGCGCGCGGCCTCCCGGAAGGTGATCGCGCTGGCGACCGCCGCCGCCGCGGGCGTGGGGGCGGCCCCCATCCCCATCCCCGACGCCCTCCCGCTGGCGGGCATCCAGACCGAGATGATGCGTCGCATCACCACCATCTACAACATCTCCCTCGGCCAGGAGGCGGTCTCCGCGCTGCTCGGCCAGTTGCTCACCCAGTGGCTGGGACGGGTCGCGGCCACCAACCTGCTCAAGTTCATCCCCGGCGCGGGGACCGCGATCAACGCCTCCGTCGCCGGCACCCTCACCGGGGGGCTGGGCGCCGCCTGGCAGACGCTGTGCGAGCGCGACGCCACGGGCCAGGTGGACCTGCACGGGCTCATCCGCGACAACGAACTCAGCGGGGTCCTGTTCGGTCTGTTCACCGACTTCGTGAAGAGGCGGGCGTAGCGGCATGGCACTCTGGGCGTTCGGGCGGGCGCGCCGACGGCCGGGCCGGAGCCGGGAACGCGGGATCGCCCGGCCGCGCACCAACGTCGCCGTGATCGGAGCGACCGGGGTGGGAAAGAGCACCCTGATCAACGCCGTCGTCGGCAGCGAGCAGGCGCGCTCGGGCATCGGCGCCCCGGTCACGAAGGGGCTGTGGTTCTACGAGACCCCCGACGCCCGGCTGGGCCTCTACGACTTCGAGGGCGCCGAGTCCTTCACCGAGCTGCGGCACTTCGTGCGCAACCTCGCGGTGATCGCGGAGGAGCGCGCCGCCGAGGGGCCGAACCACGCGATCCACGGCTACTGGCTCTGCATCAAGGCCTCCGACCGCCGGTTCGACGACCAGCAGCTCGCCCTCCTCCAAGAGCTGGCACAGGCCCGCAGACCCATCTGGCTGGTACTCACCCAGACCCCCTGGCGCCCCGACCTGGGGTTCCCGCCCGACGTGACCGAGTTCATCGCGCACCTCGCATCGTTGCGCCTGCCCATCGTCGCGCTGCGCCCTTTCCCCATCGCCGCGATGGACGACGACTTCGCCGGCACCAGCCGCTTCGGCATCGACGCCCTGGTGCGCTCGGCCAAGGACTTCACTCCCCCGAGGCTTCCGCGGGAACGCCGCTGAGCGGAATCCGGCCGGCCGAAACGCGATCGATACGCCGACGCGCAAAGCCGGAACAGCATCGTTGCCGCCGGCTTACGTCGGATCCGTAACGTCATCACTGCCCCGCCAGTCAGGCCCGGCTCTCTCCCTTTTCCTCCCGGAGGCAGCGATGAAACTACTCAAGCACCCCGCCGCTCAGATCGGCGCCGCCGCCGTGCTCGGCATCGTCTTCGGCCTGATCGTCGGCGACTGGGCGGGCAACCTCAAGTTCGTCGGAGACATCTTCATCCGGCTGATTCAGATGGCCATCGTCCCCCTGGTGATGACCTCGGTGATCGTCGCCACAGGGTCGATGAGCGGCTCCGGCATGGGCAAGATGGCCTTCCACACCTTCAAGTGGATGATCGGCTTCTCCGTGGTCGCCGCGCTCGTCGCCTGGCTGCTCAGCACGGCGATCCAGCCCGGGGCGGGCATCGTCTTCACCGGCGAGATCGATCCCACCCTCGCGGAGCGCGCCGGGGAGGCGTCGACGTGGCAGGACACGCTGCTCGGCTTCGTCTCGACGAACATCTTCTCGGCGATGTCCGCCGCCGACATGGTCCCGATCATCGTCTTCTCGCTGCTGTTCGGCGTCGCGCTGAACGCCTACGTGACCAAGTCCGGCAACCAGTTGGTGGTCGACGTGCTGGATCAGGTGCAGCAGGTGGTGATCGCGATGATCCGCATCGTGATGCGCATCGCCCCCATCGGCATCTTCTGCCTCCTGGCGCCGCTGGCCGGAACGGTCGGCTTCGGCGTGGTGACCAGCGGGCTGAAGTACCTGGGCACAACGCTGCTGGGCGTGCTGATCGTGACGGCCCTGTTCGTCCTGGTGGTCACGCTGATCACCCGGCTCAACCCGGCGCTGCTGCCCGGCAAGCTCGGCGACCAGACCCTGATCGCGATCACCACCACCAGTTCGGCGGTCACCTTCCCCACCGTGCTCCGGACGGCCATCGAGAAGGTGGGCGTGAGCCAGCGGGTGGCCAACTTCACTCTTTCGGTGGGTCTCACCATGGGCTCCTACGGCGCGGTGCTCAACTACATGATCGTCGTGATGTTCCTGGCCCAGACGGGCGGCGTCCACCTCACCTTCGGACAGATCGCCATGGGGATGGCGCTGGCGATCCTGCTCAACATGGGCACCATCACCGTGCCCGGCGGGTTCCCCGTCGTCGCCATGTTCCTGGGCACCTCGCTGGGCCTGCCGCTGGAGGCCGTGGGCCTGCTGATCGCCGTCGACTGGTTCACCGGCATCTTCCGCACCTTCCTCAACGTGAACGGCGACACCTTCGTCGCGATGCTGGTGTCCCACCGGACGGGCGAGCTGGACCGCGAGGTCTACTACGGCACCCGAGCCGTCGCGGCGGAGGAGATCGACATCGAGGCGATGGAGGAGCAGTTCGCGAAGGCCGACGCCGCCGACTAAGGGCCCGTCCAGAAATTATTGCTGCGTGTCGCTTCCTGGATCGGGCGCCTGACTTCGT
>DAOLFC010000055.1:0-22385 GCA_035326505.1 Arachnia sp.
GATTCTGCGAAATCCGGGCCTGCAAAAGGCTGATCGCCGCACTTATCCGTCAGATCCACCCGCAGGGACCCACCCCCGGATTCCTGCAAAGCCGACCAATGGCCGATTTTGCGGGTATCCAGCCCCGGAAAACAACCACAACCCCGAACGATCCCATACCCCCTGCTTCCCAGGAAATTGGGCGGATATCTGGCTCTGATCGTGGGCAGGGGACCGCGATCGCCGAACACGCCGCCGATGTCGGTACCCAAATAATTGATCAAACGCACACCCCGATCGCAACCCGTGAGCTCTGACTACCTCAATCGTCCGTGTGGGTGATCCACTCGGCGGGTTTCCTCAGGACCCAGAACCCAAGGCATGCGCCGGCGGCATTCAGGAGGATGTCGTCGATGTCGAACGAGCCACGCATCGTCACCAACTGCGCGAGTTCCAGGCATATAGGGCAAGCGCAATCTCAACGACCCGGAGCAGGCTGGATTCACCGCGCCCGCGGCATCACGGCCGACCATAGCCGCCTCCGCCGGGAGTCTCGACGACCAATACGTCGCCGGCGCCGACCTCGACCACGTCGTTGCCCCTCAGGGGAGTCACACGGCCATCGGCACGCTCCACCCGGTTGCTACCAAGCGACCCCGGCGAACCACCGGCCATGCCGTACGGCGGCACGCGACGATGCCCGCTCAGCATGCTGACGGTCATAGGCACGAGGAAGCGCAGCCGGCGCACCCCGCCGTCGCCGCCACGCCAGCGACCCTCGCCGCCGCTGCCGAGTCGCACCGCGTAGGACTCCAGGAGCAGCGGATAGCGCGACTCCAGCACCTCGGGATCGGTGAGCCGCGAGTTGGTCATATGGGTCTGCACCACCGCGGCGCCGTCGTAGCCCGGCCCCGCGCCCGACCCGGAGCCGAGCGTCTCGTAATACTGATAGTCGGCGTTGCCGAAGGACACGTTGTTCATGGTCCCGGCCCCCTCGGCCTGCACCCCGAGCGCCGCATACAGGGCCCCGGTCACCGCCTGCGACGTCTCCACGTTGCCGCCCACCACGGCCGCCGGATACCGCGGCGACAGCATCGAGGCCTCGGGCAGGACGATCCGCAGCGGGCGCAGGCAGCCGTCGTTGAGCGGGATGTCGTCGTCGACCAAGGTCCGGAAGACGTACAGCACGGCCGCGGTGGTGACGGCCGCGGGCGCGTTGAGGTTGGTCCCCAGCTGCGCGGAGGTGCCGGTGAAGTCGAGCGTGGCCGAGCGGGCCTCCCGGTCGACGCGCACCCGCACGCGAATCGTCGCACCGGAGTCGGTCTCGTAGGCGTGCTCTCCGTCATCCAGACCGGAGATCACCCGGCGCACCGCCTCCTCGGCGTTGTCCTGCACATGGCGCATGTAGGCCTGCACCACGTCGAGCCCGAAATGCGCGATCATCGCCGCCACCTCCTCGGCGCCCCGCGCGTTGGCCGCCACCTGGGCGCGCAGGTCCGCCAGGTTGCCGTCAGGATTGCGCGACGGGTACTCGCCGGCGGTGAGCAGCGCCCGGGTCGCCGTCTCACGGAACCAGCCGTCCTCGACGAGCAGCCACGCGTCGAACAGCACCCCCTCCTGCTCTACCGACGTGGACCGTGCGGGCATCGACCCCGGCGTGATCCCGCCGATCTCGGCGTGATGGCCGCGCGAGGCCACCCAGAACAGCACCTCCGCGCCCGCGGCATCGAACACCGGGCTGATCACGGTGATGTCCGGCAGGTGCGTGCCGCCGTGATAAGGGTCGTTGACCGCGTACGAATCACCCGGGCGAATCCGCGCCGCCCGGCGGGCGATCACCTCCCGCACGCTCGTCCCCATGGAGCCGAGATGAACGGGGATGTGCGGGGCGTTGGCGATGAGGTGACCGTCGGGATCGAAGAGCGCGCAGGAGAAGTCGAGCCGCTCCTTGATGTTGACCGACTGCGACGTCTGCTCCAGGCGCGTGCCCATCTGCTCGGCCACCGCCATGAAGAGGTTGTTGAAGATCTCGAGGAGGACGGGATCGGCCTCAGCCGCCGCGTCGATCACCTCTTCGCCGGCCCGGGCGGCCACGCGATCGAGGCGCAGGTCGCCGCGCTCCCCCACGGTCGCGCTCCACCCCTCGTCGACGACGGTGGTGGCGAGCGCCTCGGCGATGATCACCGGCCCCTCGACGCGGGCACCCGGCGCGAGGCGCTCCCGACGATGCAGGGCGACGCGTCGCCAGCCTCCGGAGACGTACATCGGCACGCTCACCGCGGCTGCCCCCAGAGCGAGCGACCCAGGAGCGGGCGGCACCGGGGCGGCATCGTCGAGAAGAACGGAGTCGCTCCGCCCGACGACCTCCACCGAGACCGCCTCCACCACCAGCGGCCGCTCCAGCAGGAAGGAGTACAACCGGCGGTGAGCCGCCTCGAACTCGGCGCGCATGGCCTCGGGATCGGCGAGCGTCACCTGGAGCGCGGTGTCGGTGCCGTCGTAGCGCAGATGAGCCCGCCGGTGCGCGACGATGCACTCGGCGGGGACGTCCTCGTCCAGGAGTTCCGCACGGGCGGCCTCCTCCAGCCTGCCGGCGACCTCGGCCAGCCGCGGCACGGCGGCGCCGGTCAGGGCCTCCTCGACGGCCTGCTCGCGCATGGCTGTCACGTCGGCCAACCCCATGCCGAGAGCCGACAGCACCCCGGCCATGGGCGGCACCAGGACGGTGCGCATGCCGAGGGCGTCGGCCACCGCGCAGGCATGCTGGCCGCCCGCGCCGCCGAAGGTGGTGAGCGCGTAGGACGTGATGTCATGTCCCTTGGCGACGGAGATCCGCTTGACCGCGTTGGCCATGTTCGTCACCGCGATGCGCAGGAACCCGGCGGCCACCTCTTCGGGCGTCCGGTCGTCGCCCGTGGCCTGCGCGACATCCTTCGCCAGCGCGGCGAAGCCCGCGCGGACGACGTCGGCGTCAAGGGGCTGATCCCCGCTCGGGCCGAACACGGCCGGGAAGTGCTCCGGCTGGATCCGCCCGAGCATGACGTTGGCATCGGTGACGGTGAGCGGGCCGCCGTGCCGGTAACTGGCTGGGCCGGGCAGGGCGCCGGCCGAATCCGGTCCCACCCGGTACCGGGCACCGTCGAAGTGCAGGATGGATCCGCCGCCGGCCGCGACGGTGTGGATGTCGAGCATCGGCGCCCGGAGCCGCACCCCGGCCACCTCGCTGTCGAAGACCCGCTCGAAAGCGCCGGCGTAGTGGGACACGTCGGTGGAGGTGCCGCCCATGTCGAACCCGATCACGCGACGCAGCCCGGCACGCTCCGACATCCGCACCATGCCGACGATCCCGCCCGCGGGCCCCGAGAGGACCGCGTCCTTGCCCCGGAAGTGCCGGGCCTCGGTGAGCCCGCCATGGGACTGCATGAACAGCAGCTTCACGCCCGGCAGTTCGGCGGCCACCTGGTCGACGTAGCGACGCAGGACGGGCGAGAGGTAGGCGTCGACCACCGTCGTATCGCCGCGGGAGACCACCTTCATCAGCGGGCTCACCTCGCTGGACAGCGAGACCTGTTCGAAGCCGAGGCGCCGCGCCAGCTCCCCGACCTGCCGCTCGTGCGAAGGATGGAGGTGGCCGTGCAGGCAGACGACGGCGACGGCCCGGATCCCGTCGGCGCGCGCCGCGCGCAGCGGCTCCCCCAGAGCATCCAGATCCGGGGGCATCAGGACGGTGCCGTCGGCCATCACGCGCTCGTCCACCTCGACGACCCGCTCGTACAGCATGCCCGGCAGCACGATCCGCCGGTCGAACAGCCGCGGCCGGTTCTGGTAGCCGATCCTCAGGGCATCGGCGAAGCCCCGCGTGATCACCAGGGCCGTGGGTTCGCCGGTGCGCTCCAGCAACGCGTTGGTGGCGACGGTGGTGCCCATCCGCACCACGTCGATCTTCTCCCCCGGGATCGGGTCACCAGGCCCGAGCCCCAGCAGCTCCCGGATGCCCTGGACGGCGGCGTCGCGGTAGCGTGGCGGCGTCGCGGTGTCCTCGGACAGGACCTTGTGCGTCAGCAGGACGCCGTCGGTCCGCCGGGCGACGATATCGGTGAAGGTTCCCCCGTGATCGATCCAGAACTGCCAAGTCATGCGGCCGAGGCTACCGTCCCCTCCTGGTCCTCGGACCCGACGGGGAACAGCCGGGGAATCAGCCGGACGAAGACCACCATGACGATCAGCTCCACCAGGGTCTGGGTGACGACGACGAGCGGCGCGAGGTCGAAGGCGGACGGGAGCGCCAGGGCCAGCGGCAGGACGACCAGCGAGTTCCGGGTGACCCCGCTGAACACGATCGCCCGGCGCCCCGGCACGTCGAGACCGGCGACCCGCCCCGCCACCGCGCCCACCCCGAGCATCGCGCCGGCGAACAGGACGTAGACCGGGATCACCTGGACCAGCGCCCCGATCCGCCGGCCCACGTCACCCACCTGCGAGGCGACCACCACCGCGAGGGTGAGCATCATCAGCGGCACCATCGCCCCCAGCACGGCGTCGCGCACCCGCGCGCCCCACCGGGAGCGAGCGGCAGCCAGCTGGGTGAGCCCGGCCGCGGCCAGGGGAACGACGACGAGCAGCAGGAAGGCCTCGACGAAGGGCGTCAGGTCGACCCGCTCGACGAAGGCCGCGCCGACGAGAAGCCACAGGAAGAGCGGGAGCAGCAGCATCTGCGCCAGCATCAGCAGCGGGGCCGCGGCCAGCAGCCGGTCCTTCGCTCCCCCGGCGAGTCCGGTGAAGACGATGACGTAGTCGACGCAGGGGGTGAGCAGTACGAACAGCACGCCGATGAGGAGCGCCTGATCATGAGCGACGAGCCGCGACAGCAGCCACACCACCACGGGCACTGCGACGAAGTTGACGACCAGGACGGTGCTCAGGAAACGCCAGTCCCGGACGGCGCGCCCGATCCTGGCGAAGGGCACCCCGAGGAAGGTCGCGAAGAGCAGGAGCCCGAGGACCGGGTTGATCGACGCCTCGGCGGGCCCGGCCACCCCGGGCAGCAGAAGACCGATCGCACCGCCGAGGCAGAGCGCCACGAGATACAGCGGAACCTGATGTCTCTCCATCCACGCCGCGACCGCGCCCATGGCCCCGATTCTCGCAGAACCGAGCAAGGCCTCCCTTATCCGATCAGTCTTGTCCGATCAGTCGCGCAGCGCCTTGCCGAGCGCGTCCAGCTTGTTCTCGACCGCGGCGAGGCGTTCGGTCAGCTCCCCCACGTCGCCCCCGCTCGGCGGCGCGGCCGTCGCCCGTGCCGCGCGGTGACCGCGGACGAACTTCAGGTAGCCGATGACGATGGTCACGGCCAGCGCCACCGTCACCACCCCGAAGCGCAGCAGGCTGGTTCCCGCGGCGAACGCCATGCCGACCGCGTAGACCATCGTGAACACGCCGCCCAGCAGGATGCCGTTGGAGAGCACACCCTGATCCTCCGGCAGAAACAAGGACACGGCGAGGATCAGCGTGGCGCACAGGAGCAGGACGATGCCCGTGATGAGCGCCCAGTGATCGTAGGTGGCTTCCCAGGTGAGCTGTTGCGCCTCGTCGGTGGGATAGGGCGGCTGGGGATAGAACGTGTTGACGCCGATCCCGACGAACGCGACCACCACGAGACCGAGGAAGAACGCGAAGATGATCTGTAATACAGCGTTGGCCTTCATGGACAGATTTTACTCCTCCATCGGCCAATTCCCTCGTCCAATACCCGCCCTCACGAGCGGCCGGTCCGCCTTTGCGGGCCGCTCACTTCGCGACGTCGGTGGCGAGCGTGCCCAGGTAGAGCTGGATGACCTTGGGGTCGCTCGCCAGTTCCCTACCCGTGCCGGTATAGGCGTCGCGCCCCTGGTCAAGCACGTAGGCGCGATCGCAGATCTGCAGGCAGCGGCGCGCGTTCTGCTCCACCATGATCACGCTCACGCCCGCCCGGTTGATCCGCCGCGTGCGCACGAAGGTCTCGTCCTGGCGCGCCGGCGACAGCCCGGCCGACGGCTCGTCGAGCAGGAGGACGGAGGGGTCCATCATGAGGGCGCGCGCCATCGCCACCGACTGCCGCTCGCCGCCGGAGAGCGAGCCGGCGCGCTGGTCGCGGCGATCCGCCAGCATCGGGAAGATCTCGAAGATCTTCTCCAGCTGCGACGCGAACTGCTTGGGCTTCTGGTAAATGCCCATCTGGAGGTTCTCCGCGATCGACAGGGACGGGAAGACGTTGTTGGTCTGCGGCACGAAACCGACGCCGGCCGCCACCAGGGCGCTCGGCTGCCATCCCGTGATGTCGGTGCCCTTCAGCACGACCGAGCCGCCGCGCACCTTGACCTGGCCGAAGACCGCCTTCAGGAAGGTCGACTTGCCCGCCCCGTTGGGACCGATGATCCCGATCAGCTCACCGGGCCGCGCCTCGATGTTGACCCCGTTGAGGATGTTGACGCCGGGCAGGTACCCCGCGTGCAGGTCCGTGGCCTTCAGGATCACCTCGCCCTCGGTCGTGGCGGCATCGGAGGTCATGCCTGCGCTCCTCTCGGCAGGTCGGCAGGGTCCTCGTCGAGGAGGGCGTCGTCGCCCAGGTCCTTGTCCTGGTGTGCGCCCAGGTAGGCATCGACGACGGCGGGGTTCTGCATCACGTCGCCGGCCAGGCCTTCCGCGATGATCGCCCCTTGGGCCATCACCACCACCCAGTCGGAGATGTGACGCACCATGTGCATGTCGTGCTCGACGAACAAGACGGTCACCCCGTCGTCGCGAAGGGCCTGGATGTGCCCGAGCAGCGACTGGGTCAGCGCCGGGTTCACGCCCGCCATGGGCTCGTCGAGCATGATCATGGCCGGATCGCCCATCAGCGCACGCGCCATCTCCAGGAGCTTCTTCTGGCCGCCGGACAGCGAGCCCGCCATGTCGTCGCGCTTGTCGTGGAGCGCGAAGCGCCGCAACAGGTCGAGCGCCTTCTCCGTGATCTCCCTCTCACGGCGTCGCCACAGCCAGGGGACCAGCGCGATGGCCATGTTCTCCCCGGGCTGATCCGTGGCGCCCAGCAGCATGTTCTCCAGCACCGTCATGCGGGAGAGGGCCTTGGTCAGCTGGAAGGTGCGCACCATGCCCAGACCGGCCACCTTCGACGCGCCGGCCTGGCTGAGGGTGCGCCCGTCGAAGGTCCAGGTGGCCACCTCCTCCGCCGGAGGTCCGCCGATCCACCGACGGGTGCTGGTGGGCCGGTCGAAGCCGGTGATGAGGTTGAAGAACGTGGTCTTTCCCGCGCCGTTCGGGCCGATCAGCGCCGTGATGGCGCCGCGCTGCACCTCGAGGTGCCGGACGTCCACCGCGGTCATGCCGCCGAAGCGGCGCACGATGTTGTCGACCACCAGGATGGGGTCCGGCTTGGCGGAGCCGGGGGTCGCCTCCACCCCGTCGAACCTAGGCACCGAAACTCAGCTCCTTCTTGTTGCCGGTGAGGCCTTGCGGCCGGAAGATCACCAGCAGCATCAAGGCGACGCCGACGAGGATCCAGGAGAACTGCTCGGTCTGCTGCGACGACATGATCGACCTCGGCACCAGCATCGCCGTCATGCCCTGCACGAAGATGCGCACCGTGAAGAACAGCACCGCCCCCAGCACCGGGCCGAACAGGGTGGCCGCGCCGCCCAGCAGCATCGCGGTCCAGAGGAAGAAGGTGGTGGAGCGCCCCATCGCATCGGGCTGCACGGAGCTGGGCAGGACGAAGATGATCCCGGCGAACGCCCCGATGACCCCGCCGAGCACCAGCGCCTGCATCTTGAAGGCGTAGGCGCTCTTGCCAAGGCTCCGCACGGCGTCCTCGTCCTCGCGGATGCCCTTGAGCACGCGCCCCCAAGGGCTGCGCACCAGCAGCCAGACCAGGACGCACAGCACCGCCACCAACGACCAGGCGACGAACCGGATCCACCATCCGTTCACGCCCGTGTTGTCGTAGGTGAACCAGAGGATGGTGGTCTGACCGTCGCCGAAGAACGACAGTTCGGTGAACGGGTCGCGGTAGCGCGCACCGGGCAGCCCGTTGCTGCCCCCCGTGACCGGCCCCAAAATGCTGGACCGGCCCACCATGCGAACGATCTCCGCCGCGGAGATCGTCACGATCGCCAGGTAGTCGCCCCGCAGTTTCAGGGTGGGGATGCCCAGGACGAAGCTGAACAGCACGGCCGCGACCACCGCGATGCCCACCGACGTCCAGAAGCCCAGGCCATAGGTGATGGGGACGGCGAACCCGTAGGCGCCGATCAGCATGAAACCGGCCTGCCCCATGTTGAACAGTCCCGTGTAACCGAAGTGCAGATTCAGGCCGATGGTGGCTATGACGAAGGCGGCGGTGGCCGGGGAGATCGCGATCGCCGACATCTGATAGAGGAGGTTCACGAAGTCCACGGCTATCCCACCCGTTCCTTGCGTCCGAAGATCCCCTGGGGACGCACCAGCAGGATCACGATCATCAACAACAGCGCGGTGGCGTACTTGAAGTCGCCGGGCAGCCAGATGTTGGTCAGCTCCACCGTCATCCCGATGACCAGCGCGCCGACGAGAGCGCCGAAGGCGGTGCCGAGCCCGCCCAGCGTCACCGCCGAGAACAGCAGCAGCAGCAGCTGCATGCCGGTCATCCAGTTGATGCCGTTGAGCACCAGCCCGAGCAGGACCCCCGAGAGCCCTGCCAGCGCGGCGGAGGCGATCCAGATCAACCGCACGACGCTGCCCACCCGGATGCCCGACGCGGCCGCCAGCGCGGGGTTGTCGCTCACCGCTCGCGCCGCGCGTCCGAGGCGCGTGCGGCGCAGGAAGAATCCGACAGCCAGGAGGATGACCGTCGAGACGACCATCGCCACCAGGGAGTGCTCGGTCAGGGTCACGGGGCCGATCCGCACGGGCACGGGGTTGGCGGTCACGATCCGCACCGTCGAGGCGCCGATGAAGAACTGGTAGGTGTACTGGAGCGCCAGCGACATGCCGATGGTGACGATCATCAGCTGGGTGACGCGGAAGTTCCGCTTGCGCAGCGGCCGCCAGACGACCACGTCCTGGAGATAGCCGAAGCCGCCGCACAGCACCACGACGACCACCGTCGCCAACCACAACGGGAAGCCGAGCAGGTTGGCGAAGGCGTAGCCGAGGAGCCCGCCGAGGGTCACCATCTCTCCGTGCGCGAAGTTCGAGATTCCCGTGGTGCCGTAGATCAGGGAGAGCCCGACGGCGGCGAGCGCGAGCAGGAGACCCAACCGGAGCCCGGAGGCCGCCTGCTGGAGAAGCCGCTGCCAGTCGAATCCCGGGGCGACGACCTCGGGAGTGGGCGCTCCCTCCTCCGCCGTGGCGTCGAGCGGGATCAGGACGGCGGTGTTCGACCCCAGGGCGACGGTGCGCGTCTGCGGGGCGGCGTCGCGCAGCGCCAGAGCATCGGGAAGGGTGTCGGCATCCACCTCGACGGCGTAGTCGCCGGCCTGGTCCACCGCGATCGACCATCGCCCGGCGTCGTTCGTGGTCGCCCCCAGCGCCCCCGCGGGCCCGTCGGCCAGGACGACGACGCCCTCGCCCGCGCCGGCGAGCGTGCCCGCGAGGCAGCCCACCGTGGGCGAGGGGACGCAGGGCTCGGTCTGCATGGCCCGGTCGTCGTCGGCGTGGGCCGGGCGGGCCAGCGCCGAGACGAGAAGGACGGCGAGGAGCAGCCAGAGGAGGGGAAGGCGCACGCGGGCCCTCCCCTCAACAGGCGGATGCGTGCGCCTCACCGGAACGCGATTCCGCGGAGGGAGTCCGCGGGGCCCGGGACCGGGCCCCGCGGGTGCTCCGGGAGCATCAGGCGTCTCGCTCCACGGCCGAGGTCCACACCGGGACGTTGTTCCCGTCGAAGGTGTAGATGCCGATGAAGGCGCTCGACGGATCGTTGGCGTCGTTGAACGGACCGACGCCCGAGATCCCGCTGTAGCGGATCTCCTCGCCCGACTCGATCAGCTCGGCGCAGTCCGCGAAGGTGGTGCATTCCGTGCCGCCGCCGACGCCCGACACCGCGGCGAGGTTGGCCTGAATGGTCACCGGGTCGGTGGCCCCGCCCTTCACCGACGCCAGCGCCGCGAGGATCGTGGCGTCGTAGGACTCGGCGGCGTAGAGGTAGTCGCTCAGCGCTCCGCCTTCCACCGACTCGTGCCACGCCGACAGCAGGGCCTTGAACTCGTCCGCCGGGTTCGCTCCGGGGATGGTGCCCTGGGCGCCCTCCAGGGTGCCGGGCTCCAGGTCGGCCGAGTAGTCGGCGGTGTTGCCGTCGGAGTAGTAGGTCTTGGTGATGTCCCAGCCCTGCGAGACGAGTTCCGCGACGATCGCGAGGGTCTCGTCGAACGCCGTCACCACGATCGCGTCGGGCTTGGTGGCCAGGGCCGCCGTCACCTCGGAGGAGAAGGTGGCCTGGCCGGGCGGGAACTCCTGACCCTGGCCGCTGGCGCCGTAGGTGACGGTGCCGCCGGCCTCCTCCACCGTCGCCTGCACGA
The DNA here is from genome assembly GCA_035326505.1 of Arachnia sp. Lineage (GTDB taxonomy): Bacteria > Actinomycetota > Actinomycetes > Propionibacteriales > Propionibacteriaceae > Arachnia. The sequence continues at coordinate 10,512 of DAOLFC010000055.1, forward strand.
CGTCGCGCAGGCCGGTGCCGTAGGCGTCGTTGAACACGATGAAGGCGACCTTGGCCGCGCCGTCGCTGAGGATCTGCGATCCCAGCGCCGCGCCCTGGACGGTGTCCGGCGGGGCGGTGCGGAAGTAGAAGTCGGAGTAGCCGGACAAGACCGCGGCGGTGTTGGCCGGGGAGATCATCACGATGGGCGCGGCGGTGAGCTGGTCGACGACGTTCAGGGTCACCGACGACGACGCGGTGCCGATGGCCACCGACACCTTCGCGTCGATCAGCTCGGCGGCGGAGGCCGTCGAGACCGTCATGTCCTTGCCGTCTCCGGAGTCGGTGAAGAAGGTGCAGGCGTCATAGCCCGCGGCGACGATCTCGTCGACGGCGAGACCGACACCCGAGACCTGCGAGGGCCCCATGAAGGACAGCGAGCCCGTCACCGGAAGGATGGTGCCGACCTTGAGGATGTCGGCCGAGGTCGTTCCCTGAGCGCAGTCGAGCGAGGCGTAGGAGGCCGTGGGCGCGTCCTCCGACGCCGTGGGGCTCGCGGCCGGTCCGGACGTCTCCGGGCCGGAGGTCTCCGGTCCGACGGCGGGCTCGCCGCTGCCGCAGGCGGCGAGCGCGAACACGCAGGCACCGCTCAAGGCGATGGCGGCCAACCGTGACTTCGTGGGGTTCAGCATCGATCTTCAGCCCTTTCGTTCGAGAACGGCGACCGCCGTTTCGCGAACAAAATAAACTCGGATTGTTACAGCCAGATTCCAGCCAGATATCAAATACATTACGACGGCCTGCTGATATCGGATTGTTACCCGGAGGACGCCGTCGAAATCGCCGGTGACAGAGCTGTGGTCAACGTTACCGGCGCCCCGGAGGAGCGCGAAGCCAGGGTCGGTCATCGCTGTCCGCCGCGTCGGCCCTGCCCGACATCTGCACCGCTCAGCGAATAGTGTTCTGCGCACGGAGTCCCGCAACGACCGCCTTCCGCCTGCTGTGCTGGGCTCCGGGAAGGGGATTCGATGACGACCGAGCACCAGAGCCGGGCGCAGCGTCTGGACGCCGAGACGCCGGAGTCCCGCAACCGCGTGGTCGACTTCCTCCGGGCCGCGGCGATCACCGTCGTGGTGCTCGGCCACTGGACCATGGTCGCGGTGGACGTCGACGGCGGCATCCAGCCGCACGGCGTGCTGGATGCCGCCCGGTGGACGCATCCGCTCACCTGGGTGTTCCAGGTGATGCCGATCTTCTTCCTGGTGGGCGGATACTCCAACGCCTTGTCCTGGCGTTCCGCGCGACGCAGAAGCCCCGCCGACGAAGGATGGCCTCCCCGCTACGCCCAGTGGCTTCGGGCGCGCCTGCGCCGGCTCTGCATCCCGCTGCTGCCGTTGCTGCTGGGCTGGCTGGCGATCAGCGTGATCGGGGTCGCCGCCGGCGTGCCGGGCGAGGTGCTCCAGCACGCGTCGCGGATGGCTCTGGTCCCCACCTGGTTCCTCGCCGCCTACCTGTTGGTGATCATCGTCGCCCCGGCGTGCCTGCATCTCTGGGAGCGGTTCGGCTGGTGGTCGGTCGTCGGGGGCATCGCGCTGGCCGGGGCGGTGGATGCCGTCAGCATCTCCCTCGACTCGCCGCTCGTCGGCTATCCGAACTACCTGTTCGTGTGGGCGAGTTTCCACCAGGTGGGCTTCGCGTGGCTCGACGGGAGGCTGAGCAGCATCCGTAGCCGCCTCGCCCTGCTGGCCTGCGGCGTCGCGGGCCTCGCGCTGCTCGTCGGGATCGGTCCCTACCCCGTGTCGATGATCACGGCCGGCGGCGACGCGATCAGCAACTCCAGCCCCACCCGGGTGACGATGGCCTTCCTCGGCATGATGCAGGCCGGCGTCGTCCTGCTCCTGGAGCGGCCGCTCTCCGTCCTGCTGCGACGCCCACGCCTGTGGCTGGCCACCGTGATCGTGAACCTGCGCATCATGACCTGGTTCCTCTGGCACCTCACGGCGCTCGTCGGGCTGTCGTTCTTCCTGATCGGCCTGGGTGGGCTCGGGGTCCTGCCCACCCCGCTGACCGGAATCTGGTGGGCGACCCGGCCCCTGTGGTGGCTCGCGCTGCTGCTGGTCACCGGCGTCCTGGTTCTGGTCTTCGGTCGCTTCGAAAGCCCTCGACCCGATGATCGTCCGACCCCTCCGGTGTGGAAACCGCTCGCCGCTGCCGTCTTGGTCTGCGCGAGTCTCGCCGCCATGGCGAACCTGGGCACCGTGGGGCCTGACGGGATCCACTGGATCTGGCCGCTTCTCCCCGGTGCCGGGCTGGTCGCCTTCGGGGTCGTATCGTTGCCGCGGCGGTCAGCCGGCTGAGCGCGTCACGGCGCCGGGCGGTTCGGCGGGCCTGCTGTCGAGCCGCCCGACGATCAACGCGAGGGCACCTGCCAGCACCGTGCCGACGATGGTGGCCAGCGCTCGCTCGGAGGCGACCGTGCCGACGCCACCCGTCGGCGCGATCAGGAGCACGGCGGGTGTGAGGAACACCACTTGGCGCGCGTAGTCCTTGAGAATCGAGTAGGACGTCATCAGCAGGAAGCAGGCGACCAGCACGATCCCCACCGCCCAGGGTGGAACCGTCTGGACCAGCAGGAGAGACAGGAAGACGCCGCCCACCGTGCCGATGACGCGCTGACGCGCACGGGCCTTGGTGTGATCGATCATCGGGCGCAGCACCACGGTGAGCGTCACCACGATCCAGTACCCGTGCGGAATCCCGAAGTACTGCACCAGGTACATCACGACGCCGGCCGAGGTCGCCATGACGATGCCGTGACGCCAGGCCAGCGACGCCGACACCCCCGGCGAGGCCGCCGGCGGGACCTTCAGGAGCACCGCGATACCGGCCGTGACGAGGCTGCCCACCACCATCCAGGCCGCGATCCACGCCGGATCGTAGGCACCGGGGATGGATACCAGCACCGTCACCACACACGGCATCCCCGCGAGGAGGCCCTCCTGATGCCGGTCGGCGGCGGCGACGATCACGCAGCACAGCGCCACGAAGCAGGCCGTCGCGAACGGATCTCCGCGCACCCCGATCGCCACGGCCCCTGCCAGCGCGCTCGGGAGCGCCAAGGCGATCGCATGACGCGGACGAAGCGCGGTGACCGGGCGCGCGCTGGACAGGGCCCCCATCCCCACGCCCACCGCCGCGAAGACGTCCACGAACAGCAGCACCGCGACGAAGACCAGGACCATGGCGAGCGTGATGCTCGTGCTGAGCTTGAGAACAGGCCGAGGGATCGCCCATCCGGACTGTGCAAGGGAACTCATGAAGCGAACTCTATGGGTTCACTAGGCCCGACGATGTCACCGCAGGTAATACGACGTTTCGTACGAGAGCCCGGCCCGGCTGGAGCCTGTCTCCGTGAAGACGCCCAGCGGCTCGCCATGCATGAAGGCGTAGAGCGTCCGATGTATGTCGCCATCGTACGTCGATGTCACGGTTCGCGCACACACCACACGGCCATCACCCTCATCAGGTGCGAGGCCGGGATCATCATCGGGTCCTGCGCCTGTTGAGCGCGCGTCTCGCCGAAGATCACTCCCGCGGGGTGGTGCAGATCGGGTTCGTCTCCTGTGATAATCGTTGACCTGTGGTCCGGGTATCCGCCGGGCTGGTGTGCGTGGACGGATGGAGACCTGTGAGACGATTCGCGACGGAAGCTTCTGTCTACGGCGTGGTGCTGGTAACCAGCCTGGTAGCGATCACCCCAGCAGCGAACTGGGATGTCATCGTGAAGGTTTACGCGACCGTGGTGGTGTTCTGTGCCGCCCATGTCTATGTCGGCATGGTTGCGCACCTTGACGATCAGCAGGACTCGGGGGTCCTGCTGCTCCCTCGGATCAGAGCGGCGGCGCGGGTCGCGGTGCTTCATTCCTGGGGGATGCTGGTCGCCCCAGTCCTGCCGATGGCGGTGCTCCTGCTCGGACACACCGGGCTGTTGAGCGAGCAACAGGCGGTCTGGGCCTGCTTGTGGTTGTGCGTAGCGCTGTTGGGCGTTCTCGGCTATGCGAAGGCGACCGCCTGGACGACCAGCCTGTGGGTGCGGCTTGCGAGCGGAGTCGCGATCGCGCTGCTGGGTGCCGTGTTGGTGCTTCTCAAGATCTGGGTGCACTGACCGTCGCCTGCCCGTATCGCGGGGCCTCTCCTGGGTGACCAGGAGAGTGCGCGGCTAGAAGCTGGTGAGTCCTTGGACGATCATGGCCACGCCGACGACGAGCAGGAGCAGCGCGACGATGATGGCGTTGTTCCTGGCGAGCCACCCCCGCAGCAGGTCCAGCGGGCGGGCGAGTGCGCGTGCGGCGAACAAGTAGCCGACCACCGGGATCACGATGGTGGAGGCGGCGATCGCCACGAAGACTGTCACGACGATCGCCAGGGAGCCGCCGCCGAGTTCGGAGGAGCCGATGGCGAGCCCGGCGCCGCCCAGCATGATCATGTTCACCGGGTTGACGGCGGAGAGGAGGAAGCCGATCACGGCCGCGCTCATCACGCTGGCCTTGTCGATCGCCTGCATCCACGTAGGGAGGGCGACTTCCTCCCCCTTGTGGGGGCGGCTTCGCCATTGGTTGATGGCCATGAACAAGAACGCTGCGCCCAGGACGATCTTGATCGTGCCCAGGATCGGCATCGCCCCGTCGGAATGGTCTTCGGGCAGCATCTCGGAGATCAGGACGAAGAGCGTGATGGTCAGGATGATCCCTGCGACCCAACCGGCCAGCAGCCCGACGCTCGCGGCCTTCGCGTTCGGGGACAGGAGCGTCAGGACGACGGCGATGATGGGGATCGGGCTGATCGCCACCGCCATCGCGTAGGGCAGGATCTCTCCAACGACATTTCCCACGGAGCCTCACTATCGGGCACGGCCGTCACCACGACGACGCGATCCCTACAAGGGTCTCCGCTCTGCGGCGTGGACGCATCACCCCGCCGGGGTGATCACGTCGCGCACGATCGAGTGAAGGCGTCTAGGTCTCTCGACGTGCAGCTATCGGGAGGTGTGGAACGCGCGGACGGCGTCCCTGCGGTTCTCGACACCGAGTTTGCGGTAGATCGATTTCAGGTGGCTCTTCAGGGTGTTCCGCGAGATATATAGAATCGCCGCGATCTCGGGGAGGCTGCGGGTGGTCGAGAGATGGCTCAGGACCTCCAGCTCTCGGCTGGTGAGGGGCTGGCCGGGCGGATCACCGCCGAGCAGGGACCGGCGGGCGAGCACGGAGGCGACGAGGTCCTGGTGCGCGGTGCCCCATGCCGAGTGTTCGGCCAGCAGGAGGGTGAGATCGGGATCGCCGAGCAGGAACGGGCGGATGAGGTTCTGGGGCGCCGCCGCGGCGAGGGCCGTTTCGAGCAGGCGATGTGCCTCGTCGTGAGCGCCGCGTCGGTGTGCGGCGAGTGCAGTGACGACGACCGGTTCCGCGGTGAGGTAGGCGGGCAGTTCCGGAGGGAGCAGCGCGGCGAGAGCCACGGCCCGATCGACCTTGCCGCACTGCCAGTAGAGAGCGACGGAGAGAGCGACGGCGAGAGAGTTGACTCCGGGCTGACCCGGATCGCCGACGATCGCTTCATCCAGGAGCGCGGCGGCCCTCTGGTGGCGGCCGTCGAGCAGCGCTGCGCCGGCTCGGGCGACACCCTTGAAGACGCCGAACGGCACACCCTGGACCGTGGCGTCCGGTGCGAGGTCGAGCCAGGCGGCGGCTCGTTCGACGCGGTGGCGGTCTCGGGTGTCGACGGCGGCGAAGGTGAGCCAGCTTCGGGCCAGGGTGGCGAAGGAGGTGAGGGCGGCGTCACGGTCGGCCGCACGCTGGAGCGAGTCTGTCGCGGCGTGTGCCTCGCCGGTCCACAGTTGCATCCAGCCGGTCATGAACCATTCGATCGCGCCGTCCGTGCGGCGCCAGCTCTCCGGAGCCGCTTCGCGGGTTGTGGCGGCCATGCGCTCCCGTGCGGAGTCGAAGTCCCCGCCGAACGCGAGCGCGAATGCCTCGTTGACGCGGGCTCGTCCGGCGAGGTCGGTGAGGGCTTCGGCGCGACAGGATGCGCCGGCTTCCCGGAGCAGATCGACCGCAACCTGGGAATGATGAAGCCGCATTTCCGTCCAGCCGAGCAACAGCAGCGCACACGCACGGAGCGGGCCGGTGGCATCACGCAGTTCGTCCAGCAGACGCTGGGCCCTGGGGGATTCGGCGGCGAGTTCGCCCTCGGAGTCGATGACGAACAGGCGCGCCAGAGACAGCGTGAGGTCGAGCGCGCGGGGCTCGTCGCTGGAGGTGACACGGTCGCGTGCACGGCGGTCGAGTGCATTCGCTCGGGCGGCGTCGTCCATGTTGCGCAGGCATGCGGCTCGGATCGCGAGTATCTCCGGAGTGTCGGAGTAGGGCGCGGGAAGCTGATTGCAGACCTCTTCCATGAGGGGTGAGTCACCGCGAAGCACGGCGGCGAGCCAATGCGAGCGCACCAGAGCCGATGCGAGTTCGGGGTCCCGGCCCGCGATTGCGTGGCGGGCCGCGTGAACCGGGTCGTGCGCGGCGAGCGCGCGAGCGGCGCGCACATGCAGGTCGTGCAGGCGGTGCGGGTCACGGCGTCGGAGGATCGCTCGCCCGGAGGCGGACATGAGCGGATGCCACCGGTAGACGGGTTCCATCCCCGGATGCTCGCGGCGCTCTACCGGGAGTCCAGCGGCGAGGGCCTGCTCGAGACGGGCGGCCCCGTCCTGGCGCCCGAGGACATCGTCGGCGAGGGAGCCGGTGAGCCAGTCGCTGACGCACGCTTCCACGACGAAGCCGGACAACTCGTCGGGAAGGTCGGCGAAAACCGTTTCGAGCAGGTACTCCGGCAGCTGCGGGACGTCCTCGTTCAGAACCGACGCGATCGGCAGGTCCGCCGCCGAGGTCGACGATCGTGCCAGCAGCGCGAGACGCACGGCGACCGGCCAGCCGCGGGTGAGCCGGTGCAGGGCGGTGGCCTGCTCGGCACTCAGGTCGACTCCGCGTGCCTGCGCGACCTCGCTGATCTCCTGCGCGGTGAAGGACAGGGCGTCGGTTCCCAACAGGGCCAGCTCCCCGGATGCCAGAAGCCGGGCAAGGCCGATACCGGGATCGCCACGTCCAGCCAGGATCAGCCGCACGCCCCGTGGTGGGTTGTCGACGAACGGACGCAGGACCGTCCGTGCGGCGTCCTCACCGGCCAAGTGGATGTCATCGATCACCACCCTGCGGTGCCGTCGGTGACCTCTTCGAGTTCGGTCAGGACAGTGGACAGGCCCCGGGTCAGGTGATCGGAGTGCCGGTCGGCTGCCGTCAGCGAAAGCCAGGCGATCGGCCGATCGGCGACCCCGGCCCACGCCGAGAGGAGGTTGGTCTTGCCGTGGCCGGCCGGCGCGATCACAACGCAGACCCGATGCTCGCCGAGGGCGTCGCTCACCTGATCCTGCAACCCGCGCCGGACGACATCGCGGACACCGACACTCGGCCGGGTCACCAGATAAGTGGGGACACCAGAAGCGACGACTGAGCGAACTGACGGCATGCCTGAACTCTATTCCTGCACGGTGTCTCACTATGTCTCGGAGTCTCACTTGCCTCGAAAACCCCTAACCAGACAAGGAAAGCCGAAGACCACCCCGGCGGGGTGGTGTGCGTACCGCCCGAGACGGGGAGCCTAGTAGCGCCCGTGACTGTCGCGGGGACGTCCGCGGACGCGGACGATAAAAAGAAAGCGAAACGAGCGACATGACCTTTTGGGATGTCTTCTGGCTGATGGTGTGGGGTTTCCTGTTCATCTGCTACCTGATGGTGATCTTCCAGGTGATCGTGGACATCATCAGAGACCGGACGATGAAGGGATGGGGCCGCGCGCTGTGGCTCATCGCCTTGCTCATCGCGCCGCCGCTGACCGCGCTGATCTACGTCATCGCCCGGGGTGGTGGGATGGCCCAACGTGAGCAGGCGGCTGTCCGGGAGTCCCAAGCCGCCACTGATGACTACATCCGCTCGGTCGCAGGAGCAACCGACCCGACCGAGCAGATCGCCCGCGCTAAGCAGCTCCTGGATGCGGGCGCGATCACCACGCCCGAGTTCGAACAGCTGAAGGCCAAGGCACTTGCCTGAAACACACTCACCCAAGGAAGAGGAACACACTGTGACACAGACCACCGGCGGAGCCCCCAAGCCCGCCACCGCAGCCATCATCGCCCAGCAGCAGCGCGTTGCCGAGACGCTGCCGTTCGCCGACCGACAAGACTTCGAGGACGCTCACCGCGGCTTCATCGCCGCGCTCGAGCCCTGCGTCGTGCGTGACGAGAACGGGCGGGTTGTCTGGGACAACGACTCCTACGCCTTCCTCGCCGGCGACGCGCCCGACTCGGTGAATCCCAGCCTGTGGCGGCAGTCGCAGCTCAACGCGATCCAGGGACTGTTCGAGGTCGTGCCCGGCCTGTACCAGGTGCGGGGTCTTGATGGGTCGGTGATGTCGTTCATCGAGGGCGAACGCGGTGTGATCGTGGTCGACCCGCTGGTCTCGAAGGAGACGGCCGCCGCAGCAATGGCCCTGTATCGGGCGCATCGTGGGGATCGTCCCGTGACGGGACTCGTCTACACGCACTGCCACCCCGACCACTTCGGCGGGGCGCGCGCCGTGCTCGACCAGGCCGATGTCGACTCGGGCGCGGTGCCCGTGGTCGCGCCGGCCGGGTTCGCCGAGCATGCGGTGTCGGAGAGCGTGTTCGCCGGGACGGCGATGGCCCGTCGGGCCGGCTACATGTACGGAGCCGCGCTGGATCGTGGCCCGCGCGGCCAGGTCGGCATTGGGCTGGCGCAGACGATCTCGACGGGCGCAATCACGTTCATCCCGCCCACGGTCGATGTCACCGAGACGGGGCAGGAGCTCACGGTCGACGGTGTGCGATTCGTCTTCCAACTCGCGCCCGACTCAGAGGCGCCCGCCGAGTTCCAGTTCCTGCTGCCCGACTTCCGTGCGCTGTGCATGGCAGAGAACGCCACGCACACGCTGCACAACATCCTCACGCTCCGCGGCGCGGTGGTCCGCGACGCCCACGCCTGGAGCAAATACATCACCGAGGCGATCGACATGTTCGGCGATCAGACCGACGTCGTGTTCGCCTCACACAACTGGCCTACGTGGGGCCACGACCGGGCGATGAAGTTCCTGGCAGAGCAGCGGGACCTGTACGGCTACCTGCACGATCAGACGTTGCGGATGCTGAACCAGGGCATGACCGGCATCGAGATCGCGGAGGCGTTCCAGATGCCGCCCGCGCTGGAGAATGCCTGGCACGCCCGCGGCTACTACGGCTCGGTCAGCCACAACGTGAAGGCCATCTACCAGCGCTACATGGGCTGGTACGACGGCAACCCGGTCAACCTGTGGAAGCACCCGCCGACCGAGGCCGGCAGCCGCTACCTGCGCTACATGGGCGGCGCAGACGCCGTCGTGGCCAAGGCTCGCGAGGACTATGCTGCCGGCGATTTCCGGTGGGCCGCGGAAGTGCTCAGCCACGTCGTCTTCGCCGAGCCCGACCATCAGGAGGCCCGTGCGCTGCTGGCCGACACCCTCGAACAGCTCGGCTATGGCGCGGAGAACGGCACGTGGCGGTCCGTGTACCTCTCCGGCGCGCACGAGCTGCGGCACGGCAGCTTCGGCACCCCCACGGTCACAGCCTCCCCCGACATGTTCGCCCAGCTCAGCGCGGAGCAGTGGTTCGACGCGCTCGCGATCCGGGTGGACGGCCCGCGCGCCTGGGACGAGGATCTGAGTCTTCGCATCGACCTCACCGATCTTGGTCAGGTCTACCGGCTGACCCTGCGCAACGGGGTGCTCTCGCACACGTCCTCTGCGTCCGCGGCCGCTGCGGACGCGGATGCGACGCTCACGCTCACCGGGTCCGCCCTGGCCGGGTTGCTCGCCGGGCAGATTCCGCCGGAGGAGTTCGCCGACGCCGGGATCAGCATCGACGGCGACGCCGGTGTGCTGGGCCGCCTGCTCGCCGTCCTCGACGAGCCGGACCCGGACTTCGCCATCGTCACCCCCTGACGCGAGCAGGCATGGGACTGAGATCACTGTGGCGCCGGCTTCCCGCTGACTACCGCACCTTCTCCAGCCGCGACCTTCGCGCCGGTCTGGTACACGGTCTCGTGAGCGTGCCGGACGGGCTGGCCGCCGGTCTGTTGGCAGGGCTCAGCCCGCTGGCGGGCCTCTACGGCTACCTGTTCGGCACGATCACCGGCGCGCTCGCGACCAGCTCCGTCGTGATGTCGGTGCAGGCGACGGGCGCGATGGCGGTGATCCTCTCCGACGTCCCCGGACTCACCGGTCCCGGGGGCACCACCGCGCTCGCCACCCTCACCATCCTCACCGGCGCGCTCATGCTCGCCGCGGGCATCGCACGACTCGGCACCCTGGTCCGCTACGTCCCGAACGCCGTGCTCACCGGGTTCGTGAACGCCGTCGCGGCGAACATCGTCCTCGCCCAGCTCGCCGACGCCACCGGCTACCACTCCGACGCAGCCAACCGAATCCTCCGGGCCGGCGACACCATTCTGAACGTCGCCTCGTTCCACTGGCCGACCGTGGCCGTCGCGGTGGGGACGGCGATCCTGATCGTCGTGCTGGAACGCACCCGGCTCGGCGCGCTGGGCCTCGCGGTCGCCATCGTGGCCGCCTCGGTCGTCACAGCCCTCCTGCCCAGTGCGGGCGTACAGACGCTCAACGACATCACCGAGGTTCCTCGGTCCCTCCCCGGGCTGGTGCTGCCCTCGCTCGGGCTCATCGCCGCGCTCGTCGTGCCGGCGGCGTCGCTGGCGTTCGTCGGGCTCGTGCAAGGCGCCGCCATCAGCCAGTCGCAGCCGAACCCGGACGGCTCCTACCCCAACCCCTCCCGGGACTTCTCCGGCCAAGGCATCGCCAACCTCGTCTCGGGGGTCTTCCAGGGCATGCCGGTCGGTGGATCGATGTCGGCCACTGCACTCGTGGTCGCCGCCGGCGGGCGGGGACGGGCGTCGAACCTGGTCGCCGGGCTCGTCATGATCGTCACGATCCTGCTGTTCGGATCCGCCGCCGGACATATCGCGATGCCCGCCCTCGCCGCCTTGCTGATCGTGATCGGCATCCGCACCTTCAAGATCGACCAGGCCGTGATGGTCTGGCGCACCGGCGGCACCCAAGCCGTGATAATGGCGGCCACGTTCGTCCTCGCGCTGCTCGTCCCGATGCAGTACGCCGTCTTGTACGGGGTCGCGATCTCCGTCATCCTGTTCGTGTTCCACCAGTCCAACCGTGTCCGGGTTGTGCGGTGGACCCTGGACGCCGAAGACCGGCCCGTCGCGGAGACCGACCCACCCGCGACGCTCCACGCCGGCGAGATCGTCGTCCTCACTCCCTACGGCAGCCTCTTCTTCGCCTCCTCAGACGTCTTCGCCGACCAACTCCCCGCACCGGACACCGACTCCGCCGGCAGCGTGGTCGTCATCCGCCTCAGAGGCAAAGAGGACCTCGGGAGCACCTTCATCCGCATGATCGTCGGATACCGCGACAGCCTTACCTCGGCAGGGGCGCATCTCGTGCTCACCGGGGTCGGTGATCGCGTCCTCGCCCAGCTGCGCAACACCGGCACCCTGGCCTCGCTAGGAGAGTCCAACGTCTTCCCAGCCGATCCTCAGCTCGGGGCATCCCTCCACGCAGGACTGCGCAGAGCGCGCGACCTCCAGAACGCGCACCCGTCGCAATGAAGTGGATGCTATGCGAACAGCCCGTGCCAACGGTCTCAGCGTCACCGCGTTGGCCAAGCAGTTCGACGTTCACCGTGGCACGGTCTGGGTGAAGACCCGCGGCACTTGAG
>DAOLFC010000189.1:0-4147 GCA_035326505.1 Arachnia sp.
ACCGTCTCCGGGAGCTCCGGCACGACGCCCTCCGGCGTCGCCACCACCGGCACCCCGGCCTGTCCCGTATAGGACAGCGACCACGCGGGCAGCTGCCCCACCGCCAGCCCGGACAGGCCCAGCGCCAGCGCCACCGCCCCGGCGACCGCCCTGCCGCCCCTTCGACGCGGCTCCCTCATGGGAGACCTTCTTTCCTTGACATCGATCATCTGCTCACACCGCTCCCGGCCGTCAGCCGCAGTTCGTCGCCGGATAGGGGGCGGTCGCCTCGAAGACGCGGCCGTCGGTCGCGGTGGCGCTGACGGCCACGCTTCCGTCCCCGATCGAAGCCGCCCTCGTGGTGAAGGCCGCGGAGCGCGCCGTGCCCGGCTGCAGGTCCGCGAACTCCTTGCCACCGAACGCCGAGGCCAGCGTCACATCCGCCACCGCCTCATCGGCATTGCGCGCGGTCACCGCCACCACGACCTTGCCCGCCACGCAGCGAGTGGTCGCCGACGGCTCGATCGCCAGCGCGGGGGTCTCGTCGTCGACGCGGACCGCGGCGAGCAGCGAGACGTGGGCGTTGTAGCCGCCGCTGGCCTGGAGCTTCTGGGTCTCGTAGGAGATCGTGGTGCGCTCGGTCAGGGACAGCTCGTGGGTGACGAACACCGGCGGACGAACCTCGCCCGGCATCTGCGTGACGGCAACGGTCTTCTCGTCGACCTTCTGCCCGTTCACGTTCAACCAGCTGCCGTGGGTCTGGGTGCGCCGCGGCACATGAGCCGCCACGATCCGGTACTCGCCCGGATCCAGCGTCATCCGATAGACCAGCCCCTCGTCGGCGTCGTTGTCGTCACCGGTATACGAGGTGGCCCAATCGGCCGCGTTACCCGGCGTCACGGACACCTTCTGATTGTCGGAAGGGTTGCGCTCGATGTAGCCCCAGGAGTCCTCGGGAGCGGTCACCTTGCGATCGGCCGCATCGTTGAGCAAGGCGTCGCCGCGCAACGCGCGGGCCGCGTCCACGATCTCGGAACCGTTGGCGCCCACGCGACCGGTATCGATCAGGTAGACAACGCGCTCCGGGACCACCCAGACGGTGGCCGTCACCGCGACGGTGCGCCCGTCGAGCTCGGCGGTGCCATGGATCTCGGCCTTCTCGAACTCGGTGGCCAGGTCGGCGGGATCCGGCACGTCCCACACGACGGGGGCGTCGGTCTCCTCCGAGCCGCCCTGCACCACGCGGACGGTGAGCGGAAGCGCGGGGACCACGCCGGGCGTGGTGCCGATCACGGGCGGGGTAGCCTGGGCCAGCGCCGGGGCCGCTCCGGGGAAGTAGGCCTCGGTGATCTTCAGGTAGGAGCCGGGGGTGGCGAAGGTGAGCCGCAGCCCGGTGGCCTCCACTTCATCGAAGGCGACGGTGGTGAGGCTGTTGTTGGCGGCCGGCGTGGCGGCGGTCGCGGTGGTGGGCAGCCAGCTGCCGGTGGCCGGGTCGCGGTACTCGACGCCCACGGAGGCGATCACGCCCTCGACGTTGGTGAAGCTGACGTGGTCGATCGCGTAGTTGCGCGGCGCGGTCAGGGTCATCGTCACCGAGGCGGGGCTGGCGCCGCCGCTGGCCCAGGTGGACCAGGTGGTGGCCGAGTTGCCGTCGCAGGCGTTGCCGACGGGGAGCGTGCTGTACTGCGTCTGATGGAACGACGCGCTCAGCTGCGCGCCGGGCTCGCGGCAGATGTTCGGAGCACCGGTGACCTCCACCGCGGTGGAGACGTAGCGACCCGCGAGCGGGCCGTCGGCGATGTGGCCGGCGACGGTGTGGCTGCCGGGCGCGGAGAAGGCCGCGTCGAGGCTCGCCGGGTCCCAGTTCGCGGTGACGTCTTCCACCAAGGTGTCACCCACCGTGACGTCGAAGGCCGGGGCGAAGGAGCCGCGCTCGGCGATGTCGGCGCTCAGCGGCCCGGAGCCGGCGTAGCGCACGGGGCGGTACAGCGTCGCGTCGGACGGATCCCAGGCGCCGACGTTCTCGACGCTGATCTGGCCGGTCGCGGTGTCGATCTGGATGGGCGCCCAGACGTAGCGCGAGGCCTCACCGGCCGAGCCGGTTCCGGAGTCGACGCGCCAGCGGTCGCCCATGTAGATGAACTGGCCGGCCTCCTGATCCAGCGGGATCGCGAAGGTGGGCTGGGAGTCGAAGCACTTGGAGGGGTCAGCCGTGCCGACACCGGTGCGGCTCGCCGCGCCGATGCAGGGGTTGGCGGGAGACAGCCGCTCCCACTGGCCCTGCGACGGGTGCCGCCCGGTGTTGCCGACGACCGCCTCGGTGGGGGTGATCATCGAACGCGAGCGGTAGGCCAGCACCGGGGTCGAGTTCCAGCCGTCGGTGCCCGAGGTGATCATGTAGTACCAGCCGTCGTACTTGAAGACGCTGGAGGCCTCGCGGGAGTAGTCGGGAAGGACGCGGTTGGAGAAGTCCTCGCCCAGCTGAGCCTGGTTTCCGGGCTCGAGCGGGCCGGTGTACTCGGCGTTCAGCCGCGAGACGTACATCCACTGGTTCATCTCCGACGAATACACCGCGTAGGCATCGTCGGCGACGGGATCGACGTCGTGCTCACCGGTGTCCTGGAACACCGTCATGTCGCGCGAGTCGCCCTCGCGGCCGGCGTTCGGCACGCCGGTCGCCCAGTTCATCTTCGTGGTGTTGACCAGTTTGAACGGCCCCCACGGGGTGTCGGAGACGGCGAAGCCGATCTCGGCCCGGGAGTAGCGCGAGCCGATGTTGCGGTCGGCGGGATCGCCGCCCTCGGTGACCCAGCGCACCAGGTTCGTGTCGGTGGCCAGCGGGCCGTCGGCGTGGTAGATGATGACGAACTTGCGCGTCTTGGCGTTCCAGAGCATCTTCGGACGCTCCATGATGTTGATGTTGCCGTTGAGCCGGTAGGAGGCGTTGGCCAGGGCCGCCTCGTCGTAGGTCGCGGCGACGCCGGCCTCCTCGTCGGCCCAGGTCTCGACGTAGGGCGCGACGAAGGCCTTCGCGGCATCGATCTCCGCCTGGGTCGATCCCGCGTCGGGGGCGGTCTTGTTGGCGGTCGCCTTGACGGTGGCCACCTTGGTGGAGTCCACCGAGACGGCGCCGCCCTCGGCCTTCAGAGTGAAGAACTGGTGGCTGGGCAGGACCAGCCCCATGTCGTTCCAGGTGGCCAGGTCGGTCGACCAGTAGCCCCGCACGCCGTCGACCGGACGGGTGGCGTTGGTCTTGTCCTCGCCGTACCAGAGGAAGACGCGGTCGTCGAGCGCCCCGTCACCGGTGATGTCCAGCTGAACCTCGGCTTCCTCGACACTCACCACGGAGCCGCCGTGGGCCTTGATGGCCCCGCCTGTGGCGTCGGTCCACAGCGAGCCGTCCGGCGCGGGGATCACGGGCGGCGCGGCGAACGCCTGGGGACCTGCCACCAGTCCCGTGCCGAGCAGGGCGGCGGACAAGACCATGGCCCCCGCGCCGATGAGGACGCGCCGGGGATGGAGACGGGAGGGGAAGCGGGATCGGGTAGGACCCTGGGTCGGGGTAGGCGGACGCACGTGATCTCCTTCGATTCGAGCTGTGTTCGATTCGAGCTGCGGACAGCTGCTGCACCCCTTGATCGCTATCGATCGTTTTTGATCATTTAATCGTCATTGATCGCCGGGATGATGGAACCAAGGGTATAAAACCGAGCCTTATTGTGCAATACCCTGAAGCAATTCGATCATTTTCGATCATAAAGATCGGCTCTCGGCGAGAGGCGTTGCAAACGTTGTCACGCCCCTTCCTCCCGCATTGTGGCTAGCGGTGGGGCCATTGAGCGACGGCGCGTGGCGCGGTGCGCAAGGCGACGGAGCGAGACGACGCGGCGACATCATCGATCATGACAACGATGTCTGGTGCTGCAAGACCCGCGGATCGGCGCTTCCCTGGTGCCCTGCGCCGGAGTTCGTTGATGAGTTCCGGTGATCCAGTGGATGGATCGCAAGGCCGACGAGCGAAGTAGCACTTGGTCGTTCGTCGAGCGAGGAGAACGCAGCGAGGCGCCGCTGGGGCGCCGGAAATCGCAGCGAACTTCCGGCGCGGGACGTTAGGTGAGTATTCGGACCGTTGAGCACCACTGAATATTGCGATTGAGCACCACCGGAT
>DAOLFC010000056.1:0-22130 GCA_035326505.1 Arachnia sp.
GAGCCGGGGAGAGGAACCCGCACAGCAGGGCGACAGCCGTGACGATCGCCACTCCACCGCGCCGCAGGAGACCTTTCGCGCTACGCATGAGGCAGAATGTAGGCCAGCGTTCGGCCACGCACAGGAGGGGGAGCGCGACAATGGTCCGTGCAATGGTCCGCCCCCTGGAGAGTCGACGATGAACGCGGCGGAGCGCATCGCCCTGCTCGCCGGCCGGCTGGACGTTGCGCTCCTCCAGGACCCCGCCGCCCGGGTCCCGGTGGCCATCGTCGATCAGGTGTGGGATCTGCTGAACCAGCGGGAGCCGCGCGAGCGCGAGTGGACGCTGCGCCTGGGCGCCTACCGCACGCTGACGCCGGGCCTGATCGAACGGCTCGGCCCGGGCGCGCCCGAGGCCGTCGCCTCGCTGGCCGAGACGGGGCTGCTCGAGCCGGCCGGCCGAGCCGCCTCCTGGCGCGTTCCCCTGTTGCTGCACCGGGTCGTGGTGCAGCAGCAAGACGACCTGTCGCCCGGCCGCACGCGCGAGATCCACGACGAGATCGTCGAGGCCCTGCTCGCATCCGAGGAGCAGGGGCTCGAGGTCGAGGCGATCTATCACGCTCACCTGGCCCACCGCTGGGACGCGCTGGCGCTGCTCTGGAACCGGAGCGGCGTCGGCCTGGCTGCCCGGCATCCGCTGCTCACCGCCTGGGCCTTCCGCGCGCCCCCGCCATGGGCGGTGCGTCGGTACCCGGTGCTGCGGCTCGCCGAGCTGATCGCCGAGGTCAGCGCCGACGTGACCCCGGCCGGGGCGAACCAGGCGCTGCTGCGCACCGTCGCGGAGGCCGCGACGGCCCAGCAGATCGAACTCTCCGTCGCGGCGGACATCGAAGCGGTCCTGTCCACCGGCACGCTGGCGGTGATCGCGCTGCGTCAGGGCGGG
This sequence comes from Arachnia sp., assembly GCA_035326505.1. Taxonomy (GTDB): domain Bacteria; phylum Actinomycetota; class Actinomycetes; order Propionibacteriales; family Propionibacteriaceae; genus Arachnia. The sequence continues at coordinate 923 of DAOLFC010000056.1, forward strand.
GACATCGCGGGGGCGAACCACTGGGTCGATGTGGTGGAGTCCGAGGTGCGGCTCCGCGAGGAGGCCGCGCGTCGCCAATCGCGGGTGCTGTTCGCGCTGGAGGCCGCCGTCACCCGGGCGCTCGCCGGGCGGTTCGTGGACGTGCGCTACTACGCCGGGACGATCGTCGCGGAGACGGCCGGCGCGGTGGACCTCGACGAGCCGCGCGCCCAGGCCGAAGGCCTGCTGGACCTGGTCAACTCGCTGCTCGGCTGGGTGGACGACCGTGAGGACGCGGAGCCCGTGGAGCCGGGCGCTCCCGCGCGCTCCCGCCTGCTCGCCCGGGCCCACAAGGCCGCGGACGCGCTCGATCAGGGGCAGCTGGACCGGCTCATCGTCGCTCTCGGCGACCCCGAGCAGTGCGGTCCGCTGTGGCCCTTCCTCGTGGTGGCGCGGGTGCTGCGGGCCATCCTCTTCGGCGACCCCCTCGGCCAGATCCCCGAGCTCGACCGGCTGAGTTCCCACTTCCGGGAGTGGATGGCCGAGGATGCGCTCCCCGCCCGGCTGATCCTGCGATGTCGCACCGAGGCCCTGCTCGCCGGCGGCGACACCCAGCGCACCGCCGGCATCCTGCAGGCGCGCAGCCCGCTGCCGAAGGAACTGCGGGTGCCCCAGGCCCGGCTGCTGCTGCACACCGGCGACGTCAGCGGGGCGCTTTCCTATGCCGAGGAGATCCTCGCCGATCCCGCGCAGACGCCGCGGGAGCGCGCCACCTTCCAGGTGATCGCGGCCGCCGCCTTGCATCGCCTGGGGCGCTCCGTCGAGGCGGCGACGCTGCTGGACCGGATGCTGGCCGGAGGCAGCCCGCCTCCGGGCTGGAGCGTGCAGATGGCGATGCTCGAGGTCTCCGAACGCCAGGCGCTGCTGGCCATGGTGAGCCCCGGCCAGGTGCCGGACGGGCTGCGTCGACGGCTCGTCGACCTGGCCGGTCCGCTGGGCGCCGCCCGTCGGCAGATCGTCCGGCTCAGCGCCCGGGAGCGGGTGGTGCTCGCCGAGCTGAACTCGGACCGCACGCTCGCGCAGATCGCCGCGGGCCTGTCGGTCTCGCTCAACACCGTGAAGAAGCAGAGCATCGCGATCTATCGCGAACTCGGGGTGAACGATCGCGCGGCCGCCCTCCGGCGCGCCCACGAGTTGGGCCTGCTCGAGTGGCGATAGGGGGGGCGAAGCCGGCGGAACCCGCCAAAGAGTTCGCTATCCCACCGACTTCGGTGGAACAGCGAACTCTCTGGACGGGCCCTTTTGCGGGGGCAGGGCGTGCCAGCCTGGACAGGGCGGGGGCCATCGCGGACTTGACCGCGCGGACGCGGGTAAATAAGGTCTGCGGCATGGAAAACCGTTGGTTTTGGTATCGGAGTGGCTCTGGAGGAGCCGACCGCCGATAGCTCGCCGCGCCTCCAGAGTCACGGGCAGACACTCGACCGAGTGTCTGCCTTCGTCGTTGAACACGACGGTGACCTGGACAAGACGGGTTCCCGTCGGGAACAGGAATCCGCATGAACTCCACTCACGACCTCCGCATCGCCTCCCTGGCTCCGTTGCCGTCGCCAGCACGGCTGCGCGGCGACCTGCCCATGACCACGGCGCAGGAGGACGCGGTGACCGCCGCCCGCGCCGACGTCGAAGCCGTGCTGCGCGGCGACGACGACCGGTTGCTCGTCGTCGTCGGCCCGTGCTCGGTGCATGACCCGCTGGCCGCCGTCGACTACGCGCGCCGCCTCGCGCGCGCGGCCGAGCGGCACCGCGACGACCTGCTGGTCGTGATGCGGGTGTACTTCGAGAAGCCGCGTTCCACCGGCGGGTGGAAGGGGCTCATCAACGACCCGGGGCTGGACGGCACCTACGATGTCGCGCGGGGTCTGCGCATCGCGCGGCGGCTGTTGCTGGACGTCGTCGACCTCGGGCTGCCGGTGGGCTGCGAGTTCCTCGAGCCGGTCAGCCCGCAGTACATCGCCGACACCGTCGCCTGGGGGGCGATCGGGGCGCGCACGACGGAGAGCCAGATCCATCGGCAACTCGCATCGGGCCTGTCGATGCCGGTCGGCTTCAAGAACGCGACCGACGGCGACATCGGGGTCGCGATCGACGGCTGCACCGTCGCGTCCCAGCCGCATGTGTTCTTCGGCACCGACGACGACGGTGCCGCCGCCGTCGTGTCCACGACCGGCAACGGCGCCGCGCACGTCGTGTTGCGCGGGGGACGGGGAGGACCCAACTACGGCCCCGTCGACATCGAGCGGGCGGCCGGGCTGCTGGAACGGGCCGGGATGCCGCGGCGACTCGTCGTCGATGCCAGCCACGCGAACAGCGGCAAGGACCATGTGCGCCAGGCCGAGGTGGTCCGCGAGTTGGCCGGTCAGATCGCCGGAGCCGATGACATCGCCGGCGTCATGATCGAGAGCTTCCTCGTCGGCGGCAGCCAGACGTTGTCGGCGGCGACTCGCGACGCTCTGGTCTACGGCCAGTCGGTCACCGATGCGTGCATCGACTGGGAGACGACCGCCGCGTTGCTCGACGACCTGGCCGCCGCCGCGCGGACCCGGCGGGACCGGGGCGTCAGCGCAGCGGGGGCAGCCGCATGACGTCGTCCGTCGCTGCCTCTGGCTCGGAGGAGAGGATCACCGTAAGCTGCGGGAAACCGGACGGAAGCACCTCGGGTGCAGTGAAGGAGGCGGGAATGAAGCTGCTCGCCACCTTGCTTGCGATGTCCGGCGCCGCGTGGGTCGTCGTACTCGGGGCCGCCTCCGCCTCTCCCTACGTTCTTCTGGTGGCTGCCTACGTCGCCGTCGCATACGTGCTCGTGCGGCGAACTCCTCGCACCGCGGGATTGTTCTCGCGCCTGGGAACGCTGGCAGCGGTGGGCGCCGTGATCATGGGATCGGTCCTGGTGCTCCCTCTGACGGGGTCGGGCGGTGCCGGTTCGGCCGGGGAGGCTATCGCGGCCATCGTCGCCGTGCTCATCTGGGGTTCGGCGGCGGTCGCGCTGTGGCTGGTCCCTGCCCTGATCGCGTGGTCGTTCATTCGCGACGGACGCCCTGCCGGCCTCCGTTGACCGCCCGTTCATCCTGCTCTGCCGTTGCATCGCGGCCTCGCGTAGGGTGGGGAGATGAGTGACAAGCTGCTGGGTGTTGCCGATGTCGACCTGCCCGATTGGCGCTGGATCCTCGGTGCGCTGAGGACGCGTTTCGACACCGGAGGTTTCTCCGCCGGAGCAGAATTCCTCGTGGATGTGGCCCGGGTCGCCGACGAGCTGAATCACCATCCGGATGCCGACCTGCGCTATGGGCACGTGCGCTTCACGCTCCGCAGCCACGACGTCGGCGGGGTCACGAGCCGCGACGTGTACTTGGCTGAGCGGATCAGCGCCCTGGCGGCGGCGCGGGGATGGGTTGCCGAGCCCGAGACCGCGCAGGCCCTGGAGATCGCCCTCGACACCCCCGATGCGGCCGCGGTGCGTCCCTTCTGGGCCGCCGTCCTCGGTGTGGTCGACGACGGCGAGGACATCGTCGATCCCGCGGGTGCGCTGCCGCTGTTCTGGTTCCAGGACACCGACTCCGATGCGCCCGGCCGGCAGCGTTTCCACCTGGATATCAGCCTCGCGCCGGAGGCGGCGGAGTCGAGGATCGCGGCCGCCGTGGCTGCGGGTGGGAGTGTCGTCGACGAGTCCCACGCGCCCGCGTTCGTGGTGCTCAGCGATCCCGAGGGCAACCTCGCGTGCGTCTGCACGTCGCTGGGGCGCGAGTGAGTTTCGACTCAAGGGCGGTCGGCGTCGTGTTCGTACATGTCTGCTGAGATGATGCCCGCGCCGGCGGTACTGACGTGGGCCGAGGAGCACGCCTCCTTCGAGGTGATTGCGGTGTCCGCCGTCGGTGGGGGCATCACCGAGACCAAGTGGCGGCTCCGGCTGAGCAACGGCGAGCAGCTGGCGCTGAGATGGGCCGACCCGCGGCGGTGGGGCGAGGTGGGGCGCGAGCACGTGCGGCGGGAGGCCTCGGCCTGCAGTCTGCTCGCGGACTCCGTCTCGCAGGTGCCGCGGCTCGTCGCCGCTGATCCGACCGGTGAGGCGGCCGGTGGCCCGGCCTGCCTGATGGAGTGGCGGCGGGGCGCCACTCGGTTGGACCCGCTGAGTCCGGCTGGGGTGTCCGACCTGGCGCGTGCCGCCGTCGCCATCCACGGCCAGAGGCCACCTCCCGGAGACCGTCCACCGCGGTTCTCCTATCGGGGACCGGCGCGCCTCGAGGTCCCAGGGTGGTCCCGTCGCCCCGAGCTCTGGCATCGTGCGATCGAGATCCGTCGGGCAGGCGAGCCGGCCACACCGCATGGTCTGATCCACCGCGACTTCCACTTGGGAAACCTGCTGTGGCGGGGCGACGAGACCGCTGCGGTGGTGGACTGGGCCGAGACGTCATGGGGTCCGAGCGACCTCGACGTCGCGCACATGTGCGCTGATTTCGCGATGCTGCACAGCGTCGCGGAGGCGCAGACTTTCAGGGAGACGTACGTCGCTCAGGGTGGTGTGCTCGACCCCGATCCCTACGCCGCCAGGTACTGGGTGGTGAGCGACATCCTCGGCTTCCTGCCCGATCCCGCCCACATCATCCCCGGGCTGGCCCGCCTCCGCCCGGATGTCACACCCGAACGGGTGCGCTCCGGTATCGAGGACTTCCTCGCGCTCGCCCTCGAGCACTGGTCCGCGTAAACAGCCAGCGCATGGGGGCGCTTCGCGCCCCCTCGACGCTCCTTCCGCGACGCTCCTTCCGCGTGGTCCCTGAGGGATGCCCGCCCGGCGCATGGTCTTGAGATAGAGGGGAAACCGGCGGGCATCGTCTCGAAGGGCTCCTCAGCGAGCGTGCGGGACTTCGACAGGTAAGCTCGGGCCAGTGCGCGCGTACTGGGAATTGGCCAAGGGAGGCTATCGGCGGTACGCGCGGTACCGGGCGGCGATCGCCGCGGCGCTGATCGCCAACGGGGCCTTCGGGTTCATTCGTTCTTCTCTCCTCATGACGGCGATCACCACCGCGGGCTCGGCCGTCGGCGGCTACGACCTGACCCAGGCCTCCACCTACGTCTGGCTGGGACAAGGGCTGCTGGGGGCGATCCCCCTGTGGGGTATGACGGAGATCGCGGCGCGCGTGAAGTCTGGCGAGATCGCCATGGACTTCCTCCGCCCCGTCACGGCCCTCGGCCAATGGTGGGCGATGGATCTGGGCCGGGCCGCGTCGCAGGTGCTGCCCCGGCTGGTGCCGATGCTGGCCGTCGGCGCGCTGACCACAGGCCTGGCTCTGCCGACGCAGCCGCTGCCGTATCTGCTGTTCCCGATCTCGCTGGTGCTGGGCGTCAGCCTGACCTTCCTCGCCTGGACGCTGATCAACCTGCTCGCGCTCTGGGTGGTGGAGATCCGCGGCTACCACGCGCTGTTCATGATCGTCATGAACCTGCTGACGGGGCTGCTCGTCCCGGTGTCGTGGTTCCCGGGGTGGCTGCGGACCATCGCCGACGCCACCCCGTTCCCGTCGATGTTCCAGACCCCGATCGACGTGATCATGGACGTCGCCGGCGTCGAAGCCGTCGGCGTCCAGATGCTGTGGCTGGTGGTGCTCGTCGGCGCCGCCCAGCTGATGCTGCACCGTGGAATGCGGAAGCTGGTGATCCACGGTGGCTGATGCTCCGACGAGGCCCGCGTCTGCGGCGGACCTGCGGCCGGTGACCTGGTGGTTCATGGTGCGCACCATGATCGGCGCCCGGATCCGGGCTCAGGCCGGCTACCGGTCGAGCTTCGCCGCCGACCTGCTGAGCCAGCTGATGCTCGCCGCCACCGAGTTCGTCGAGATCTACGTCCTGCTGCACAACGCGCCGGTCTTCGGCGGCATGAACCTGGCCCAGGCCACCGTCGTCTACGGGCTGTCCTGCGCGGCGTTCGGCGTGGCCGACATGCTGTTCGGCCAGCTCGACAGCATGCACAGCTTCATCCGGGAGGGACGCCTGGAGACACTGCTGGTTCGCCCCACCTCGCTGCTGCTGCAACTCGTCACGGCCGACGTGCAGTTGCGCCGGCTGGGGCGCGCCGGTTTCGGCCTGGCCGCGTACCTGATCGCGCTCGCGCTGTGCGGGGTGGAATGGACACCGGCCTTCGTCGCGCTGGCCGCGCTGGCCCCCGTGGGCGGCGTGCTGATCTTCGGCGCGTTGTTCCTGGCGTCCGGTTCGCTGCACTTCTGGGTGCTCGACGGCCAGCAGGCCGGCAACGCGTTCGTCTACGGCGGCCGCTACGTCAGTTCGGTGCCGGCGAGCGCGCTGAGCACGCCGATTCGGGTGTTCTTCACCTTCGTCGTGCCGGCCACCCTGGTGGCCTACCTGCCCGCGGCGGTGCTGGTGGGCGCCCCGCTGCCGTCGCTCCTGGTGCCTGAGATGGCGTGGCTCGGCCTCCCTGTCGGGGTGGTGTTGTGGGTGGTCGTGCTGTTGATCTGGCGCGCCGGGGTCCATCGCTATACGGGAGCGGGAGGGTAGTGGTGTGAGCATCATCGAGGCGGAGGGTTTGACGAGGGAGTTCGTCGTCTTCGACGGCGGCGGGCTGCGGCGGAAGCGACGGGTGGTGCGGGCCGTCGACGGGTTGACGCTGCGGGTCGAGCCGGGGGAGGCCGTGGGCTACATCGGGGCCAACGGCTCGGGGAAGTCGACGACGATCAAGATGATCTCCGGCATCCTCACGCCGAGCTCCGGCCACCTCCGCACCTGCGGGCTGAAACCCGTGCCGGAGAGGCGGGCCCTCGCGCGCCGGATCGGCGTCGTGTTCGGGCAGCGGTCGGCGCTGTGGTGGGACCTGCCGCTGGCCGAGTCCTTTCCGATCCTGGCCGCCATGCACCGGATCCCCGCCGGCACCTGGCGGCGGCGTTTCGACGTGCTGGTCGACGAACTGGAACTGGCGTCGTTCTTGGGGCGGCCGGTACGCACGCTTTCGCTGGGGCAGCGGATGCGCGGCGAGGTGGCGGCGGCGCTGCTGCATTCGCCCGATCTGGCGGTGCTCGACGAGCCGACTATCGGCCTCGACATGATCAGCAAGGAGAACCTGCGGCGGTTCCTGGCGCGCGAGCGCTCCGAGCGCGGCACGACGCTGCTGCTCACCACGCACGACATGGGTGACGTCCAGCGGCTGTGCGACCGCATGGTGGTGATCGACGACGGCCGCGTCGCGTTCGACGGCACCGAGGCCGAACTCGCGGCCGCGACGGATGCCGAACGCATCCTCGTCGTCGATCTGGCCGAACCCGTCGCCGCCGATGACCTCCCCCTGCCCGCCGACGCCCGGGTCGTCGCCGCGGAGGGCGACGGCATGCGGCTCTCGATCGCCTTCGCCTCGCGACGGCTCTCCGCCGCCCAGGTGCTGGCCGCGGTGCAGTCGCGGGCCGAGGTGGTCGAGCTGTCGCTCGCGGAACCGGCCATCGAAGACCTGATCAGGCGGATCTACGAGGGGTCGACGCGGTGACGCCGGTGATGCAACCAACCCTGTGAAAGAGGGGCAGGGTTGGCTGCATCACCGGCGTTATTGGCGCGCGGCGGGAGAACGGAGCGTCAGCGCAGCTGGGCCAGCCGGGTGACGTCGTCCTCCGGGAACTGGTCGACGGTGGCCGTCACCTCGAGGCTGTTCAGGATGAGCGCGCCCGACTGGTTCGTGAGGAAGGCGGTGTCGCTCGCGTCGCGCCCGGTCGCGATGCGCAGCATGCTGTCGCGGGGCGCGAGGGTGGTGGCGTCCACCACGCACCATTTCCCGTCGATGGCGGCTTCGGCGACGGCGTGGAAATCCATCGGCTCGAGCCCCGGGGCGTAGACCGAGACGACCCTGGCCGGCACCTCGCGTGCGCGCAACAGGGCCACGACGAGGTGGGCGAAGTCGCGGCAGACCCCCTGGCGGCTGAGCAGGGTCTGGATGGCGCCGTCGGTGGGTTGGCTCGATCCGCTGACGTAGGTCAGGTGGGTGCCGACCCACGAGCTCACCGCGTCGAGGAGCTGGGCGCCGCGGAGGTCGTGGAACTCGGCCACGGCGGTGGGGGAGAGGGAGTCCGACTCGCAGTAGCGGCTGGGGCGCAGGTAGCGGATGCGCTCGGCGTCCTCGACGATGCGCGGTGGGGCGTACCGGTCCACGATGGCGCGGTAGGTGAGGTCGAACTCGCCGGCGCCGGCCTCGACGACGTGGAGCCGCGTGCCGTGGGCGTCGACGATCTCGCGCAGGGGGAGACGTTCGCCGTCGAGCGTGGCGGTGAGCCGTTCGCTGGCGAGCGGGGTGCCCTCTGCGAGGGCGACGCTCAGCACGAGCTCGGCGGGCTCGGTGATGGTGGCGGTTATATGCGATGAGACCTCGCGCTTCATCGCTCCATGGTTGCACGGTGGGATGAAGACCAGGTTACGGGCTGTTGTTCTCCCGGCTTCCGTGGTGGGGCAGGAAGCGCGGTCCCCAGCGCAGCAGCCCCGCGGCGCCGAGCAGGCCGAGCGCGCCCACCATGCCGGTGGCGAGGGGGAGCGACGCGGCGGCCGCGACGGCGCCGACCGTCACCGGAGCCAGCGCCGATCCGGTGTCGGTGAAGAGCCGCCATGCGCCCAGGAACGACGCGGGCGACCCCGCGGGGGCCAGATCGGCGCCCACCGTCATGAGGATGCCGCTGGAGAGCCCGTTGGCCAGCCCGAGAAGGCCGGCGAGCCCGGTGAACCACGCCGCCGCGTCCCCCGCGTCGTGCGTGAAGGACAAGATGAGGAAACCGGAGCCCATCAGCACCATGGCGGGCAGGGCGGCCCAGAGCCTGCCGTAGCGATCCATCACCTGGCCGCTGGCGTAGAACAGCGCGAAGTCGAGCGCCCCGGAGATGCCGACGACGACGGCGATCGTCGACGCGTCCATCCCGATCGAGACCCCCCACAGGGGCAACACCACCTGGCGTGCCGCGCGCACGGCGGCCAGCAGCATGCACGCCACCCCCATCCGGGAGAGGACGCGCCGGGAGCGCCAGATCGCGGCGAACACCCCGTCGGGTCGCGGCGCGCCCGGCTCCGGGACGGCCGGGGGCTCGGCCGCGCGCGCCTGTTCCTCGGGGTCCGGCCCGAGGAACACCAGGACGACGAGGGCGAGCATCAGCGTCGCGAAGAACCACAGCGACGAGGTGGTCGTGCCGAAGACGGCGAGGAGCCCGGCGGCCAGGAAGGGCCCGGTGAACATCCCGAACCTCGTCGATCCGCCCAGCAGCGAGAGCGCCCGGGCGCGATACGCGAGCGGCACCCGCGTCGCCATGAACGCATGCCGAGCCAGGGCGAAGGCGGCGGCCGCGAGCCCGATCACGAACACCGCCGCCGTGAACCAGACCAGGCCGGGCAGCAGGGCGCAGGCGACGGCGCCCAGGAGGGCCAGCGCGCCCGCGACGACCATCGCGTACCGCTCGCCGACGCGGCCCACCAGCCGGCCCGCGGGAATGTTGCCGCACAGCGATCCGACGATGGGGGCCGCCGCCACCAAAGCCGCGGTCGAGATCCCGGCGCCGCGCTGCGTCGCGATGACGGGGATGAGGGGAAGCAGGGCGCCCTCGCCGACGGCGAAGACCAGGGAGGGCAGGTAGACCATCGGTCCGTACTGCCTCAGGATGCCGCCCACGCTCGTTGCCATCCGCTTCACCCTACTCGGGCTCGGTCGGTGGAGCCCTTGCCCCCGAGTGTCAGAAGTTCGACCGTGAGCGGTGGAACATCTGACACTGAAGGCGGGCGACGGGCGCGTCGATCTCCGGCTTCGACGGCTCCGGTCTAAATCCTGTTTCGCCTATGGAGAAAATAGGTATTTATCCTTGACCGGGCCGGTGGTGCTCCTCGTAGACTCCTCGGCATGAAGACCGTCGACGAGCTGGATCGGACTCTCACATTCGTTGTGACGACCGACATGCGGTGTTACTCCCGCGCCGGCTTCGACATGTGCGGCTGACACCTCACCGCACCACTCGGGCCGCCGATCGGCAGCCCTGAGCCGGCGGGAGCGCCTCTTTACCTCGCGCCCTTTCCCTTTCCCGGTGCCTTCCCGGCGCCGAGGGCGTGTGGCGTTTCCCGCGCATCACCCTCACCACACCCTCACGGAGGACCACCATGTCCAGTTCCCCCACCCCTGAAACGGTCGCGCCACCGCCCGACCCCCACCACGCGGCGCCCGGCGAGCCGACCGAGGCCGGAAAGTTCTCCCTCAGCGAGGACTGGCTGGCCGTCGTCGTCGGGCTCGCCCTGCTCGTCGCCGCGTTGACCGGCCTCATCCCGGAAGGACTGCTCCCATGAGCCAGACCGACATCGACGGCGCGGACAAGACCCTGCGCGTGGAACAGCCGTCCGACGACGCACCCCCCGCCGCCCCGCCGGCAGGACACAGCCTGCCGTGGGCGATCGGCGGCCTGGCCGTCGTGCTCGCGCTGGGCATCGCGGCGTTCGCCTTGACCGAAGGCGTCCCCCAATGGACCGAGGCGACCGCCTTCGGTGCGGTCGCGTCGACGATCGAGTACCCGGTGTATGCCATCATCCTGGGTCTTCTCGGAAACCTCCTCCTCAGCGCCTTGGGCGTCAGGGAGAAGCTGTCCCCGGGCTTCCGCACCGAGTTCCTGATCAAGACCGGCCTGGTGCTGCTGGGTGCCTCGATCAACTTCGCGCTGATCGTCCGCGCGGCCGGCCCGGCCATCCTACAGGCCACGTTGCTGATCACCATCGTGTTCTTCTCCACCTGGTGGGTGGCCGGCAAGTTCGGCCTCGACGACAAGCTGAGGGCCCTGCTGGCCAGCGCGGTGTCCATCTGCGGCGTCTCCGCCGCCATCGCGGCGGCCGGGGCGGTCAAGGCGAAGAAGGAGCACCTGGCGTACACGGCCAGCCTGGTCATCCTGTTCGCCCTGCCGTCGATCTTCCTGCTCCCCTGGCTGGCGGGCGTGCTGGGCCTCGGCCCCGCCGCGACCGGCGCGTGGATCGGAGGCAACATCGATACCACGGCCGCCGTGACCGCCGCCGGTGCGATCGCCGGGGAAGGCCCGCTGCAGATCGCCGCCATTGTGAAGTCGACGCAGAACGCGCTCCTGGGGGTGGCCGCCGTGCTGCTGACCCTCTACTTCGCGCTCTCGGTGGAACGCAAGAGCGGCGAGGCGGCACCCACGGCCAGGGCCTTCTGGGACCGGTTCCCCAAGTTCGTCCTGGGCTTCCTGGTCGCCTCCGTCGTGGCGACGATCTTCGCCAACACCGTGCCGGCGGAGGCCTCGAAGGCGGCCATCGGCGTCGCCAACGATCTGCGGGGCTGGTTCCTGATCTTCGCGTTCGTCAGCATCGGGTTGGAGTTCAACGTCAAGACCATTCGCGAGGCGGGCTGGCGTCCGGTCGCGGTGTTCTCGATCGCGACGCTGACGAACCTGGTCGTGGGCCTGGGGCTGGCAGTGCTGTTGTGGAGCAACTTCGAACTGTGAGCCGGCCGGCTTGTGCACACCCGGATCTGACGGATAAGTGCGGCGATCAACCCTTCACCAGGCCAGATTTCGCAGAATCCACTTCTGGCCGCACTTATCCGTCCGCAACCTTGGACAGCCCCTGCGCCCGGTTCCGCCGACTCCTCATCACTGGCCGATTTTCCGGCATTGACGAGGCGGGAGCGGGCCGGGTGCGGGGGTGCGGGAGGTAGATTCGCGGTGCAAGGAGGAAGGGGCCGGCCCATGGCGGAACCGAAGACGAAGCCCACCGACGCGAGCGTCGAGGATTTCCTGGGCGCGGTGACGCCCGTGCGACGCAGGGAGGACGGGGTGAGGCTGGCCGAGATCTTCGGCCAGGTGACAGGCGAGGAGCCCGTGATGTGGGGGCCGTCGATCGTCGGGTACGGCAGCTACCGCTACGTGTCACCGGCGAACCCGCGGACCCGGGGCGACTGGCCGAAGTGCGGGTTCTCGCCCCGCAAAGCGCAGCTGTCGCTCTATGGACTGAAGGACCTCCCGGCGGGCGCCGCCCTGTTGCCGCAACTCGGCGCCTACACGGAGGGCGCGGGCTGCGTCTACGTGAAGAAGCTGGAGGACATCGACGAGGCGGTGCTGCGGGAGCTCATCGCGATCGCCCACTCGCGCGCGGACGACCCAGAGCCGCAGTAGTCACATCTAGTGTACGATCGTACTTATCGTCTGGTACGATGCGACCATGACGGACTACTTCGCGGGCGACCCGCGGACGAATCGGGAACGGATGCTGGCCGGCGATCTCTACGTCGCCGACGATCCGGAAAGCGGCCGGATCGCCCAGCGGGCGGTGGCGCTGGCCGACGGCTACCACCGGGCCGAGGTGGCGGGCGATCCGCACGCCCGCGACCTGCTCGCGCAGCTCGTGGGGCACCTGGGCGAGGGGGCCTACGTGAAGCCGCCGCTGTACGTCGACTACGGCGAGAACATCTCCCTCGGCGACCGGGTGTTCGTCAACTACAACCTGACCGCGCTCGACGTGGCTCCGATCGTCATCGGCGACGACTGTCTGCTCGGCCCCAACGTCCAGTTGCTCACCCCGACGCATCCGATCGATCCGGAACCGCGTCGCGACAAGCTGGAGGCCGCGCAGCCGATCACGCTGGGCGAGAACGTCTGGCTGGGCGGCGGGGTGATCGTCTGCCCCGGCGTGACCATCGGAGACAACAGCGTGATCGGGGCCGGGTCCGTCGTGACCCGGGACATCCCGGCCAACGTCGTCGCCGTGGGCAACCCGGCCCGCGTCATCCGGGAGATCGGTCCCCACGATGCCCTCGCCGGCCGCTGAGCCGGCTCGTCCCCAGGGGACGCGTCGCAACGACCCGCACCGGCGCGACCGGATCATCGACGCCTGTCTGGGCGTGATCGCCGAGGTGGGGGTCGCCGGGGCGTCGCATCGCAAGGTCGCCGCCGCCGCGGACGTGCCGCTCGGATCGATGACCTACCACTTCAGCGGGATGGACGAGTTGCTGCGCGAGGCCTTCACCCGCTTCGCGAGCCGCATCGCCGAGGGCTTCGAGCGTCGGATGGCGTCCGCGACCGACGCGGACTCGGCGCGCGAGGCGGTGGCGACGATCATCTTGGAGGACGTCTTCGGGGATCAGCGCGATCTGGTGCTCACCCACGAGCTCTACACCCTGGCCTCCCGCGAGGAGGCCTTCCGGGACATCACCGCCGGCTGGATGGCCCGCAGCCGCGCGACGCTGGAACGGCACTTCGATCCCGAGACCGCCCGGCTGCTCGACGCTCTCATCGAGGGCCTGACCATCCATCGCGCGCTGGACGTCGAACGGCGTGACCCAGCCGAGGTGCGCCGCGCCGTCGACCGCCTCACCCGATCGCACACCCACTCGTAACACCTCACCCGAGCGAAAGGCCGAACCATGCCGCAGATTGTCTTCCTCGATGTCGACGGCACCGTCGTCGACTATTCCAACCAGCTCCCGCCCTCGGCGGTGGAGGCGATTCGCCGCGCCCGGCAGGCGGGGCACCTCGTCTATCTCACCACCGGGCGCAGCAAGGCCGAGATGTACCAGGAGCTGTGGGACATCGGCATCGACGGGATGATCGGCGGCAACGGCTCCTACGTCGAGCACCGGGGCGAGGTGGTGATGCACCAGACCCTCACCCTCGACGAGTGCCGGGCCGTCGTCGGCTGGCTGCAGGAGCGCGGGCTGGAGTTCTACCTGGAGGCCAACTCCGGGCTCTTCGGCAGCGCCGACTTCGAGGTGGCCGCGCTGCCGGCCGTCCGCGCCTACGTCGCCGGGAAGGGCGCGCCCGACAGCGGGACGTGGACCGTCGCGCAGGCCTTCCCGGACATGATCTACGGCGCCGAGCTCGTTCGCGACGACGTCAACAAGATCAGCTTCCTGCTGCGCGACCATCGGGATCTCCTCGACACCACGGCGGCCTTTCCCGGCTTGAAGGCCGGCAGCTGGGGCGGGCGCGGCTCGCACGCCCTGTTCGGCGACCTCGGCGTCTCGGGCATCGACAAGGCCCACGCGGTCGACGTGCTGCTGGCCCATCTGGGGGCCGACCGGGCCGACACCATCGCCATGGGTGATGCGACCGTCGACATCCCGATGCTGGAGTACTGCGCGGTGGGCGTCGCCATGGGCAACTCCTCCGACGACGTGCTAGCGGTGGCCGATCACGTCACCGGCGACGTCAACGCCGATGGGTTGTACGACGCCTTCCGGCATCTCGGGCTCCTCGACGGTCAGTAAAGGAATCAGACCCGGTTCACGTCGACGACGACGCGCCCGCGCAGCGTCCCGTCGAGCAGCCGGGTGGAGGCGGGGATGGCGTCGCTGAGCCCGATCACCTCGGCGATCGCGCCGAGCGCGGCGGGATCGAGATCCGCGGCGAGCCGGTCCCAGGCGACGAGCCGCTCCTCGCGCGGGCACATCACGCTGTCGATGCCCGCCAGCGTGACGCCGCGCAGGATGAAGGGCGCGACGGTGGCGGGGAAGTCCATGCCGGCGGCGAGGCCGCACGCGGCGACCACACCCCGGCGGCGCGTGCCGGCGCAGATGTTGGCCAGGACGTGGCTGCCGGCGACGTCCACCGCGCCCGCCCAGCGCTCCTTCGCCAGCGGCCGCCCGGGCTCCGCGAAGGCCGCGCGGTCCAGCACCTCCGCCGCGCCGAGCCCCTTGACGTAGTCGGACTCCTCCGGCCGCCCGGTGATCGCGACGACGGTGTAGCCCAGCGTGGCGAGCACCGCGATGGCCACGCTGCCCACCCCGCCGGCCGCGCCGGTGACCGCGATCTCGCCGCGATCGGGCGTGACCCCGTGGCGTTCGAGCGCCAGGACGCACAGCATCGCGGTGTAGCCGGCGGTGCCGATCGCCATGGCCTGCTCGGAGGTGAACCGCGCCGGCAGCGGCACCAGCCAGTCGCCGTCGAGCCGGGCCTTCTGTGCGAGGCCGCCCCAATGGTTCTCCCCGACGCCCCAGCCGTTGAGGACGACCGCGTCGCCGGGCCGATATCCGGCGTGGCTGCTCTCCTCGACGACGCCGGCCAGGTCGATCCCCGGGACCATCGGGAACTGCCGCACGATCTTGCCGCGCCCGGTGATGGCCAACGCGTCCTTGTAGTTGAGGCAGGAATGGCTGACGCGCACGGTGACGTCGCCGTCGGGAAGCCGGTCCTCGCCGAGTTCCCGCACGCTGGTGCGGTAGCCGTCGTCGTCGTTTTCGATCAGTAGTCCCTGGAACATCCTCGCCCTGTCTGCTCGGTGGTGGGGCCGCTCTCGCCCCGTTCGTCCATGCTAGACCCGCCCCTGGCGGAGGACGGGGGCACCTGACGTCAGGGTCGGCGCAGGTCGCGGAGGGCCTCGGCCACGGCGTCGGCGAAAGCCTCGGCGGAGACGACAGAGGCGCGGTAGTCGCAGCCGGAGCCGTCGTCGCGGACGGGGGTCCCCTCGTCGAGCCATCGCCGCCGAGCCTCGGCGAGCAGCGGGGAAGGCAGGCGCCCGTCGCGATTAGTCACCCGCCACCAGGCGACGGCGGCGCCATGGCGGCTCATCACCGCGCCCACCTGCCGCGGCCCGGTGCCCACGAGCGACGCGATGAGGCCGTAGCTCGCGACGCGCCCCGGCGGGACGCATTCCGCCGCCCGCAGCACCCGTTCGACGAGGAGATCATCCATGGACAGCTGACCCTTGTGATGCCGTCCGGGGCGTACCGGGACGACGGCGGCGCTCAGCCATGCGCGCGGGGGCGGCCGGCGGGGAAGGAGACGGCGAGCTGCGTCGCGGTGAGCAGACAGACGAAGACGAGCGGCGCCTGCCACGACGCGGTGACCTGGGCCAGGAAGCCCGCCAGCACCGGGCCGAGGGCGGCGAAGAGGTAACCGAGCGACTGCGCCATCCCCGAGAGCCGGGTGGTCTCGTGGGTGCCGCGCCCCCGCAGACTGATCAGCGACAACGCGACCACCAGCGACGCCCCGCTGCCCAGCCCCGCGACGATCGCCCACAGCGCGGCGAACTGCGGCAGGAGCAACAGGCCCAGCGTGCCGGCGAGCAGCGGTGCGCTGGATGCGACGCCCGCGGCCACCTGGCTGTCCGGGTTGCGCATCAGCCGGGGGATGACCAGCGCGGAGAAGATCCCGACGATCTGGAACGCGAAGAGCTGCCAGCCGGCCTGCCGCTCCGTCTGGCCCGCGGCGATCCCGATCGTTGGCAGCCAGGTCACCAGGACGTAGAAGCTGGTGGATTGCAGTCCCATGAAGGCGGTCACCAGCCACGCGGTGGGCTGGCGCCACACGCTCGTGGGGGTGGCGGCCGCCCGCTGCGGCGCCGCCGTGGCGCTCTGAGGCGGCGAACGAAATGCCCTCGGCGCCCAGACGACGGCCACCGCCACGACCGGGATCGCCCAGAACGCCAGCGCGCCGCGCCAGGTCGTGCCGTCGGCCATCGGCACCGCGACGGCCGAGGCGATGGCCGCGCCCACGGTGATGCACGCCGAGTAGATGCCGGTGGCGCGGGAGATGCCGGAGCTGTAGTCGCGCTTGACCAGCGTCGGGACCAGCACGTTGCCGACCGCGATGGCGCTGCCGATCACGACGGTGCCCACCCACAGGCCGACGTGCCCGGTGAACGACCGCGCGAAGATGCCGACCGCCAGCACCAGCAGGGCCAGCAGGATCGAGCGCTCCATGCCGAATCTCCGCGACACGTGGTGGACGAGCGGCGACACGGCTGCGAACGCCAGCAGCGGCAGCGAGCCGAGAAGGCCCTGCATGGCCTCGCTCAGGGACTCGTCGCGCCCGATCTGGGGAAGGAGCGGACCGACGGAGGTGAGCGGGGGACGCAGGTTCAACGCGATCAGGAACACCAGCGCGACGCCGATCGCCGCCCAGGTGCTCGTCGCTCGTCGTTCGTCGGGAAGCTGGTTCGTCGGCACGGGTCGAGTGTAGGGAAGCATCAACGATCGCGGCACCGGCTGCGATGAGCGGGAATGCTGGTTGGATGGTCGTATGCCGAATCGCGAGCTGGCTTGCCGACGTCTGGTCGCTCACGGCCTGCTGACCAGGCCCTATGCGTCGCCGATCGATGCAGTGGGGGCCTTCGGCGCCATGCAGGGCCAGGATCTTCCCGGTGTGCTGGCCTCGGCGGCGCTGCGGTCCACAGGGTCAGCAGGCGACGTCCTGGCGGCCCTCGACGACGGCGTGGTGGTGCGCGGATATCCCATGCGCGGCACCGTCTTCCTGACGGCCGCGGCCGACCTGCGTTGGATGACCGAGCTGATGGCGGCCCCCTCGTTGCGGGCCGCGGCCACACGCCGGCGCCAACTCGGTCTCGACGACCACCAGATCTCCCAGGCACTGGACGTCATCGTCGCCGCGCTGGAGCGCGAGCCTCGGGGGTTGCCGCGCGCGGTGGTCAACGGCGCCCTCGACGAGGCCGGCCTCCGCTCCGGTGGCGGTCGCGGGTATCACATCCTGTTCACCCTGATCGCCCGCGGCGAGCTGTGCTACGGGCCGTGGAACGGCATCGACCAGAACATCGTCGCCTCCGGCCGCTGGCTTCCGGGGGACTCGAGCCTGGAACGGCGGTTCAACGGCGACAAGACGGCCGCCACCGCCGAACTCCTGCGGCGCTATCTCATCTCCCGCGGGCCGGCGACGATCCGGGACTTCGCCTGGTGGACGAAGCTCCCTCTGTCGCAGTGCCGCGCCGCGTTGCCGCTTGCCGACGGGCTGGAGCGCTCGGGCGGCGACGAGCCGGCCTATGCGAGGCCCGGGTTGCCGGACGAGGTCGCGGCGCTGGGGCGCCGTACGTCGAGACCGCTTCTCTTGCCGGGCTTCGATGAGTACATCCTGGGATATCGAGACCGGCTCTTCGCGATGACGGAGGAACAACACGCCCGGCTGGTGCCCGGGAACAACGGCGTCTTCCGGAAGTCGATCGTCGTCGGCGGGCTGGTCAAGGGATTCTGGTCCGGCACGGGGCGCGCGCCGGGGAGGACGCTGGAGCTGGCCCCGTTCGCGCCGCTGGCCAAGGCCACCGACGCAGCCGTGCGCCGGCGCTTCGCCGAATACCCGCATCTGGGGTGACGGCGGCTGCGGCGCTCTTCGGCACCCGGGTTGCGGCGCCTGGCGCGCTGGAGACGAAAGGCTCCCTGGGCCGGATCGCGATCCGGCCCAGGGAGCCTTTCGTGCGGGATCAGCCGCAGTTCGTGGCGCCTGCCGCCGCGCTGAGCGCGAACGCCTGCCCGCCGGCCTCGGCGGTGCCGGTGACGGCCGTCGCGTCGATCTGCGCCTGGCGGGTGGTGAACGTGACGCTCGCGCTCTTGCCCGAGGCGACGGTCAGGTCGCTCTTCGATCCGTACGGGGTGCTCAGCGAGACCGCCGCGGAATGCTCGCCGTCGTTGACCGCGGTGACGACCACCGTGGCCTTGCCCGCCACGCAGCGGGTGGTGGCCGTGAGTGACACCGGCGATGCGGGCGCCGCCGGTGCCGCCTCAAGGGCGACCGCGGCCACCCACGACAGCAGCGGCGACTGCCCGTTGGTGCCGGTCAGGGAGAGTGTCACCGGGCCCGGCTGAGCCAGCACGATGTCGTAGCTGAGCACCGTGGCGGGGGTCGCCGTGTTGAGCGTGATCGTGCCCATCGGGTGGGTCTGGCCACCGTACGCCAGGGCGACGTTTGCGGTGCGCGAGTTGCCCGCCCACCACGAGTGCGAGCCCGCGGCGATCGTGTGCCGGCCCGCGGGGAGCGTCAGCGTGTACCCGACAGAGGCGCCGGACGGGTTGGCCGTGTACAGCCCGGTGGTGGTCAGCTTGTCGTAGGCGCCGGCGACGACGCCCTTGTAGTTGACCGTGCTGACGCCGGCGGCGTCCTTGCCCCAGTGGCCCCAGGTCCGGTCGCCGGTGAGCGCCTGATCGGGCGCGCCGTTGAGCAGCTGGTCGCCGAGCAGGGCCTTGACCGACAGGTAGGCCGGCGAATCAAAGCCCAGCGTGCCCGACGCCGTGCCGTTGATGTCGGCGAAGAACTCGGTGCCTGCCGGCACGACCTCGACGCGGGCGGTCGTGGTCGCCGAGCCGTACGAGCCGGTGACCGTCACCGTCGACCAGGGCGTCGAGAAGTCGACGCCGGTCAGGTCCCAGGTCACCGGGACCTCACGGCTCGACCCGTCGGCCAGGGCGGCCGTCAGCTTGGCCGGCAGCGCCGGCGCGGCGCCCACGGTCGTCGCCAGGGAGGGGCTCGGCAGGCTCTGCACCGCGATGGCCACGGCCTTCTTCGCGATGTGGAACAGCTGGTAGTTGTCGTTGGTGTTGCAGGTGACGGTGCGCAGGGCGCCGGAGGAGGTCGTCGGCACCGCGAGGCAGCGGTTGTTGAGAGCCGGGTTCTTCAGCACGAAGTAGCCGTCCGTCGCGGGGATGGGCTCCCACGCGGTCAGGTTGCCGGTGAGGCTCACGCTGCCGCTGGAGGTCGCCGCCAGGGTGCCGCCGGCGTTCGCGAACGACCAGTAGGCGTTGTCGTCCGCATCGAGGTTCCACAGCTGTGCCGGATCGGTCGTCGATTCGGCGAGCGGTGCGGTGCCCGAGGCGGTCACCAGCAACTCCGGGTACTGCTTCGTCGCCAGGCGGTACTCGCCGTCGACGCGAGCGACGCCGTCGCTGTAGCCCATGTCGGCGCGCACGCTCGAGGCGATCACGACGTTGCGGGCGGAGTTGGTCCGCGACCACTCGGTGTCGTAGTTGAGGCCGTAGTCCCACCAGTGGCCGTTGCCGGTGCTGACGCTCAGCGAGGTGCCGGCGCCCGAGCGGGCCGCGTAGCGCTGGGTGGTGATCGGTCCCTGCCACTTGCCGCCGCTGCTGAGGTTGCCGAAGAGGGTGGGGTTCCAGGTCAGCCAGTGGCTCAGCTCGTGCTGCGCCACCCGGCCGTTGCGGGAACCGCCGAAGGTGATCTCCCACTGCAGGCTGGCCTGAGCGGTGGGCACGCCGGAGTTGTAGTTGACGCGCACCTTGTTGGCCCAGCCGGATCCGCTGCCGACGGTGCCGTCGTAGCGGGCGATGGTGTTGGTCGCGTTGATGGCGACTTCCATGGCCTCGACGAGCTCAGCGCGAAGCGCTGCCGGAGGCTCGGCCGTGAACCCCCAGGTGAGGTGTCCCACGGTGTCGAGTTCGATCGAGGCCGGCTCGTGAGCCGGCGCCGCGCTCGCGATCAGCGCGGGTGCGGC
This sequence comes from Arachnia sp., assembly GCA_035326505.1. Lineage (GTDB taxonomy): Bacteria > Actinomycetota > Actinomycetes > Propionibacteriales > Propionibacteriaceae > Arachnia. The sequence goes on from DAOLFC010000056.1 coordinate 21,134, forward strand.
GACCGCCACGGCGGTCGCTATGGCGACGGCCGCAGCAGTGCGACGGATACGGATCATGTTCTGGTGTCTCCAGACTGTCAGGGGCCGAAGCCCGGGTGTGGGTGTGAGCAGCGGCTCGGCGGGATCGGGGTCAGTCGCGATGCAGCGTCGGCCGGGCTTCGGATGAGGCATCCGCGACGGCGGTGACGCGCGTGGAGGTCCGATGTGACTCATGGAATGTATCGTTACAACGGACTGTGACATTCGGGCCCCGCTCTCGTCGGGTGGCTGGTTTCTGTGTCCGCCTCGGCAGCGACGCGAACGGAGCAATTATATGCATAACGCGTCATTCACCGGCAAGGAATAGTCACTATCGATCCATAATCGATCGTATTTGATCGTTTCTTCGCGTGTGGTCTGAGGGTTCGATGGGAACCACGGAGGCAGGGGTCACTTTCTGTGGGTCTACCAACAGAAAGTGACCCCTGCTTCTGCTCGGTGGCGACCTGTCGATATCTGTCAGTCCCGTACGTCATGATGATGTCGGGCCAACCGGTTCGGCATCGCATCCGCCGCGGGCGGTATCACACCGAGGAGAAATCATGCGTTTTGCACTCTTGCTCATGGGGCACGTCGATGATCCGGCGTGCGGCGAGGACGGGGGCGCGAGCCCCGAGGAGTTCTTCGCCTTCGACAAGGAGATCACCGACGCGGGGGTCGTCGTCAGCTCGTTCGCGCTGGAGGATCCTGAGCACGGGGTCGGCGTCGGGACGGACGCCGCGGGAGATCGGGTGGTGTCCTCCGGCCCGTTCGCCGAGGTCCAGGAGTTCGTCGGCGGCGCCTACATCATCGAGGTGGAGAACCTCGACGAGGCGATCGCCTGGGCGAAGAAGAGCCCCGGGTCCGCGGCCGGCGGTCATGTGGAGATCCGCCCCGTCGCCCCGTACTAAGGGCCCGTCCAGAAATTATTGCTGCGTGTCGTTTCCTGGATCGGGCGCCTGACTTCGTTGTCGGCCAC
>DAOLFC010000057.1:0-22110 GCA_035326505.1 Arachnia sp.
CGGACATTATTATTGAAGCCCCCGCGGGCAACCGCGGGGGCTTCAATGTTTTATCCCCAGTTTTCTATTACGACATGGACGGCCCTGTATCTTTCAGGTACGGGGCCACACGTGTTTTGCGTGGGGCCCTCGCGGTCGCACCCGCGAGGGCCCCACCATTATGGGACGAACCGGGCGAGGTCGCCAACGGTGGCGGAAGTGTGGAGACCTCTCCGTGTAGTGTGTCACATGGTGGCGACCGAGGTGAGGAGTGGTGGCATGGTCAGCATCAGACCCCCGTCGATCGAGGCGCCGCTCAGCATCCGCGAGCAGGTGGAGCGGGAGCTGGCGGCGTTGATCGTCTCGGGAGAGCTCGAGCCCGGAACAATGGTCTCCGTCCCCACCCTCGCGGCCCAGTTCGAGGTTTCTGCCACCCCGGTGCGCGAGGCGATCCTCGAACTCGAACGCCGGGGATTCGTCGTCGCCGTCAAGAACAAGGGCTTCCGCATCACCGAAGTGAGCGACGAGGAGCTTGCTCACCTCGTCGACACGCGGCTGTTGCTCGAGCTACCCGCCGTCGCTTCGCTCGCGAAGGATTTCCCCACGGAGGAGTTGCCCGGCCTGACGGCGATCGCAGAGGAGATCGTCGCTAGCGCCGCTGCGGGAGATCTCCGCGCCTACCTCGAGGCGGATCTGCGGTTCCATCTCTATCTGCTGCGGTTGTACGGCAACACGATCCTCTCTGAGATCGTCGCCGATCTCCGCTCGCGCACTCGCCTTACGGGCCTCCGGACGTTGCTGGAAACGGATCGGCTGGCGGCGTCGGCCGTGGAGCATCTGGAGCTCCTCGGGCTCCTTGAGCGGGGTGACGTCGAGGGAGTGCGTGAGTTGATGCGGCGCCATATCGGGCATGTGCGAGGCTGGTGGGCCGGCCGCCCCGAGGAGTCGACGGAGTAGGCGGCAAGGCGTTGACGACCTAAGCAATATGTGACATATTACTGGCATGCTGCGGATCAATGCAGAAGTTGGTGTATTCGACGCAATCGTCATTGGCGCGGGCATAGTCGGCGCCGCATGCGCCCGCGCTCTCGCCCAGGGCGGCCGCTCGGTCTGCGTGCTCGAGCGAGGCACCGCCGTCTCGGCGACGTCCGCCCACGGTGAGGGCAACATCCTCGTCTCGGACAAGGGCCCCGGACCCGAGCTCATGCTGGCTCAGCATGCGCGCTCGCGCTGGGACGAACTCGCCGCTCAGCTGCGCGAAGAGACGGGGCACGAGTTCCCGGACATCGAGTTCGACGCCAAGGGGGGACTCGTGGTCGCGACCACCCAGACGGGAGCCGAACCTCTCCGTGCGTTTGCCGCTGCGCAGCGTGCGGCGGGCGTGGACGCCTGCGAGATCTCCATCGCCGAGGCTCTCGATCTGGAGCCGTGGCTCAACCCCGGGATCACTGCGGCCATCTACTACCCCGAAGACGCGCAGGTCGAGCCCGTGATCGCGGCCGAGGCGATGCTGCGCTCTGCCCGCCTCTCGGGCGCCGTCGTCCGCACCCACCACGAAGTGACCGGCGGCATCCACCGCGACGGGCGGCTCGTGGGGGTCCGCACGAACTGCGGCGATGTGAGCGGTGGGATGATCGTCAACGCCGCCGGCCCGTGGGCGGGCGTGGTGGCGGGGAGCCTGGGCGCCGCTCTCGACGTGCGCCCGCGCCGTGGGATGGTGCTCGTGACGACCCGCATGCCGCAGCGCGTCTTCCACAAGGTCTACGACGGGGACTACTTCGGCGCTACGCAGTCCGCCGACGCCGCCCTACAGACCTCGAGCGTCGTCGAATCCACCCGGGGCGGCACGGTCCTCATCGGATCCAGTCGCGAGCAGGTGGGCTTCGACGAGTCGTTGCGCGTCGAGGTGCTGCGGGAGCTCGCGCAGAAGGTGCTGCGAGTCTTTCCCTTCCTCGCTGACACCGCGGTCATGCGCACCTACCGCGGCTTCCGCCCCTACGTCCCCGATCATCTCCCGGTGATCGGCGAGGATCCCCGCCTTCCCGGGCTCTGGCACGCCACCGGCCATGAGGGTGCGGGCATCGGGCTTTCCATCTCGACCGCGGATCTGATCGCGGCGCTGGCCGATGGCGCGCCTCCTCCGGTCGACCCCTCCCCATTCCGGGTTGGTCGCCCCGCCCTCCGCACGGCGGCGGCATGACGAGCTACATGATCGGCGCCGGCGGTGACCCCGCTCGTCCCGCCGTACCCCGGACCATCATCTTCACCCTCGATGGGGAGCCTATCGAGGCTCTTGAGGGCCAGACCATCGCCGGGGCCGTCCTGGCCTCGGGGCGCACCGCCTGGCGCTCGACCACCGCGGGCGAGCACCGCGGAGTCTTCTGCGGAATCGGAGTCTGCTTCGACTGCATCGTGACCGTTAGCGAGGCGCGGGACGTGCGCGCGTGCCTGCGGCGCGTGCGCGACGGCGATCAGGTCCGCACCCAGGACGACTCGGGGGCGGCGCGATGAGGCATGTGCTGATCCTCGGGGCCGGTCCGGCGGGCCTCGCCGCGGCGCGCGCCGCACGCTCGCAGGGAGCCGGGGTCACGCTCGTGGACTCCGCCGACGCCGTGGGCGGCCAGTACTGGCGGCACCTGCCCGGCCCGCGGACGGGGTCCACCGAGTCGGCGCTCCACCACGGCTGGTCCCGCTTCACCGCCCTCCGGGACGAGCTGCGGGCAGACGCCGATGCGCTCCTCCTGACGGAGACGAGCGTCTGGGCGATCGACCGGGATGGTGACGGCCGCCTCCGCGTGCATGCCTTCGAGGGTGCCGCCGACTCATCTGGCCGCACCGCCCACACGCTCGCGGCCGACGCTGTCGTGCTCGCCACCGGTGCCCATGATCGCACTCTTCCCTTCCCGGGGTGGACCCTCCCTGGCGTCTTCACCGCGGGCGCGGCCCAAGCCCTCGCCAAGTCCGAGCGCGTCGCCGTCGGAGCCGAGGTCGTCGTCGCGGGAGCCGGGCCCTTCCTGCTTCCGGTCGCCGCGTCGCTGACCCAGGTGGGCGCCCGGGTGCTCGGCGTCTTCGAAGCGTCGCGCGCGGGGAGCCTCGCCCGTGGCTGGCTGCCGCGGCCGTGGGGCCTGCTGGGCGCGAGCCACAAGGCCGGCGAGCTCGCGCAGTACCTGACCAATCACGTGCGCCACCGCATTCCCTACCGGCTCGGGACCGCCGTCGTCGCGGCGCACGGAAGCGATCACGTGGAGGCCGTGACGGTGGTCGAGCTGGACTCCCAGTGGGCGCCGATTCCCGGCACCGAGCGTCGGATCGCGGCCGACGCCGTCTGCGTGAGCCACGGCTTCGTGCCGCGCGTGGAGCTGGCCGTGGCCGCGGGCTGCCGGCTGCGGCCGGACCGCTTCGTCGAGACCGATCGCCGGATGGAGAGCAGCGTTCCCGGCGTCTTCGCCGCGGGCGAGATCACGGGTATCGGCGGCGTGGATGCCTCTCTGGTGGAGGGGGAGATCGCGGGTTTGGCCGCCGCCGGCCTCGCCCGGATCCCGGGCCGCCTGGAGCGCCGACGCCGCGCCACGAGCGACTTCGCCCGTCGCCTCGAAGCCGCACACGGCATCCGCGGGGGCTGGACCGGCTGGCTCACGGACCAGACCACGGTGTGCCGCTGCGAGTCCGTCTCCGTCGGTGCGATCCGCGACGTGGCCGGCGCCAGCGAGCAGGACGCCCTGCGCTCCGTCAAACTCACCACGCGGGCGGGCCTCGGCGTCTGCCAAGCACGGATCTGCGGCCGCACCGTCGAGGAGCTGATCGGAGCCCACCCCGACGGCGGCCGCACCGACAACCGGCCGATCGCCACCCCCGTGCGGCTCGGCGAGCTGGCAACCGTCGCGGCGCCCGCGGCAGCCTCGGCACCCGCCACCGAAACCGTCCCGGCCCACACCTCCCCTCACTCCCTGGGGCGGTCGGAGCTGGAAGGCAACTGTCGTAGGGACGGCAGGACACCCTCCGGCTGCGCCCACCCTTGGGATCTACAAGACACCACCCACACAGAAGGAACACCACGATGAGCAACAACTTCGACCTCGGCGGCGTCGTCGTCGCCACGACTCTCGCGTTCAAGGAGGACGTCGGCGCGCCCGCCGGCCTCGCCGTCGACTACGACCGCTTCGCCGCGCACTGCGACTTCCTCATCTCCAACGGCTGCCGCGGCGTGGGCCCGAACGGCTCGCTCGGCGAGTACTCGGCGCTCACCGACGAAGAGCGCCGCAAGGTCATCCGGGTGGCCGTCGAGACCGTGAACGGCCGCGGCATCGTGGTCGCCGGTGTGCATGGACCGGGCTGGCACCAGGCCGTGCAGTGGGCCGAATACGCCAAGGAAGACGGCGCCGACGGCGTCCTTGCGTTGCCCCCGACGATGTACCGTGCCAGCCGCGAAGACGTGCTCGAGCACTACAAGCGCATCAACGATGTCGGTCTGCCGATCATGCTCTACAACAACCCGATCGACACGAAGGTGGACCTCACCCCGGACCTCATCGCCGAGCTCAACGAGCTTGAGAACGTCGTGGCCGTCAAGGAGTTCTCCACCGACGCCCGCCGGGTCTTCGAGATCCAGGAGCGGTGCGACATCCAGGTGATCGCGGGCGCGGACGACCTGCTCTTCGAGGCGCTCGTGGACGGCGCGGTGGGCTGGTTCGCCGGCTACCCGAATGCCTTCCCGAAGGAGGCCGTGGAGATCTACGACCTCGTCGTGGCGGGCAAGATCGGCGAGGCGCGCGAGGTCTACCGGAACCTCGTCACCGTGTTCCGCTGGGACACGAAGACCGAGTTCGTTCAGGCGATCAAGCTCTCGATCGACATCGCCGGCCAGAGCTACGGCGGACCCTCGCGTCCGCCGCGCGGCCCTCTCTCAGCCGAGATGGCGAAGCAGGTCCGTAAGGACACGCAGAAGGCCCTCGACTACATCACCTCGCGTTGAGCTCCTGAGAGGGGCCAGTGGGAGAAGGAGAGACCGATGAGATCGTCACGGGTGTTCACCGCCGTCGACTCGCACACCGAGGGGATGCCCACCCGCGTCGTCACGGGCGGAGTGGGGGAGATCCCCGGTGCCACCATGAACGAGAAGCGCCTGTATTTCATGGAGCATCTCGATCACATCAGGCTCTTCCTGATGAACGAGCCGCGCGGCCACGCGGCCATGAGCGGCGCGATCCTGCAGCCCCCGACCCGGCCTGACTGCGACTGGGGTGTGGTCTACATCGAGGTCTCCGGGTGCCTGCCGATGTGCGGGCACGGCACGATCGGCGTCGCCACGGTGCTGGTCGAGACAGGAATGGTGGAGGTGGTCGAGCCGGTCACGACGATCCGGCTCGACACCCCCGCCGGCCTCGTGACCGCCTCGGTACAGGTGAGTGCCGGCCATGCCGACGCCGTCACGATCGAGAACGTGCCCAGCTATGCCGAGGCGCTCGACGTGGCCGTGGAGGTACCGGGTTACGGCCGTGTGCCGTATTCGATGGCCTTCGGCGGCAACTTCTACGCGATGGTGAATCTGGACGACGTCGGCCTCGTGTTCGACCGCGCCCGGCAGGACGAGATCCTGAAGGCGGGTCTGGCGATCATGGACGCGATCAACGAGCAGGCGCCGCCGAAGCACCCCTGGATCGAAGGACTCGACCACTGCCACCACGTGGAGTTCATCGCACCAGGCTCGAGTGCGGTGCATTCCCGGCACGCCATGGCGATCTACCCGGGCTGGTTCGACCGCTCGCCCTGCGGCACGGGAACCTCGGCCCGCATGGCTGAACTGTGGGCTCGGGGAGAGTTGCCGCTGGAGACCGACTTCGTCAACGAGTCGTTCATCGGCACCCGTTTCATCGGCCGCCTCGTCGAGGAGACAGAGGTCGACGGGAGGCCTGCCGTGGTGCCTACCATCACCGGCCGCGCCTGGGTGACCGGCATGGCTCAGTACCTGTACGACCCCTCCGACCCATTTCCCACCGGCTTCCAGTTCTAAGGACCAGAGAATGACCGACCTGACCGAACTCGACCAGATCGCGCAAGCGGCCGCTGACGCCGCAGCCCCGTTCGCGGACACCGAACCCAAGGTGCGCGCGGAGGCCTTGATCGCCGTGGCCGACGCCCTCGAGGCGCACGCGGATGAACTCGTGCCGCTCGGCATGCAGGAGACCGGGCTGACCGAGGTGCGCCTGCGCGGCGAGCTGAAGCGTACGGCCGTGCAGCTGCGCCTCTTCGCCGATGTCATCGTCGACGGCGCCTACCTGGACGTCCGCATCGACGAGGCGGACCCGGGGTTCGCCCTCGGCGTGCGCCCGGATCTGCGGCGCTACCACGTGGCGCTCGGACCGGTGCTCAACTTCGCGGCATCGAACTTCCCGTTCGCCTTCTCCGTGGCGGGCGGCGACAGCGCTGCGGCGCTCGCGGCTGGCTGTCCGGTGATCCTCAAGGCGCACTCGGGGCATCCCGAGTTGTCGAAGGCCACCGCACGGGTGGTCGCCGAGGCGCTCGCATCGGCAGGCATGCCCGAGGGCGTCTTCCAGTTGGTCGCCGGTCAAGCGGCCGGAACGGCGCTGCTGAAGGATCCGCGGATCAAGGCGGGCTCGTTCACCGGCTCGCTCTACGCCGGCCGACTGCTCGCCGACATCGCGGCGGGCCGACCCGACCCGATCCCGTTCTTCGGCGAACTCGGCAGCGTCAATCCCGTGATCGTGACGGCAGCTGCCGTGCGTGAGCGAGGCGGGGCGATCGCCTCGGGATACGTCACGAGCGTCGCCGGTTCGGCGGGGCAGCTCTGCACGAAGCCCGGTTTCGTCTTCGTCCCGGTCGGCCACGGCCTGGGGGACGCGATCGTGGAGGCCGCGGCGTCGTGGGACGAGCACCGCATGCTGAACCCGCGTATCGCGCAGTCCTTCGCCGAGCGCCGCGCCGTGGTGGCCGGAGCGACGGGGGTGCGCGCCATCGTCGACGGCAGCATCCGCTTCGACGATGAGGGCCAGGGCTGGGCGCGGCCGTCGATCTATGCCGCTTCGCTCTCCGACGTGGAGAAGGCGGGGGAGACCGTCTTCGAGGAGAGCTTCGGTCCGCTGTCCGTGCTCGTCGAGTACGGGCCCGACGACGACGTGCTCGCCGCCCTGGCTGAGCACTTCGGGGGCAATCTCACGGTGACGCTGCATCTGGGCGTGGATGAGGCCGGCGACGGCGTGCGTGCGCTCGTGCGCGAAGCGACCCTCCGCGCGGGGCGCGTGCTGTTCGGTGGTTGGCCGACCGGTGTGGCGGTCACCCCCGCGATGCAGCACGGCGGTCCGTGGCCGGCCACGACGAATGACGCATCGACGTCCGTGGGCACTGCGGCCATCTCGCGTTTCCTGCGACCGGTCGCCTACCAGGACGCCCCGCAGGAGCTGCTGCCGATTCCGCTGCGCGATGACAACCCCTGGCGTGTGGCCCAGCGGCGTTCGCCGGCGGGGGAGTCGGTGAACTGGGGGGCGAAGGCCTGAGCATCTCGGGGGTCCCCGCTACCCAGGCACAGGTCCCGAGGAGGGAGGTCACTATTGCTGACGTCCCTCGCCAAGATATCGCCCTCGTTGAGCAAAACCTGGCGGCAATAGCCGGCGCCAGGTTTTGCTCAACGAGGGCGATATCGACTTCTTCCATCTTGTTTTGCGGCAGCTAGCTAGCGTCCCGCGTCGGAACTCTCTCCGGTGAAGACGTGCCCCGCGAGGTTCTCGCGTCGAGTGCGTGTCGGCGTCAGGGGTGAGAGTTACGTTTGGGTAAAGACTGTCCCGGATTTGGGCTATCGCGTGACGGATTCGCGCTCGGCACGTACAGTAATATGTCACACGGTACGAACAGGTGAGGAGCGAATCCACATGACCCTGCGAGACGTCCTCGGGCTCACTGCCGGCTCAGCCGGTCGGTGTTTCCTGAGAGTTCGCGCTCGTGAATCACACCCCATTCAGGCTCGGCTTGTCGCCATTTCGGCCCGGATATCGCAGCGCGATGACGGACCGGGCGACGGCAGCTCAGGGCCTGTGCAACGACGCCTTTATGGCCACCACAGGAACGGATGAAGACATGACAAAGAAGAGCCTTGCAGCCCTCGCTGTTGCCGGACTCCTCGCGCTGGCGGGCTGCTCGGGTAGCCCGTCCGGTGGCGACCCCACCGACGCGGGGAACGGCGCCGCGACGGACAACGGAGGCAGCTCCGACGGAGCCGCCGGCACCGGCGGGACGATCAACGTCCTGCTCAATGCGGACTATTCGCACCTCGACCCCGTGCAGGGCTTCGATGGCGGCGTCAACAACTTCTACCGCCTCGTCTACCGGACGCTGACGACGCAGTCGACCGGTGCGGAGGGCGACGGCGCGACCGAGATCGTGCCCGACCTCGCGACCGACCTCGGCACGCCGAACGAGGACGCCACCGTCTGGACCTTCACGCTGAAGGACGACATCTTCTTCGAGGACGGCACCCCGATCACGAGCGAGGACGTCCGCTTCGGCGTCGAGCGCTCCTTCGACCCGGACATCGCGATCGGCTCGCCCTACGCCCGCATCCTCCTCGCCGGCGGCGAGGAGTACCAGGGCGTGTACCGCGACGGGCACCTCGACTCGATCGAGACCCCGGACGAGAAGACCATCGTCTTCACCTTGGTGCGCCCGTTCGCGGACTTCGGCAGCATCGTCTCGCAGAACGTCTTCGTGCCCTTCCCCGCCGACGCCGGTGTGACCACCACCAGCATCGACCAGAAGCCGATCGCTTCCGGCCCGTACAAGGTCGTCGAGTACACCCCCGGCGCGAGCCTGACGCTCGAGCGCAACGAGCACTGGGATCGGTCCACCGACGACGTCCGTGCGGCGCTGCCCGACTCCTTCCAGTGGACGTTCGGCATCGACACCGCCACGATCGACGAGCGGTTGATCGCCAACCAGGGCGACGACCAGAACTCGATCATGACGGGCTCGGGAATCCAGCCCGCGTCGGTGGCTCGCATCCAGGCTCCCGAGATCCAGGAGCGCGTGGTCGACGGCATTTCCGGCTGCACGACCTACCTGGCCCTCAACACGACGAAGACCCCGCTCGACCAGCAGGAGGTTCGCGAGGCGGTCGCCTGGGCGATCGACAAGAAGGCGGCGCAGACCGGAACCGGTGGCACGCTGCTCGCGGACATCGCGCACGGAATGCTCCCGCCCCAGATGGCCGGCCGCATCGATTTCAACGACTTCGCCACCGACGGGGACGCGGGCGACCCGGAGAAGGCGAAGGAACTGCTCACCGCAGCCGGGCTCCCGGACGGGTTCACGCTCTCGCTCGACATGCGCACGACGCCGAAGACGCAGGCCCAGGCCGAGGCGATCCAGGAAGCCCTCGCGAAGGCCAACATCACCGTCGAGCTCAACGTGATCGACACCTCGACCTACTGGCAGACGATCGGCACCACTTCGCAGCAGACCGATGCGGCCCTTGCCGGCTGGTGCCCCGACTGGGCGAGCGGCGAGAGCTTCCTGCCTCCGTTGTTCGAGGGTTCGCAGATCTTCGAGACCGGTAACTCCAACATCGCGCAGCTCGACGACCCCGAGGTGAACGCCGAGATGGAGCGGATCCGCGGACTGGCGGACGTCGACGAGGCGAACGCCGCGTGGGGCGAGCTCGACCGGGTGATCGTCTCGAAGGCCGCAGGTATCCCGCTGCTCTACGAGAAGGTCGTCAACTTGGTCGGCAGCAACGTGACCGGGGCCTACTCGCACCCCGGGTTCTCCGGCGGCGTTGACCTCGTCTCCGTCGGTCTGAAAGACCCGAACGAGTAGTCCTCATGGCGGCCGTTCTTGGTGAGCTGGTCGCCGCCGCGCCCGAGGGCGACGGGGCGCTGCCGAGTGGCAGTGCCCCGACGCCGGGCCGGCGGGTCTGGCGAGAGATGCGCAAGTCCCCCGCTGTCATCTTCAGTGCGGTGTTCATCGTGCTGATCTCCTTGATGGCGATCTTCGCGCCGCTGGTCGTGCAGCTCAGCGGCTGGGGGCCGTTCGAGTTCGATCCGGACGCGGTCGACGCCGATCTCGGCGGGATCCCGATCGGCCCCGGTGGCGGCATCGGCGCCGATCACTGGTTCGGCGTCGAACCTGGTAACGGCCGCGACATCTTCGCGCGCATCGCGTACGGCGCGCGGATCTCCCTGGCGATCGCGGGATCCGCGACCCTGATCACCATCACTCTGGGCGTGGTGTTCGGCATGCTGGCGGGATTCTTCGGCGGATGGGTCGATCAGGTGATCTCCCGCACGATGGACTTCCTGATGGCCTTCCCCACGCTCATCTTCATGATCGCCGTCCTCTCCGCACTGCCGGCGGGCAACCGGCCCTTTCTGCTCGTCATCGTCCTGAGCGTCTTCGGCTGGCCGTACACGGCGCGGGTGATCCGCGGGCAGTCGATGAGCCTGCGGAACGCCGAGTTCGTCGAGGCGGCCTTCGCGTCGGGGGCAACGCCGATCCGGATCGCGCTCCGGGAAGTCCTGCCCAACCTGCGCGGGACCATCATCGTGCTGGCGACTTTGTCGGTTCCCAGCTACATCGGCACCGAAGCGGGGCTCTCGTTCCTCGGCGTCGGCGTCACCCCTCCGACGCCGTCGTGGGGCCAGATGATCGCCCAAGCGGTCCCGTGGTACACCACGAATCCGATGTTCTTCGTGATTCCGGGAACCTTCCTCTTCCTCACGGTCCTCTCGTTCACCCTGCTCGGCGACAAGCTCCGTGAGACCCTCGACGCGGGAGACGCGGCCTGATGCTCATCCATCTCCTTCGCCGTATCGGCGCCTCGATCCTGATCCTCTTCCTGATCAGCGTGTTCACCTACGCCGTGTTCTTCCTGCTCTCGCCCGACCCGGCGTATCAGATCTGCGGAAAGACCTGTTCCCCGGAACGCATCGCCCAGATCCACACCACGCTCGGCCTCGATCAGCCCTTCTGGATGCAGTACTGGCAGTTCATCAGCGGCATCTTCGGTGGACGGACGTTCGGAACCGGCCCGAACGCGGCCGCCTGCGACGTCCCCTGCCTGGGCTTCAGCTTCCAGACCAACCAGCAGGTGACCGCGATGGTGACGTCGCGGTTCCCGGTCACGCTGACCCTCGCGGTGGGCTCCGGTGTGCTCTGGCTCCTCTTCGGCGTCGCCGGAGGCCTGCTTGCCGCCATGAAGCGAGGGACGTTCTGGGACAAGGGCGTGCTCGCCGTGGCCTTGGGCGGGATCAGCCTCCCCAACTACTTCGTGGCGCTGCTGCTGCAGTACATCCTTGTCGTGCAGCTCAAGTGGCTGCCCTTCCCTGCAGCCGTCAGCTTCGGGGACGATCCGCTGCGGTGGTTCCAGGCGTACATCATGCCGTGGACCGTGCTGGCCTTCGGCTACGCCGCGATGTACTCGCGCATCGTCCGCACCAATGTGATCGACACGCTCGGCCAGAACTTCATGAGGACGGCGCGGGCGAAGGGCCTTGATCGGTCGATCGTCGTTCGCCGCCACGCCCTTCGCCCGTCGCTGACGCCGGTGGTGACCCTCTTCGGCATGGACTTCGCGGGGCTTCTCGGCGGGGCGCTGATCACCGAGACGGTCTTCGGACTCAACGGGATCGGCAAGCTGACCGCCGACTCGATCACGAAGAACGACCAGCCGGTGATCATGGCCGTCACGCTGCTCGCGGCCACGTTGGTGGTCGTCGCGAACATCTTCGTCGACCTGCTGTACACCGTGCTCGATCCGCGGCTGAGGGTGAAGTCATCATGAGTACAACGACCATGCCTCTCCTCGAGGTCGAGAACCTCACGGTGACCTTTCCGACGTCCCGCGGCGATGTCGACGTCGTCAAAGACGTCTCCTTCGCGGTGGAAGCGGGGCAGACCCTCGGCATCGTCGGCGAGTCCGGCTCGGGCAAGTCCATGACGTCGCTGGCGATCATGGGCCTCCTCCCGCGCGGCGGACGCACCGGCGGAAGCATCCGACTCAAGGGCGAAGAGCTCACGGCGCGCACGGACAAGCAGCTGCGCCGCATCCGGGGAGACCGCGTCGGGATGGTCTTCCAGGACCCGCTGTCGTCGCTCAATCCGTACTACACGGTGGGCCTGCAGATCGAGGAGGCCTACCGCGCCCACCGGGGAGGCTCCAAGAAGAAGGCGCGGGCCGTCGCGATCGAGGCGCTCACGCGCGTCCACATCAAGGACCCGGAAAGGCGGGTCGACCACTACCCGCATCAGTTCTCGGGAGGGATGCGGCAGCGCATCATGATCGCGATGGCGACGGCGCTCGAGCCCGACCTGCTCATCGCCGACGAACCGACGACGGCACTCGACGTGACCGTGCAGGCGCAGATCCTGGAGCTGCTGAGCGACCTCCAGCAGGCCACGGGGATGGGGATGATCTTCATCACCCACGATCTGGCCGTCGTCAGCGAGGTCGCCGATCGCGTCCTCGTCATGCGCAACGGCCTCCAGGTGGAGCAGGGCTCCGCCGAAGACGTGTTCTCGCGCACCACGCAGCCGTACACGCGCGCACTGCTCGACGCGGTGCCGCGCATCGGCGACCTGGTGGGGACCCTGAAGGAGATCGGCGAATGAGCGGGCCAATCATGAGCGTGCGCAACGCGACCAAGGAGTTCGAGGTCCATGGCGGCGGCGCGATCTTCGCGGGCAAGTCGGTCTTCCGGGCCGTCGACGACGTCAGCTTCGACGTCGAGCCTGGGCGCACCATCGCCGTCGTGGGCGAGTCCGGAAGCGGGAAGTCTACGACTGCGAGGATCGCCGCCAAACTCCTCAACGCGACCAGCGGCACGGTCGAGTTCGAGGGCGAGGACGTCACGCACGCGAAAGGTGCGGCGCTCGCCGCCTTCCGCTCCCGCGTCCAGGTCGTCTTCCAGGATCCCTTCTCCTCGCTGAACCCCCGCCACACCGTGCAACGGATCATTTGCGCGCCGCTCGAGTATCAGGGAAAGCCGATCCCCGGAAGCCGCTCGACGTTCGTCGGGGACCTGATGGAGCGAGTCGGGCTCGACCCGGATCACCAGCAGCGGTATCCCAGCCAGTTCTCCGGCGGTCAGGCGCAGCGCATCGGGATCGCGCGGGCGCTCGCCGTGCAGCCGAAGCTGGTCGTCTGCGATGAGGCGGTCTCGGCACTCGATGTCTCGGTGCAGGCCCGCGTGATCAATCTCCTCCGCGATCTGCAGCGGGACCTCGGGCTCAGCTATATCTTCATCGCGCATGATCTCGCCGTCGTTCGACAGATCGCCGACACCGTCGCCGTGATGAGTCAGGGCAGGATCGTCGAGCAGGGCGAACGTGACCAGGTCTTCGACGACCCGAAGGACGCCTACACGAAACAGCTCCTCGCGGCGATCCCGCAGATCAACCCGGATTGGGAGCTGGCACGCGCACGGCTGATAGCGGCCGAGGAGACCGCGATGGAGGACCGTACATGAAGGCGTATCGTCTCCCCGGTCTCCATGTCGTCGAACAGCGGGTGGCTGTTCCGCTGGACTGGGACCATCCCGACGGCGAGCAGATCGAGGTCTTCGTTCGCGAGATCAGCGACCCTGATCGCCACGGCGAGGACCAGCGCCTCCTGCTGTACCTGCAGGGCGGGCCCGGAGGCGCGAACCCGCGTCCGCTCGACCGCTCGGGCTGGCTCGACGAGGCGGTGAAGGACTATCGCGTCGTTCTGGTGGATCAGCGGGGAACCGGGCGAAGCACGCCGATCGACGCGCGCGTCGTCGCGGAGCGGGAGGACGGCGCCGACTATCTCGCCCGTTTCCGCGCCGACTCGATCGTGCAGGACCTCGAGCACGTGCGCGCCACGGTGTTCCACGGCCGGCGCTGGGCGATCCTCGCGCAGAGCTACGGCGGCTGGCTGACCTTCGCTTATCTCTCGCGCAGACCCGACGCGCTCACCGCCTGCTACATCTGCGGCGGAATCCCCGGGATCCCCGCGGACGCGGACGAGGTGTACCGCCGCACATTCACGCGGGTGGCGCAGAAAACCGCCGAGTTCTATCGCCGGTTCCCGCAGGACGCCAACGCCGTCGCGCGCATCGCGGATCACCTCGCCGAGAACGACGTGCGGCTTCCCGATGGCGATCGGCTCACCGTGCGGCGCTTCCAGAGCCTCGGGCTCGATCTGGGGATGCAGCCCGGCTACGAGCGGATGCACTGGCTCGTGGAGGACGCCTTCATCCGTCCGGGCCGGCTCTCCGAAGGCTTCCTGGCGAACGTCCTCGCCCGCACGTCGTCGGCCGGAAACCCCCTCTTCTGGACACTCCAGGAGGCGATCTACGCCGACGGCGAGAGCGCGCCCACCGCGTGGGCGGCCCAGCGGGAACGGGACCGCCGCCCGGAGTTCGCCGAGGACCGGCGCCCGCTTCTGTTCACGGGAGAGATGGCGTTTCCGTGGATGTTCGACGAGGTGCGGTTGCTGCGCGGGTTCCGCGACGCCGTCCACTCCCTGGCCGAGCGCGCCGAGTGGCCGCGCCTCTACGACCACGAGCGACTTGCCGCGAACGACGTGCCGATCGCAGCGGCAGTCTACTTCGACGACCTCTACGTGGATGCGGGCCTGCAACTCGAGACGCTGTCGAGGGTGGGCTGCACGCAGTACTGGACGACCAATGAATATGAGCACGATGGGGTCGCGAACGGGCGCGTGCTCCGGCGACTGCGGGAGCTCGTGCGCGATCGACTCGGAGGAGAGGGATGACCACTCAGACACGGCCGCCCTATGCCGGCACTCGGTATCCCCGGCTGGCGCAGGTCGCCGGCTTCCGCTCATTCATCGCCGAAGGCTGGGGCGAGACCGACGCCCGCCCGGCGGTGGTGCCCGGCGCGGCCGAGGCGGCGGCGGACCACCGCCGTCGGCTGAGCGAGTGCTTCCCAGGGGAGACCCTCGTCCTCTCCTCGGGAGTCGCCCCGACCCGCAACGACGACTGCAGCTACGCGTTCCGCGCGAACAGCGGCTTCGTCTGGGCCGCTGCGGGTCAGATCGAGAACGCGGCGCTGGTGATGAGGGCGCGCGCCGGCGGTCACGACGCCACCCTCTACCTGCCGCCCCCGTTCCGGCCGGGCGACGACGGCTTCTTCAGCGACGCCAGCTACGGCGAGCTCTGGGTCGGGGCCTCGGCGGGGCTGGGGGAGTGGAGCGAGGCGCTCGGGGTCGACGTCGCGCCGCTCTCCGAGCTCGACGACGAGACCGGCCTCTCCGGCGGACTGGCCGCGAAGTCGGTGGACGCGGCCCGCACCTCCGCCCTCGGCCTGCGCCCCTCCGCCGAACTCGACCGCGCGCTCTCCCGGCTGCGGATGGTCAAGGACGCCTGGGAGATCGGGCAGCTGCGCGAGGCCGTCGGCCTGACCGTCTCCGGCTTCGCCGCGGTGATGCGCGAGGTGCCGCGGGCGATCCGAGACGGCCTCGGCGAGCGCTGGCTGCAGGGCACCTTCGATCGCCATGCGCGCACGCACGGCAACGGGGTCGGCTACTCGACGATCGTCGGCTCCGGGCCGCACGCGCCGATCCTGCACTGGGTGCGCTGCGACGGGCCGATCCTGCCGGACTCCGCGCTGCTGCTCGACATGGGAGTGGAGGCCCACTCCCTCTACACCGCCGACGTGACGCGCACCGTCCCGGCTTCCGGTTCGTTCACGCCGGCCGAACGCGCCGTCCACGACCTCGTCGAGCGTGCCCACCGGGTGGGCATGGACCACGTGCGACCCGGGACGCCGTACCTCGACTTCCACTTCGCGGCGATGGAGGTGATCGCGCACGGGCTGCACGATTGGGGCCTCCTCCCGGTCTCGGTCGACGAGGCGCTCTCGCCCGATGGTCAGCAGCACCGCCGCTACCTCGCCTGCGGGATCGGCCACCATCTCGGACTCGACGTGCATGACTGCAGCCACGCCGAATACGAGGACTACATGGGCGCCGACCTCGAGCCCGGCGTCGTCATGACGGTGGAGCCGGGACTCTACTTCCACGCCAACGACCTGACCCTGCCCCCCGAACTGCGGGGCATCGGCGTCCGCCTGGAAGACGATCTCCTCGTGACCGAGAACGGAACCGAGGTCCTTTCGGCGGCCCTTCCGATCGACGCGGATGGCATCGAGCAATGGGCTCGTCGACACCTGCGCGAGCTTCCGTGACTGACGGCAACCAATGATTGAGTTGCCACTTCGACCGATGAGACCCGGAGCGGTTCGCCTCGCGGACGACAGCGTGTTCGCCCGGGCTCGGGACGAGATGCTGCATCTCGCGCGCGTCTACCCGGTCGACCGCCTCCTCGCCGTCTTCCGGGCGAACGCCGGGATCGACACCCGCGGCGCGCGGGCTCCCGGAACCTGGGAGGACTTCGGCCACCCCGAGGAACGGGCGTGGAACGAGCACGACTATCCGGGCCGCGAGAACGCGCCGACCGCGAGCCTCCTGCGCGGCCACTACGCCGGCCACTTCCTGTCGATGCTGTCTCTCGCGGCGGCATCAACCGGCGATCCCGCCCTTCGCCGAAGAGTCGACGAGTTCGTCGCGGGTCTCGCCGAGGTCCAGGACGCGCTGGCCGCGATCGGCCGATACTCGCACCCGGGATTCCTCGCCGCGTACGGGGAGTGGCAGTTCTCGCGCCTCGAGGAGTTCGCGCCCTACGGCGAGATCTGGGCGCCGTACTACACCTGCCACAAGATCATGGCCGGCCTCATCGATGCCCACGAGCTGACCGGGAACGAACAGGCGCGTGCCGTCGTGACGCGGATGGGGCACTGGGTCCACGGGCGGCTCTCCCGGCTCGACCGCGCACGGCGCCAGAAGATGTGGTCGCTCTACATCGCCGGGGAGTTCGGCGGGATGAACGAGTCGATGGCCCGCCTCGCCACGATCGCCGACGAGCCGCTCTTCCTCGAGACGGCGGCATTCTTCGAACAGGACTCGCTGCTCGAGGCGGGAGCGGCCGGTCGGGACATTCTGACGGATAGGCACGCCAACCAACACCTCCCGCAGCTGCTTGGCTACGTGCATCAGTACCAGGCGACCGGAGACGACCGCTACCTGCGCGCCGTCGTCGGACTGTGGAACCTGGTCGTGCCGGGCCGCATGTATGCACACGGCGGCACGGGGGAGAGCGAGTTGTGGGGCCCCGCTGGCGCGGTTGCCGGCGACATCGGCCACCGGAACGCCGAGACGTGTGCGACGCACAACCTGATCAAGATCGCGCGACGGCTCTTCCAGCACACCAGGGATCCCCGCTATCCGGAGTACGTGGAGCGCGCGCTCCTCAACCACATTCTCGGCTCGCGCAGAAACGCGCGCTCGGACGAGAGCCCCGAGGTGACCTACATGTTCCCGGTGCATCCGGGAGCCCTGCGCGAGTACGACAACGTCGGCACCTGCTGCGGAGGGACGGGTCTGGAGAACCATGTGGGATACCAGGAGGCCCTGGTCCTGGAAGGCCCCGAGGAGCTCTGGATCGCCCAGCTGTTCCCTGCTCATGTGGACTGGGCGAGTGCCGGGCTCACGCTGACGATCCGCTCCGGCTATCCCCTCTCGGGCGAGATTGCCATCGTGGTCACGGCCACGAGCGATGCGGTTGCCGCCGTCCGGACGATTCACGTCAGGATCCCCGGCTGGGTCGTCGGGGATGTCCCGATCGCCGTCAACGGCGCCGACATCGCTGTGGCAGAGCAGGGCGGGTTCATCGGTCTGACTCGCGCCTGGGGCGATGGCGACGAGATCCGGTTCTCGCTGCCGATCGTGCTGCGGTCCGAGGCGACGGTCGACGATCCCGGGCTCCACGCGCTCTTCCTCGGGCCGACCCTGCTTCTGACGGTGGATGAGTCGCGCACCCCGCTCCGGATGCCGCTGTGGGGCGCGCGGGATTGGCGGGGCGCGCTGACCTGCCCCGCCACCCCCTCTCCCGACGGCGTTCTTGCGCTCGGCGGGCGGACCCTCGAGCCCTGCTGGTCGGGGTCGGAGAGCCGCTATCACATGTATGTGCGGGCGGACGACGAGACGATCGCCTTCGGCGGGATCGGCACGGATGTGCCCAACCGGCGGCGAGCCGACGGTTCCACGTTCCTGGCCACGCTGTGGGCCGCGGGTGGATTCTCCAGGCGGGAGGAGTTCCTCGACGCGGTGCTCGCGACGGCGCTCGGCCTCCGCCGCGAGGGACTGCTGACTCGCGGTGAGCTTGAGCGGGTGCTGCGAGCGGCGGCCGGAGGCGACGCCGTCGTGCGGGCCGGGGACCGTCCGGGCTGGCGATGGGATGGCGGTTTCGTCGTCTGGATCCTCCCGGACGACGGGGATATCGGGGTGCCGCCTTCGGCCGCCATCGAATGCGATCTCGAACCGGCCCCCTCGGGGTGGTTCACGGCGGAGCCCACGATCCGGCTGCGCGCGGTGGCGCTGGATGGCGCGTCGATCGTCGAGTGCTCGTGGCGGACCGACGGCGGCGAGTGGTCGACGGCGACGCAGGAGCTGCGGCTCGGCGAGGGCAGCCACGATGTCGAGGCGCGCGTGGTGGACGACCGCGGTCTGGTCGGCTTCGCCCGGCGGACTTTCAGCGTGGATACCGCGGCCCCGGCGTCGCGCGCAGTCGTCCGGAATCTGGGGGCGAGCGTCGAGGTCACGCTCGATGCGCAGGACGATGTCTCCGGGGTCGAGTGCATCCGGTGGCGCGGTGAGCGCACGTTCTGGGGAACGTTCCAGGAGGCCTTCGTCCGGGCGCTGACGGACGAGGAGCAGGTGATCGAATTCGCGGCCGTCGATCGCGCGGGGAACGAGGAGGCGCTGCAACGCCTCGTGCTGCCGCGCCGGGAGCCGCGCTGAGCCGGCTCCCGATGACCTCGAACACGGCTCCCGACCGAGCGAGTGGACGCGGCGCGAACTCCGGGCGCGCACGGCGCCGGCGCGTCGTGCGTGGGTGGGGGAGTGCGCCCGAAACTGTTTGCAACTATTCGTAACATTTAGTTATGCTTCATAACATGAGGATTGAGCGAGAGACAGGCACGGTAGCCGTCGAAGTGTCCGGGGCGGGCTCCTTGGTGGTGTGCGTGCCGGGGATGGGCGAATCGCGGGCGTCGTTTCGCCATCTGACGCCCGGCCTGGTGGATGCGGGGTATCGGGTGGCGGTGATGGACTTGCGCGGCCACGGCGACAGTTCGACCGGGTTCGCGACGTATGACGACCCGGCTGTCGCAAGTGACGTTCTCGCCGTCATCGACGCACTCGGTGGTACGCCTGCGACGGTGATCGGGAACTCGATGGGTGCCGCTGCGGCGGCGTTGGCTGCCGCTGAGCGTGGCGAGGCAGTGAGCGGGCTGGTGTTGATCGGCCCGTTCCTGCGCGATCACGGGTCGGCTGCGGGGCGGTTCCTGATGCGGTTGGCACTGGCGCGCCCGTGGGGGCCCGCGGTGTGGCGCGGCTACTACGGCTCCTTGTTCGGGCAGCAACTGCCCGCCGACCACGACGAGCACGTGCATGTCGCGCTCGGGCTGTTGCGGCGTCCCGGACGCTGGTCGGCGTTCCAGAAGACGGCGCAGACCTCGCACGCACCGGCAGAGGCGGCGTTGCCGAAGGTCTCCGCGCCCACGCTGATCGTCATGGGCGAGGCCGACCGCGACTTCCCTGACCCCGAGGCCGAAGCCGCCTGGGCTGCCGAGGCGCTACGGGGCGAGGTCCGAATGATCCCCGGTGCGGGACACTACCCGATGGGCGAACAGCCCGAAGCCGTGCTTGCCGCCGTTCTGCCGTTCCTGCGTGCCATTCACGACCGGAAGGCATCGCATGGCTGAGCGGCTGAGCCGTACCGTGGTGGTGGCCCGGGCCACGGACCTGGCCGACAGCATCGGCTTGGACGAGTTGACGATCACCAAACTCGGACGCGCGCTCGGGATCGCCCCGCCCGGCGTCTATCGTCACGTCGCCGACCTGGACGACCTGCGCCGCGCGATCGGCCAGAAAGCCGCCCGGGACCTGGCCGTGACGCTGTCTGCCGCGTGTGCCGGGCGCTCCGGTGAAGACGCTCTCGCCGCCCTTGCTCACGCCCTGCGCGGCTGGGCCGCGAGCCACCCTGCTCAGTATGCCGCGCTGCAGATCGCACCTGATCCCGACGACACGGAGGGCGTGGCTGCAGCGGACGAACTGATCGCGGTGATCGCGTCCGGGCTCCGCGCCTACCGACTCTCCGGGGACGACCTGACCGATGCGATCCGGTTCATCCGCTCCACCTTGCACGGCTTCATCGCTCTCGAACTCGGCGAAGGCTTCAAACAGGCCAGGGCGACCAGCGCCACGTTCGAGCGGATCGTCAGCGCACTCGACACCGTGCTGCGGGCATGGTCGTCATGACTGCCTCAAGCGCATCCGCTCCGCTGCTGGGGCTTGCCCAGACCGTCAGGTTCGCCCTCGAAGCCGAGTCTGACGCTGGGGGCAGGCCCCCGCGGCTACGGTGATGACGCGCGTGCCGCGGGGCTGGCGATCGTCACGCCGTAGGCTGGGGTTATGGGTGATCTCGCCGTTCTGTGGCATTCTGCGGTGGCCGGGAACCGGGCCCCGCTGGAACTCGCGCTCGCTACGGGAAGCCACCTGCCTGGCCCACGCGCCAATCTGGAACTCGCCGCCCGGTTCGCGGATGTGGCCGGTGAGACGGCCGCCGACGATCGGGATGCTGCCCTGGTGCTTCTCGGCGCCTGGTTGGCCCGACCCGCCCGCTTCATGGCGGTCATCTCTGATGAAGTCTCCGAGTTTCTGCCTGCGTGCGCGGCTCTCGCAGCCGGTGCCCTCGGTGATCGCAACCTCCTCACCTTTGCCGCCTCGGATCCTCGCTGGCGGGTTCGTGAACTCGCCGCGACCGGCATGCAACGTATCCTCACCGATGACTGGTCCTTGGGCCTTGACGGGGTGCAGACCTGGCTCCGCTCGAGTGACCCGCTTCAGGTGCGCGCCGCCGTTGCGGCCGTCGCTGAGCCCCCGCTCCTGCATGATCCCGGCCGCGCGGCTCAGGCGTACGGGGTCATCGAGGAAGCTATGGGCGTGCTCCTAGCCGTGCCTGCCGAGCATCGTCGTGATGACGATGTCCGGGTGCTGCGCAAAGCCCTCGGCTACGCGGTTAGCGTCGTCACCGTCGCTTCTGTGGAGTCCGGGCTTCGACTTCTTCAACGGCTCGCTGCCTCGGACGATCCTGATGCGCGGTGGGTTGCGAAAGAGAATCTCCGCAAGGCCCGGTTGAAGCCCTTCAGCAACAGGCTCGCCGCCGCACGGGAAGCCCTGGAATTGCACTAAACGCCGCCGCCTCGTGCGTGGCGCGGCCGGTGAGTCTGAGACCTCCAGGCTGCGCTGACCCGTCGCGCTCGTCTACTACCTCACCGGCTCATTCGCGGGCGGCGTGGTGCTGATCGTGGTTGCGGTGCTCGGGCTCTGGTATTTGCCGTTCGGCACCGTTGGCTGCCTCGTCGTGATCGGGCTTGTGCTGTGGGATCTCGTCACACGCTGACCACGATCCCAGGCTAGGAAACAGGCTTCGTCTCGGGTAGGCCCGTGCGACGAATGGAGCAATAGCGAGCGTGAATGTCTTAGGCAGGCGGGGAGCTCAGCAGTCCGACCAGCTCACTCAGTTCAGTCGCGAGCAAGGAGCCTGGACTCCACACCGCTTCGTAGAAGATTTCCACATCGGTTCCGGCATCGGTAACCCTGCGATAGGTGCCATCAGTGACGCGCGAGATGGGTAGCAGCGCATCTCCCAGTCCGAGCGTGCACCACTCTTCGAGGACCTGGTAGCTGAGGGCTTCTCCGGGGTAGCTGCGCAGCGTCAGGTCTCGTGAAGCGAGGAGGTCGCGGGTGAACTTGGTGAGTCCGCAAGTATCAGGCACGAGGATGAGCTGCCGGTCAGCAATCTCCGCGAGCTCGACAGCACCGGATGACTGTGATTGCGATTCGACGAGCACCACGAGTTCGGAGTCAATGATGCGGTGTTCGAAGCGCGGAAGCGGGCCAACAGAGGGGATGATGATGAGGTCGAGGGTTTCCGCGACGAGCGCCTCCTGAAGTTCAGCAAGGTTCGTGTCAACGCCGCCTGAAAATTGACCCCCTGGCGTCGGGTGAATTTTGACCCCCTT
>DAOLFC010000190.1:0-4109 GCA_035326505.1 Arachnia sp.
TCGGCGATCTGCTGCAGCGTGCCGTTGATGTCGGTGGTCTTGGTGGTGGTCATCGACTGCACGCTGATGGGGGCGTCGCCGCCGACCATCACGGTGCCCACCTTGATCTGGCGGCTCTTCCGGCGAGGTGCCAGCACCGGAGCGGGTGCGACGGGCATGCCCAGGTTGACGCTCATGATGGTGTTCCTATTCGTCAGAAGAGTTGGATGGGACTGAGGATGTCAGCCGCGATGAGCACCACGCCGCCGAGCAGGAGAAAGCCGCCGACGACGTAGACCACCGGAAGCATTTTAGCTGTGTCCACAGGACCGGGGTCGGGCTTGCCGACGAGCCGCGCCAGCCTTCTGCGCACCCATTCGTAGAGCGCGCCGGCGATGTGACCGCCGTCGAAGGGGACCAGCGGCACCAGATTGAGCAGCGCGACGAAGAGGTTGACCGAGCCGAGCAGGGAGAACCAGGTGGCCACCCGGGCGCTGCCGTCCAGTTGGTCGGTGACGCCGATCTCACCCGCGACGAGGGAGGCCCCGACGATGGACAGCGGCCCGTTCGGATCGCGAGGCTGCCCCGTCACCAGGTCGGCCGCGGTGTGATAGATCCGCACCGGGAAGGTGGACAGCGCCACCGCCGACTGCTTGGTCATGGTCCACATCTGCTGCGCGGTGGCCACCGGGCCGCCATGCACCAGCTCGTAGGACGGCGAGACGCCCAGGAAACCCGCCTCGACGGTCTTCGAGGGATCGAGCCGGTCGGGAACGTGGTTGAGGACGGTATGCGCCTCGGGCAGCGTCGTGACGGCCCCGTCGCGCTCCACCTCGACGACGGCCGCGCGGTCGCGATTGTCTCGGATCAGGTCGCCCATCTGCTCCCAGCCGGTGAGCGGGGCGCCATTGAAGGCGAGCAGCACGTCGCCCTCCTGGATGCCCATCTGCTTGGCCGGCGTCGCGGGGTCGCCGGGCAGGCAGGTCGTCTCGGTTCGTCCGGCGGGGATCACGCAGTCGCTGACCGACGACACGGTCAAGGTGGGCTGATAGGTGCCGTGGAACAGGTTCAGGCCGAGGAAGATCAGGAAGGCGAGGAGGATGTTCATGGCCGGACCACCGGCCATGATCACCACCTTCTGCCAGGTCTTCTTCTCGTAGAACAACCGGCCCCGGTCGGCCTCGGTGATGGTGTCGTACTCGACGGCGCGGGCGTCGTCGGCGAGCCGGGTGAGCCAGCCCTTCGGCCTTCCTGTGTCTGTGGCCGGCGGGTACATGCCGGTCAGCCGCACGTAGCCGCCCAGCGGGATCAGCTTGACGCCGTAGCGGGTCTCCCCGCGCGTCGTCGCCCAGAGCTCCTTGCCGAAGCCCACGAAGTATTCGGTGACCTTCACCCCGAACAGCTTCGCCGGCACCAGGTGCCCCACCTCGTGCAGCGCGATGGAGGCCATCACGAGGGCGAAGAACAGCAGCGCGAAGCCGATCATGGCGATCGTGGTCATGATCGCGCTCCGCGCGCGCGGATCGAGGCGGGTGAGGTGATGATCGGATCCTCCGGGGTGTCGAGGCCATGGGTTCTGGGGCCGGGTGCATCACCATCGTATGCGCACCGGATCACGGTCCTCGGGGCTCAGCTCTCCACGGCCGGGCAGAGTTCTGCGGCGCGTGCGCGGCCCCAGGCGTCCGCGGCCAGCACCGCGTCGAGGGTGAGCGCATCGTCGGCGACGTGCCCGCCGGCCAGATGCTCGTCCAGGCAGGCCGCGATGGTCTCGGTGATGCCGAGGAAGCTCAGCTGTCCCGCGCAGAACGCGTCCACGCAGGCCTCGTTGGCGGCGTTGTAGACGGCCGGCGCGGTGCCCCCGGCCTTGCCGGCGCGCCGGGCCAGTTCGACGGCGGGAAAAGTCTCGGCGTCGAGGGGCTCGAAGGTCCAGGCCGCCGGCGTCGTCCAGTCGCAGGGACGGGCGGCGTCGGCGAGGCGCTCCGGCCAGGTGAGCGCGATGCCGATGGGCAGGCGCATGTCGGGCGGCGACGCCTGGGCGATGGTGGAGCCGTCGTGGAACTCCACCATCGAATGCACGACGGACTGCGGGTGTACCGTCACGACGATGTCGTCGAGATCCACGTCGTAGAGCAGGCCGGCTTCGAGCAGCTCCAGGCCCTTGTTCACCAGCGTGGACGAGTTGATCGTGATCACCCGCCCCATGTCCCAGGTGGGGTGGGCCATCGCCTGCTGCGGGGTCACCGTGCGCAGCTCCTCGCGGCTGCGCCCGCGGAAGGGGCCTCCAGAGGCCGTCAGGATGAGGCGGCGCACCTCGTCGGCGCGGCCGCTGCGCAGGGCCTGCGCGAAGGCGGAGTGCTCGGAATCCACCGCGACGATCTGGCCGCGACGCGCGGCACCGGTGACGAGGCGGCCGCCGATCACCAGGGACTCCTTGTTGGCCAGCGCCAGCGTGGTGCCGGCCTTCAGAGCCGCGAGGGTCGGCGTCAGCCCCGCCGCGCCCGTGATGGCGTTGACCACCACGTCGCAGGGTTGCGCGGCGAGTTGCTCCGCCGCGTGCGGCCCGAGGAGCAGCTTGGGCAGTTCGAACTCTCCGGCATTCCATCCCCGCCGGTCCGCTTCGGCGTAGAGCAACTGCATCAACTCGCGCGCCGCGGTGGCGCGGGCGAGCGCCACGATCGCCGGTGCGAACTCCACGATCTGAGCGGCCAGCAGCGCGAGATTACTGCCCGAGGCGGCCAGTCCCGCGACCCGGAAACGCTCCCGTCTCGTCGAGATCACGTCGAGGGTCTGGACCCCGATGGAGCCGGTGCTGCCGAGCAGGACGATAGTGCGCACCGCGCCAGTCTAGGCGCCTCGCGGCGTCTCGTGGATAGCCGGATCGACTCTTATAGCAGATCCGGGGTAGCATTTCATGCCGTGTTGCATGAAGCCACGTGAGGGGAAAGCGACCATGAATCATTGCCGTTACTGCGGCCGGCCGTCGCCGAGCGAAGTTTGCGCGTCCTGCGCGGCTGCGCAGTCGGCCAATGACACAGAACCCACCTCGATCTACCCAGAAGACACTCTGATCGCCGGCGGTGCGCCGGACCCCGCGCCGTCGACCGTACCCGCCTACCAGGGCTCCTTCGTCTACCGGCCTCAGCGCTCCTCGCTCCCGCCGGGCGCCTCGGGCGAGGGGCACGCAGAAAGCGCGCCGTCCTCCGCGACGGAGGACACCGTCGTGGACGGACCGGCGCACGACGACGGGCGTCCCGCCTACCACGGCTCCTTCGTCTACCGTCCTCAGCGCTCGGGCTCTCCGTCCGCCGGGCCCGGCGACGGACCGGGCGGGCCTACCGGCGGTCCTCCTCCGGCGCCGCCGTTCCCGCAGCCGCTGCCGGGCGACGAACCGTATCCCGCGAGGAGGAGGCCGACCGGCGTGATCCTGATTGGCGCCCTGGGGGTCGTGGTGCTCCTGCTCGCCGGGTTCTTCGCCTTCAGCCCGTTCCTGCGCGGCGGCGACATGACGGCCTCCGACCTGCCGGTGGCGGTGCCGACCGAAACCACGACGGAGGCCTCCCCGTCGACGACGCCCACCCCCATCGTCACGACCCCGGAACCCAGTGAGTCGCCCAGCAGCCTGGAGCCGATCGTCGCGGAGTCCCCGTCGGCGTCCGAGACCCCGTCGGCGACGGTTACGCCCAGTGCGAAACCCACCCCTCGGCCCACCGCGACCACCAAGCCCACGGCAACGCCCCGCCCCACCGCGACGGCGAGGCCCACGGCGACCGTCAAGCCGCCCACCTCCAGGCCGATGCCGACGCCCACGGTGACCGTCAAGCCCACCCCGAAGCCGACGCCGACCACGCCGAAGCCCACGGCAACCCCGAAGCCGACGCCGACTCCTCAGCCCAGTCCCGATCCGACGACGTCCGAGCCGACGACACCTGATCCCACCACGCCGGATCCGGGTCCCACGACCCCGGACACGGATCCCACCACGCCGGACACCACGCCCGACGAGTCCGCGGACGGCGGCGAGTAAGCAGACAGACCCGATGGTAGTTGCGGTGTGATGCTCAACGCCTGGCTTAACGCGCGACGCCTGGCATAGTGCAAGCCGCCAGCCGTATACGGCTGGCGGCTTGCAC
>DAOLFC010000058.1:0-21886 GCA_035326505.1 Arachnia sp.
AGGGGGTCAGGTTTCATCCGACGCCCAGGGGTCAGTTTTCACGTGCCGGCGACAGCGCCACCAATGCGGCTCGCCCGCCGCCTGCGCCTCGTTGAGGTTGCGATCCTCGCTGCCCCCGCAGGGGCAGCGCCACCCGGTCCCGCCGACGGGGGACGACGCCAATCCGCGGTTGCGATCCTCGCTGCCCCCGCAGGGGCAGCGCCACCAGAAGCGTTCCAAGGGTCGCGACACCACCGACGCTGTTGCGATCCTCGCTGCCCCCGCAGGGGCAGCGCCACGCCGCGACGGCCTCGCCCGAAACGGCCCCGACCATGTTGCGATCCTCGCTGCCCCCGCAGGGGCAGCGCCACTGGTTTATCGCGGAGGGGAGCATCCCTCAATCCCGGTTGCGATCCTCGCTGCCCCCGCAGGGGCAGCGCCACAGGCCGGGTGGCTCGCTGAGGACGGCATCGATGAGGTTGCGATCCTCGCTGCCCCCGCAGGGGCAGCGCCACACCGTCAGCGGGGGTCAGGTGCGTTGGGATGCCGAGGGGTTGCGATCCTCGCTGCCCCCGCAGGGGCAGCGCCACGCTCCGCGACCGGATTTACGATCGACCCCACATGGTTGCGATCCTCGCTGCCCCCGCAGGGGCAGCGCCACCGGCAGCGTGGTGGGGGCGTTCCCGTTCGCGGCCTTGTTGCGATCCTCGCTGCCCCCGCAGGGGCAGCGCCACACCAGGCTCTCGGCCGCATCAGCGGTCTTGTCGAGAGTTGCGATCCTCGCTGCCCCCGCAGGGGCAGCGCCACGCGACCGCATTCAAGCTCCCGACAAAGAAGTCCGCGTTGCGATCCTCGCTGCCCCCGCAGGGGCAGCGCCACCTGACGAAGCGCTGCTTGAGCAAAACGTCGCTGATGTTGCGATCCTCGCTGCCCCCGCAGGGGCAGCGCCACCCGGACGACGACTGCGGCCCGGGCCGACTGGGAGTTGCGATCCTCGCTGCCCCCGCAGGGGCAGCGCCACGCGGCCGACCGCGCTAGGTCCGCGGCGCCATCCCAGTTGCGATCCTCGCTGCCCCCGCAGGGGCAGCGCCACCGACCACCGCCACAACCAGGGCGAGGCAGATAGCGGCGTTGCGATCCTCGCTGCCCCCGCAGGGGCAGCGCCACCCAGAGCGGGGAGTGGTCGGTGGAGCGGGCGACGGGTTGCGATCCTCGCTGCCCCCGCAGGGGCAGCGCCACGCGCCAGAGGCTCTCATAAACCCACTGACTCTCGGTTGCGATCCTCGCTGCCCCCGCAGGGGCAGCGCCACCACCTGCCGGAGCTGCCACCGCTCGGCCGCGGCAGGTTGCGATCCTCGCTGCCCCCGCAGGGGCAGCGCCACTAGGAGTAGTCGAGCAGATGACCCCATTCGTGGGCGTTGCGATCCTCGCTGCCCCCGCAGGGGCAGCGCCACTTGTACCGCAGGTCCGGAGTCTCGTGGCCACGCAGGTTGCGATCCTCGCTGCCCCCGCAGGGGCAGCGCGACCCCTCACGGGCACCAACCAGCTCGGGTGGGATGTGGTTGCGATCCTCGCTGCCCCCGCAGGGGCAGCGCCACCTTTTCTCGGCCAGCGACTTGATGGGGCCGAAGACGTTGCGATCCTCGCTGCCCCCGCAGGGGCAGCGCCACCCTCCAGCGGCACCTGCCATCGCATCAAGCCGGCGTTGCGATCCTCGCTGCCCCCGCAGGGGCAGCGCCACTCCCGGAGCGCCTCGTGAGCATCGGGGTCGGCCAGGTTGCGATCCTCGCTGCCTCCGCAGGGGCAGCGCCACTCGACCACAAGCCCGCCCCCGAGGCGGAGCAGCTGTTGCGATCCTCGCTGCCCCCGCAGGGGCAGCGCCACGCCGGTCGTGCTCGAGGTTCGTGGCCATCTGGGCGTTGCGATCCTCGCTGCCCCAGCAGGGGCAGCGCCACACCGAGATGTGCCCGGGTGGGGCATGGTCACCATCGTTGCGATCCTCGCTGTCCCCGCAGGGGCAGCGCCACAATCCGGCGCCAGGGTGGGCGATGAGCACCTCGTCGTTGCGATCCTCGCTGCCCCCGCAGGGGCAGCGCCACATGTCGTCGCCGGCCTTGACGCCGGAGGCGCTAAGGTTGCGATCCTCGCTGCCCCCGCAGGGGCAGCGCCACTGCCCACCGTGGGCACCGAACTCCAAACAAAAGGGGTTGCGATCCTCGCTGCCCCCGCAGGGGCAGCGCCACGCGAAGTCCCGCTGGCCGGTGTGCTGCACCAGCTGGTTGCGATCCTCGCTGCCCCCGCAGGGGCAGCGCCACCCCAACACCCGCATCCTGGGCGACGCTCCACACAGTTGCGATCCTCGCTGCCCCCGCAGGGGCAGCGCCACTCTTCTGTGTCTGGTCCACCTCCAGCTCCTTGAGGTTGCGATCCTCGCTGCCCCCGCAGGGGCAGCGCCACGCGACGATCTTGCCGATGGTGCGCTGCACATCGCCGTTGCGATCCTCGCTGCCCCCGCAGGGGCAGCGCCACGGTAGACGGGGCCACGTCCGGCCAGCATCGCGCAGTTGCGATCCTCGCTGCCCCCGCAGGGGCAGCGCCACGCGTGGGCTTCCAGGATGTGCTGTGCCCGTTCCCAGGTTGCGATCCTCGCTGCCCCCGCAGGGGCAGCGCCACTCTCAGGCTGTGCGGCGTTCGCGGGACCTGCTGCGGTTGCGATCCTCGCTGCCCCCGCAGGGGCAGCGCCACTCGGCCGAGCCTGTCTTCGCGAGCGGCTCGGCGAAGTTGCGATCCTCGCTGCCCCCGCAGGGGCAGCGCCACCTGCCGATCGCCTGCAACCGCGGCTGGGACTCGAAGTTGCGATCCTCGCTGCCCCCGCAGGGGCAGCGCCACCGGCAGCCCCCGAGCCCGGATACTGCTGCGTATAGTTGCGATCCTCGCTGCCCCGCAGGGGCAGCGCCACGCTGACGTGAGTGGTCTAGATGGCGCTACCACTGGTTGCGATCCTCGCTGCCCCCGCAGGGGCAGCGCCACTCGACTGGATCTCCGCACCGGCGAGGGCGCCTGTGTAGTTGCGATCCTCGCTGCCCCCGCAGGGGCAGCGCCACGGTTCTTCGGGTAGGCCGGTGAGCGGCCCTCCCGGTTGCGATCCTCGCTGCCCCCGCAGGGGCAGCGCCACGTTCACGGTGCACGGCACCGTCCTTGTCGACGCGGGTTGCGATCCTCGCTGCCCCCGCAGGGGCAGCGCCACCAGCAGCAACCTCTGCTTCCAAAGCTGGTTCGGCGGGTTGCGATCCTCGCTGCCCCCGCAGGGGCAGCGCCACATACCGCCCGAGCAGCTCATCGACGGCATGGCCGAGTTGCGATCCTCGCTGCCCCCGCAGGGGCAGCGCCACGCGGCGGACAGGTCAGTCTTGTCGAGGCCTACCCAGTTGCGATCCTCGCTGCCCCCGCAGGGGCAGCGCCACATCGTCGACTTGCCGTTCTTGCGGCTGACTTCGATGTTGCGATCCTCGCTGCCCCCGCAGGGGCAGCGCCACGCGCTGCAGCAGGGTCGGCAGTCGCTCGCCGCATGGGTTGCGATCCTCGCTGCCCCCGCAGGGGCAGCGCCACGCGGCAGCCCGAGCTGCTTGGCCTGCTCGACGAGGTTGCGATCCTCGCTGCCCCCGCAGGGGCAGCGCCACCGATGCCAGGTGTCCAGGTCAGACCAGAGATCGAAGTTGCGATCCTCGCTGCCCCCGCAGGGGCAGCGCCACCCATCAAGATCCGGGCACGAGGTCGGGTCTATCGGGGTTGCGATCCTCGCTGCCCCCGCAGGGGCAGCGCCACCGGTCGGTAGCGCGATCTCATTGCCCGCTCGCAGCAGTTGCGATCCTCGCTGCCCCCGCAGGGGCAGCGCCACACGAGGTGCTGGTGGAGATGCAGCGCGTCGACATAGTTGCGATCCTCGCTGCCCCCGCAGGGGCAGCGCCACCGTGAGCCGGTGATCCTGCCCTCTGGCAGCGAGGTGTTGCGATCCTCGCTGCCCCCGCAGGGGCAGCGCCACTCACGTCGGCCCGGTATGCCGCGACCCCCGGGCAGGTTGCGATCCTCGCTGCCCCCGCAGGGGCAGCGCCACTCCTCGACGAGACCCGCGCCAGCATCACCGCGCTGTTGCGATCCTCGCTGCCCCCGCAGGGGCAGCGCCACCGTCGCATGTGACGGCAATAGCGAGCCAGTCGCCGTTGCGATCCTCGCTGCCCCCGCAGGGGCAGCGCCACCGGCCCCGGTGCGGGGATGGTAGCCCGTCGACCGGTAGTTGCGATCCTCGCTGCCCCCGCAGGGGCAGCGCCACCGACACGTCGTCCCGGAACCCGGCCGGCAACACGTAGTTGCGATCCTCGCTGCCCCCGCAGGGGCAGCGCCACATGGTCAGGCGCTCCACGGTTTCCGTGGTGCGCAGTTGCGATCCTCGCTGCCCCCGCAGGGGCAGCGCCACGCGAACTTAACCTCGACGGGTCGGATATCGGCGAGGTTGCGATCCTCGCTGCCCCCGCAGGGGCAGCGCCACAGCGGCGGGATTTCCTCGCCGATGTTCTCGTCGACGTTGCGATCCTCGCTGCCCCCGCAGGGGCAGCGCCACGTGATCGTGCGATCGATCTGCGGGGGCCGCGAGTCGTTGCGATCCTCGCTGCCCCCGCAGGGGCAGCGCCACCACCACGCTGAGCCGACACAGGGCCACGTCGTCGCAGTTGCGATCCTCGCTGCCCCCGCAGGGGCAGCGCCACCCGCAACATCCGCAAGGCGCTGACCATGGCTGATCGGTTGCGATCCTCGCTGCCCCCGCAGGGGCAGCGCCACGCCCCGACTCGGTAATCCACGGCTACTACAGCGGCGTTGCGATCCTCGCTGCCCCCGCAGGGGCAGCGCCACTCCAACACCTGCTACCCGAAGTGACAGCATGGGTGTTGCGATCCTCGCTGCCCCCGCAGGGGCAGCGCCACCCTGGCCGACAAGCGGTTTTGTTGACCTCGTTCAGATACTAAAGACGGATCTGGGCGAGGTACTGCCTGTTGACTGGGGATTTCGGCTCAGAACCCTGCGCTCGCCAGCGTGCTAGCTTCGGGTTCCGAACCTAGATAATTGTGGCACCTGGCAAAGGTGTCTCGACTGAGGAGCCTATGAGTTGGACCCGATCTAGGGTTCCTCGGGTCGTGCGATAGATACGAACCGAATCGGTGTTGTCGATCGTGCCGCGTAGTTGAGCGGCAAGCTTGATGAGCTGAGCTTCGGTACATCGAAGTTCAAAGACCGAATATTGTACGCGTTGACCGATCCCTTCGCAGAGCTTCGCCACCTCGCGCAGTCGCCTTTGCCCCTGCACATCTGCGGTGCGGACATCGTAGAGCACAATGGCTTCGATCATCAGGCGACCAGCCAGGGGATGTAGGGGTGCATGGGCTCTCTCAGGTGTCGCGCCAGCAGGCGGGCCTGAAGTATCGGAATCTCAGCAGCGCGGACCTTGCGACCAGCGAGCAGATGGGGCCATTCGCGCTGGCGGCTCTCCACCCAGGCGCCCAACAGGTGTTTCCATCCGGTATCGCTCAACATCACCTCTCCGCCCGCGACCTCGCGCCAGTACATCGGCTTGATCTCGTTTCGGTTGAACATCGTTGCGATGAGACGGTCGACGAGTAGTGCGCGCATCTCCTCCATCAGATCGAGAGCCAGGGATGGTTTGCTGCCACGCGATCCGTGCAGGAAGCCGACGGCGGGATCCAAGCCAACATGTACCAGCGCTGCCATGACAGCGGACCTCAGGAGGGCGTAGCCCGCGGATAGATAGCAGTTGAAGGGGTCCAGCGGTGGGCGTCGAGACCGTCCTACAGACGCTGACGGGACCAGTTCGTTGAGTGCGCCGAAGTAGGACCGTGCGCTTTGGCCTTCGATTCCTAGAACTTCGGTCAATGTTGACGCATCCCCAAGCGTGCTGATGCCTTGGCGATGGTCCTCTGCAACGAGGCGCAGCTTTTCCTGACGACCGGAAGGTGCGTCGCGAGCTGCCTTTAGCAGGAGTTGCCGGTAGTTCTGGAGCTTGCCGGCTACGAAGGCGGAAGCCAGCTCAAGCCGATGCGCGGCGTTCTCGTGAGCGCGGTACTGGGCAAGCCGGAGTTCTGCGCGCAGTGGTTCGTTCCCCGTGATGCTTGCGACCAGCTTTCCGTTCTGCGTGATCCAAGAGACATGCGCACCGTGGGCGGTACACCACTGCAGAACCTCTGGCGTGATGTTCACGCCGTGCCAGAGGACCAGAGAGTCGACGCGGAGGAGCGGCACGATGTGGCGTCCAGGGCGATCGGGTACGCGAATGCGCAGTGCATCGCCCTCCAAGGTCAGCTGGGTCCCCGGAGTGGAGACGAAGACTACATCGCCGATGTCCATTACCAGTCTCCCAACTCTGCTGTGGCGAATGCCGAGTGACGGGGCGGCAGCCATTCGATCCCGCAAACGTCGCGAAGCGAGCAGCCCTGACACCGCCGATCGTTTGGAGCAACGGGCAGGTCGACCAGCGCCAGCAGCCGGTGACAAGCGTCGACTGTAGTGCGAGTGGCTGCTCGGAGATTCGCATCGATGCTTACTTCGTGTCTCCGGTTGTCCTTTTTGGTGTAGATGATGCCTACTGAAACGGGGACGCCGAACATCTCCTCAAGACAAAGGGCCTGCGCAGCGAGCTGCTGCAGTGCGGGCATGTTGTTTCGTTTCCATTGAGGCTTGTGCTCGACGGGCCGGGGAACACCGTCCACCAACTCGACAACGTCGCAGATGCCACCGATGCGGAGTTGTCGGCTCCATACGGGCAGCGACGTCCAAGTCACTGTGCCGTCGCGACGACGAGACTCCACTGCTCTGTCGACAGCCGAGTGGTCCGCCTCACCCTGTGCCGTGTGCGCGTTGGCCATCCACTGCGCGTCTTGGTGGATGAGAGCGGCCTGGCGTGGGCAGAAGGCATGGTGCTCGACGATCGACAGAGGCAGCCAGTCTTGGTCCACTACGTCAACTCGTCGAGGGTGACTCCGTTGGGCAGGTTTTCCTGGTCGACCGACACCACGTAGTCGTCAAACGAGCGTGCCAGGTCAACGCCTTCGCGACGAGCGATCTTGACCCGATCGACGAGCGCATGCATCGGAGCCTTTCCGAAGGCGTCGTCGTGAGTGAACACGAACAACTTGCGCGTTGCCATAGTCGCACGCGCTGCACTCGACGTGTGGTCGAAGAGGTTCTCGAGGCACCGGTAGAGAAGAACCAGATCCTGTTCAGTCACACCGGTCTGCACACCGCGCGTCGCGGAGTACGAGAGGGTGGTCTTGTACAGGCCGTAGGGGATGGTCCACTTGTTGCCCATCGTGCCTCCGTGCTTCTCTTTCTCGTCCTTCTCGGTGGTGTGGACCTGACGGGTGATTGCGTGTTCGGATGGGGTGACGGGGTCGAAGCTGCGGCCGAAGGAGACCTGCAGCGGGCCGCGAATCTGTCCCAGGGCGGGCGTGTTTCCGGAGCTCAAGACCGCACCGAAGAGGCGGATGTCGAAGTAGTTCTCGCACAGCCAAGCCCGCGCGGGATCAGCGTTGGTCGTCTTCTTATCGACCTTCAATCCCGTCTCGTGGTAGGACCGCTCCAGGGTGCTGTTCAGCGCGGTCCCAGCCCTGACGAAGATGCCGTACCCCGGCTGATCCCCGGCCGCCACAACGATCGTGTCGCGGATCTTGCGCTTGATGGAGACATCGGTGATGAGGCCGTGGCCCGTCTCTGGGTCGACGCGAGGGCGGTTTCCTGCGTCGGGATCACCGTTCGGGTTTCCGTCGGTGATGTCGAAGAGCATGACGATGTCATGGCGAACAGTGGGATCAGTGTGCGTGCTCATGGGTGTCCTATCGGTCGGAGGTGTCGGGGGTCGAGGAATCGGCTTCAGCGCGGCGTTGGGTTGCTAGGTCTCGTTCGTTCCTGTCATGCGCACCCTGATGCTGGTAGCCGAGGATGAAGAGGGCCTGCTCGTCGATGGTGGCGCGGACCGGTCCCGGATCGTTGCTGTCGAGCCGGGACACGATCTCGTCGATGCGGCGTTCGGCGAAGTGGTTCTTGCGGGCACGGCGGAGCTTTGTGAGCCAGGCAGAGGACTGCTTTGCACCTGCGGTAAGCACCAGACGCGGGGAGGTGATGGCTCCGGCAAGATACTTGTCGGCGAAGGTCGAATTGGGCACCTGTCCGCCGTCCAGGCGGGCTGAGCTGTACTGAACATCGGAGTACACCGACAGGAGGCGACCCAGCTGATAGGCAGCGGATGGATGATTCGGATCTAGCCCAGGCATTGGACCTTCTTTCGTGTGTGCTGAGCGAATGAGATAGCAGCGAAGCAGGGCAGCTCGGATGGTGTCGACAATCTGGTCGGCGGCTACGCGCTGGACTAGATGCGTCGCCACAGTCATGGGTATTGCAGAGTTGGAGAGAGCCGCGCTTCTCAGAGTGTCTGTGATGCCATGTGGGTGACCACCGCCTGGGGTGGCCGGCGTCATATATCGTTTTCTAGTCGAGTCGTAGCGACCGGTGCTCGCGGCGAGTAGCCAGAGCGGGGCAAACTGTGCATTGCCGCCCTGTGCTTCAGGTAGCTGGGTGTCCTGGAACCATCTGGCAACGTTGTGCTGGATTTCCTGCACCGGCCGGTGGAACCACTCTTTGATTACCAGGCGAGCGGAGTTGCCAGTCATCGTTAGGGAATGGAACTCGGCGAGGTTGGTTTGTTGCGCTGCCGGCCTTCCGACGTCCGGACTCTCCGCCAGATGCCTCACAGTTGAGGCATCTGGCGGAACATCCAGTTCGATTAGCTCCTTCTCGTACTTACCTTCGAGCCACCACACATGGACGGATTCTGGCGTCTTGTGGCGGTGCTCGTCGGACTCCAAGAGGGTGTTCAAGGCATCTGGGATAGCCCGGGCGCACTCTTCGCACAGGGGGACCTGCCCAAGCCCGTCCTTCAGCCCGTACCCGTAGACCTTCTCATTGATGCTGATCGGGGCGACGCCGGAGGACTGACCGCCCGGGACATGGCGGCTCTTGACGACCTGGGGAAGTGTGTCGGCGAGGGGCGCGTGCCGGCCGCAGGTAAGGCAGATGCCGGTGCGCCCCGAGCCTTTGATCCGGCGTACATGTTGGGCCCAGAAGGACGCAGCGGTGGACGCCTCGACAGCCAAGTCACTGCCGACCCGAATGAGGACACCGTCCTTGGAAGTGAACGAGTCTGGCTGCTCGATCTTGTCGACGTGGTGCTCAAGGAACTGAACTACTGCCCGCGGCACTGGATCTAGCTCGGCATCAGCGCAAGCGGCCCATGCGCGATGGAGTGCGCAGAAGGCTGCATGACGGTTGGCGGCATCCTCGATGGCGCGGAGACGTTTCTCCTCCGAGACGCTCGCTTTGGGATCCGGCGGCGTGACCCACCCAAGTACATAAGCAATGTCGTCGGAACCCACCATCGGCAGAATCCCGCGGGTGCGCGTCATCCGCGGGGCAGTGACGGTGCGGCCGGGTCTGGCTGCGCGTTGCGGGTCGGTCTGGGGCGTGGTCAAAGGAGCCAGCGTCGTGGAGCGTGGTGTGCCATCGGTGTTGAGGACGAGCTCCCAAAGGAAGGTCGCCTCCGCGTGGTAGGCGAGAGCCTTTCCATGCTCTCGGCTGAAGATGACGAGGTGGCTGAAGAGCGTTCTCACGGCCCCACCTCTACCGCGATGCCGTCCTTCGGGACGTGAAGGATCCCCTGATCTAGGCGTGCAGTGAACCAATGAGAACGGGGGTCTCTTCCGTGCTGCCCATGCATGATGGAGTGCAGCATGACTCCCAAATCAGTGGTAAGTGAGATCGGTTGGCGATCGCTGGCCGGGCCGAAGTTCGCCGGAAATTCCCGAGTTCCGAAATAGGGCTGGCTGAAACAAGCCCCGCGTTCGACTCGCCGTCTGAACTGATCGCGGTACTTCGCTGCCGGTTCGGAGGCGTGCGGACGCAGCACGACGTGTGCGTGAATGCGGTAGCGGACATCGCGGAGGTAGGTGGACGCGCGCTGGGTCCGGTGGGCAGCGGTGTCAACCGTCTCGCCTGCCAACGCTCCATCCTTCGAGACCACACGCACCGTTTCGTTGCGACGTACCGTTGCTTCCTGGATGGGGGCGAGGACCTCTATCACGCATACCTGCCAGGAAAACTCTGGTTTCCAGAAGATCGCCTCAAGTAGGCCGACTGCGGCGGTCGGGGTCATGACGGGATAGCTCTGACGCTCGACCTTCGAGTCTGGGCGTGTGAATAGTGCTGCATCGCCCCAGACCTCCACGACGAGTGGGGGATTCCCGTCTAGCTTCGGAAGTGTAAGCATTTCTCTCCTTTGTTCACCAGATCGAGTCGTGAGGGGTTTCGTCGTCCGGGTTCAGTCCCGTAAGCCAGTTGTAGCAGCCGACACTGACAAGAACGCCGGACGCGTGCTGCGTCAGGTAGGCGCTTTGCGCGTACCGTTCAGGCAAGGTCGCTGCATACTCCCGCAGCGGCCTGAGTTCGGCGGGCGTCACAGCGTGTCCGCCGACGATCCGCTGGTGCAGGTTGTCCAGCAAGGCTGCCGCCTCCTCCGCGTCGCCCACCACGACGGAAATGCCCGAGTCTTTGATCATCTTGAAATCCCTAGACACCGTGGCCATCTGGAGACGCGCTCGTGCATCGTTGATCGATTCGGCCTCCTTCAGGCCGTCCACGCCCAGGGTCTTATACAGATCGCGGTAGTAATCGTCGACGACTCGGGGATCGGCAAGCAGCGACGCGTCATGCTCGAAGTTCCGCCGTGTGACCGCGATCGAGGTGTCGTACTCGCGGAGCCTTCCCAGCTCGGGACAGTCGACGATGATCGTTCGTCCGTCAGGCCGGTGCCCCTCCCTGTTGCACCGTCCTTGCGCCTGGATGAGGTTCTCCGCTGGTGCGACGGCGCGAAACACTACCGGGAAGTCCAAGTCGACACCGGCCTCCACGAGCTGGGTGGAGACCAGAAAAACCGGAGAGTCCGTTTCTTGAAGTTCACGCAGACGTCGCAAGACCGAACGCCGGTGGGCCGGATACATGCGGGTGGAGAGGTGCAGGACCTCAGCATCGACATCCTGGGAAAGCTCCTGTGCAATCGTGCGAGCGTCTCTCGTCGTGTTGACGACGACGAGAGCACTCGTCTGCCGGGCTACTTCGGAGACGAGGTCTGCCCGCGTGCTGAAGTGTCGCCAATCGAAGCGGCTGCGCTGAAACTGTGCGTAGAACTCCGCCGGCTTCGCCACAATCTCATGGATCTGGGCATCGGTCTTCTCATGCCGCCAGGCGTCCAAATCATCCCACGCGGGCTGGGTGGCTGATGCGAGGAGGACGGTAGCGCCGAAGTCGTTGACCAAGCGCTGAAGCACGTCGAGCACAACCGGCAGCACATGGACTGGCACCGCCTGGAGTTCATCAAGAACTATCACCGACCTAACGAGACGATGAAGCTTGCGGGTGCGGCTCGGCCGGTTGGAGAGCAGGGACTCGAACAACTGGACCGTCGTTGTCATGATGAAAGGCGCATCCCAGTTCTCGACACCGGAGCGGGATCGGAGAGTTCCTTCCTCGTGGTGTGCCCCGCTATGGTGCTCGACCACGAAGTCGCTGCCTAGGAGCCGACGGTAGACAGCCGCGTTCTGCTCGGTGATCGTCAAGAACGGTACAGCCACGATGACCCTTCTCAGGTTGTTGTGGGCCGCGTGCGCGAGAGCGAACGCAGCAGCCGACATCGTCTTGCCTGAGCCTGTTGGTGCAGGGAGCCGGAATATCCCTGGGGGAAGCGCTGAAGCCTCAAGGCAGTCGTCGAACAGGTTGCCGCGCGCATCATCAAGCGGTGATGCTGTACGGGTTGTCAAGAGAGCGGCACGAGCCGCCAGAAAACGATCGAGTGCTGCCTCGAA
Organism: Arachnia sp.; assembly: GCA_035326505.1. Taxonomy (GTDB): domain Bacteria; phylum Actinomycetota; class Actinomycetes; order Propionibacteriales; family Propionibacteriaceae; genus Arachnia. The sequence continues at coordinate 11,955 of DAOLFC010000058.1, forward strand.
GTCGGCTGCGGGTGTGAGGCTGACCTCGGTGGCATTGAAGTGTGCAGCGGTGTCAAGCCAGTCGGCATCGACGAGCGCGGAATGGAGCATTCGCACGCGGAGATCAAGGGATCGGTCCGACTTCCAGGTGGAAGGCACCCGAGCTGGGCCTTCCAGGAACTGCGCCGCTTCCGGCACGATCGATAGCAGGGCCTCTATGGTCTCCGGGGATGGTGGGTTCAGGTCGGTGAAGGTCGCCCCGGGTACCCAGTCCGGGATGCCTCCGTGGTGCCCGAGGATGGCCAACACCCCGGGAGACTTCGCTACCGCGCCGTAGAGGTATGCGCCGGTCTCTTTATGAGGGATCTTGCGCCCTCTCCAAGTGTTGTTCTCACGCGCGAGGAGGTAGCGCTGCCACTCGATGCAGACCTTGCCGGCGTCGTGAAGGAGCCCAGCGCCGTAGGCGAGGTCGCCCGCGCCGAAGGGTTCGGCGAACGTGCGCGCGAGAGCAGCAGTTCCCCGCAGGTGATCGGCTAGCGAGTGCCGCTCGCCCGCAACGTTGCGTGAGTGAGCCCAATTGACCATGCCCCAGAACGTAGCAGGCAGAACTGACAGGCCGAGGCTGACCTAGCAAAGTGAGTTTCCGCCCACCCGGGTCTCCTCGGCATCACGCCAGGGCGTCACAACTCAGGACGCCTGGAACGGTGCCTACGGACACCGTCGTGTTACGCGTCGAATCGTCTCGGCGGATGCAGCTTGCCCAGTGAGGCAGTGGCAGGTGGATGACCGGGTGATTGAGGCACGACACGCCCCCCACGATCCGACACCACCAAATCCCCCCACAAGCCGCCTAATAACTAAACTACGTGGCATCGAGCCCAGACCCGGCGCGCGAAGACGACCCCGCAAAGCAGCGTCGGTTCGTTTGCGCTGAAGAGCCGTGGGGATGGTGAATCCTAGGTGTCGCCACGGGCTGAGCCCGTGGCGACCGAGTAATGAAGCCAGCACATCAATGAGCTGATCATGGGCCGCCGCGGATCCTCCACGACGTGCCGAGGGACCAGGTCGTGCTCGGAAAGCTTGAACTGAGTCCGGATCATCCCCAGCGCGTGAGGAGCACCCGCTGCGGGACGATTCACCCGCGCCGGACTTCGGATCATTCCCACCGCGGTGGGGAACACGGAGACCCCAGCCCCTCATATGGGCTCATCCCTATGATGGGAGCATCTGCCGAAGTCGAGTCTAGCCACGTCGGCTACTCTTCCGGGAGCCCACGAATGCCCCGCAGAGGCGGAGGGTGTAGAGAGATGGAGCCATGGCTGAGGAGTACCTGATCAATGCGCGGGCCTTCGCGGAGGCGCTCCGCGAGCAGCGGGCGATGAAGTTGAAGGGCGGGCTCTACCACCTGAACCAGATCCAGATGGCCTACAACACCAACCGGATCGAGGGAAGCCGCCTCACCGAGGCTCAGACCCGCTACATCTACGAAACCCGCACCGTGCTCGGCGATGCCCTCGTCGACGATGTCATCGAGATGGCCAACCACTTCCGCATATTCGACGCGATGCTTGATCGCGTCGGAGAGCCCCTGACGGCGGAAGTCCTCAAGGACTATCACAGCGTGCTCAAGACGGGTACCGCCGATGCGGAGAAGTCGTGGTTCGCGGGCGGGGACTGGAAGCGCGTTGAGAACGAGGTCGGGGGTAGGAGGACGACCTCACCCGCCAATGTCGCCCGAGCCATGGACGATCTGCTGGCTGCAACCCCTTCGGAGATGGCCTTCGAGGACATCTGCGACTTTCACCACCGGTTCGAGTCGATCCACCCCTTCCAGGACGGCAACGGCCGCGTCGGCCGCCTCATCATGTTCGGTCAGTGTCTGGCCAACGGCATCATGCCGTTCATCGTGACCGATGAGGAGAAGGCCTTCTACTACCGAGGGCTCGCTGAGTACGACGAGACGCCGGGGTACCTACAGGACACCTTCCGACACTTTCAGGACCTCTACTACGAGCGCTACCGGCCCTTCCTTCCCTAGCCGCGTCCGAGCGGGCTGTGAGGAGACCGGGGTAACGGGGTCGAATCCGTTCGGTTGGTCGCCGGATCGGGGTTACGGACGTCACCATACGGACGTTGACAGCCCCGATGATCCTGGGGTGAGGAGCTCAGGATCATCGGGGCTGTCAACAGGGATCACCCCAGGGCGGTGTCGACCGCCTTCCAGTCGATGTCCGACGGAGCCAGGGCCAGGACCGCGGCCAGCAGGCCGTGGCGGGCGGCGCGCACATCCGCGTCCTCCGCGTTGACCAGGATCTCGTCGAAGAACGTCGAGGCCTTGGCGACCACGTCGACGGTGCGGTCGAGGATCACGGAGATCGGCTGCTCGGCGGTGCCGGAGGGAATCGCGTCGACAGCCTCGGCTAGGACTAGTTCGGCGGGCTCCGAGAGGAACGAGCGGGTGGCGTCCTTTCGAGGCTCCGCTCCGCACCGCACCTCAAGGAGCGCAGACTCCGGCAGGATGCGGGTGATCCGGACCAGGGTGGCGACCAGATCCCGGAGACGCTGATCTTCAGCCGACGCCGACAGCTCCGACAGCAGACGGGCGGCGCGGCCGGGGGCGTCGGCGGCGGGCAGGATGGCGGCGACCAGATCGGCAGAGGTGCCCTCGTCGCGGAGCAACTGGGCGAAGCGGCCGATCGTGAACTCCAGCGCGGCGTCGACCGCGTCGGGGGCCACGTCCACACCCTGCTCGGCCAGGCGCGCGACGGCGTCCTCGAGGCCGGCGCGGATGGTCAGCGACTCCAGCGGGGTGCCCGCCGACTCGCGCAGGATCCGCACCACGCCCAGCGCCGCGCGGCGCAGGCCGAAGGGGTCGGACGAGCCGGTGGGCTTGGCGCCCAGCGCGAACATGGCGGCCAGCAGGTCGAAGCGATCGCCGAGCGCCAGCAGCGCGCCAGGGACGGAGGCGGGGACCGGGTCGGCCGAGGTGTGCGGCTGCTCCATCTCGAACAGCGCGTCGGCAACCGCCTGCGTCTCGCCCATGCGGACGGCGTACTCGCGGGCGATGAAGCCGGCCAGCGAGCTCATCTCGACCACCATCTGCGTGGCCAGGTCGAACTTGGCCAGCTCCCCGGCACGCGCCAAGGTGACCAGCTCGTCGCCGGAGACCCCGACGCGCTCGCCCAGACGCAGCGCCACGTCGGCGATCCGACGCGCCCGCAGCCCGACGGAGCCCAGCCGGTCCTCGAAGGTCAGCTTGTCCAGCCCGGGCACGAACTCGTCGGCCTTCGCCGTCGTCAGGTCGGCGTTCCAGAAGAACAGCGCGTCCTCGTAGCGGGCGCGGATGACCGACTCGTTGCCGGCGCGCACGGTGTCGTCGTCGCACAGGCCGTTGGCCATGGTCACGAAGTGCGGCGCCAGCTTCCCGTCGCGGTACACCGGCAGGTAGCGCTGGTGCTTGCGCATCACGGTGGTCAGGATGCGCTCGGGGAGGTCGAGGTAGCGCTCGTCAAAGTCGCCCAGCACGCCGTGCGGGTCCTCGACGAGGTTGGTGATCTCGTCGACGACGGCCGCCTCGGCCTCGATGTCGACGGTGCCACCCACACCCGCGGCCAGCGCGGTGGCCTGCTCGACGACGCTGGCGCGGCGCTGCTCGGTGAACAGCTCGATCGCACCGGCGGCGATGGTCGGCAGCAGGTCGGCGGCCGAGGGCACGTCGACGTAGCCGACGAGGGCCCCATCCGAGCGGCGACCCGATTCCTCACCGGCGACGGGCCGCTGCAGGTAGGTGGTGCGACCGGCGGTCAGCCCGGAGACCGTCACGGGTACGACGGCCTCGCCCCAGAGCGCCACCAGCCAGCGGATCGCCCGTGAGAACGACAGGTCGGCGTCGTTCCAGCGCATGTTCTTCTCGGCGCGCAGCCCGGCCACGACGGCGGCGAAGATCTCGCCGGCCACGTCCAGCACGTGCCGGCCCTCGACCGTGACCTCGACGGCCGCATGCTCGTTGCCGCCGATGGTGGCCTTGACCACCTGCTCGGCGCCGACGCCCTGGCCGCGCATGAATCCCTGCAGCGCCCTGGTGGGGTTGCCGTCGCCGTCGAAGGCCGCGGCCCACTTGGGGCCCTTGCGCAGCTGGGTGGCGTCGGGCTCGCCGGCGGCCACGTCGTCGATGACCGCGACGATGCGTCGCGGGGTGCCGTCGACGGTGATTGCCCCGTGGGCGAGACGGGTGGCTGCCAGCTTCTCGGTGAGGGCCGCGCGCACCGCGTCGACGGTCTGCGGCACGACGTGAGGCGGGAGTTCCTCGACGCCGATCTCCAGGGCGAGGGTCTGGGGGGTGGTGGAGAGCTCGTTTCGAGGCTCGGGGAGCTCCCTTCGAGGCTCCGCTTCGCTCCGCACCTCAAGGAGCGAAGACTGGTCCCGCATGAGGGGGAAGCCCAGCTCCTCGCGACGCTCGATCCAGAGCGCGGCGGTGTCGCGCATCAGGCGGCGCATCGTCGCGAAGGCCTTGGCGCGCTCCGTGGTGGAGATGGCGCCTCGGGCGTCCATCACGTTGAACGCGTGGCTCGACTTGAGAATGTAGTAGTGCGCCGGCACCGGCAGACGCTTCTCCACCATCCGGGTGGCCTCGCCGACGTAGGTCTCGTACAGCCGGCGGTTGGCCTCGACGTCGGCGTCGTCCAGGTAGTAGCGGCTCATCTCATACTCCTGCTGGCCGAAGGCCTCGCCGTAGGTGACGGGGCGGCCGTCGGAGGCGATGGAGTAGACGATGTCCTTGAAGTGCGTCACGCCCTGCTGTGCCATCAGGATGCGCTCGACGCCGTAGGTGAGCTCGACGGGGATCGGGTCCAGGTTCTGCCCGCCCACCTGCTGGAAGTAGGTGAACTGGGTGATCTCCATGCCGTCCAGCCACACCTCCCAGCCGAGGCCCCACGCGCCGATGGCCGGCTGCTGCCAGTTGTCCTCGACGAAGCGCACGTCGTGCTGGGAAAGGTCGATACCGAGGGCCTCCAGCGAGCCGAGGTACAGCTCCTGCGGGTTGCCGGGCTCGGGCTTCAGGATGACCTGGAACTGGGTGTGCGTCTGCAGGCGGTTGGGGTTCTCGCCGTAGCGGGAGTCGTCGGGGCGCACCGACGGCTCGACGTAGGCCACGTCCCACGGCTCCGGACCGAGCACCCGCAGCACCGTCGCGGGGTTCATCGTTCCCGCGCCGACCTCGGTGTTGAAGGGCTGCCACGTCAGGCAGCCCTGGGAGGTCCAGTAGTCGGAGAGGCGGCGGAGGGCATCTTGCATCGTCAGCACCCGGGCATTCTAGCCGTGTCGCCCCGCGCGTCGGCTGAGGCGGGTGGGCGGGCGTGTGGGTTGGCACGTGTCGGCTTGGTTCGCGGTTGCGCAGGCGCCGGCGTTCTGACCTCGACGCCAGCGCTATGGCAATCCGCCAGCCGTCTACGGCTGGCGGATTGCCATAAGCCAGGCGTCTGCGACGAGAGGCTGGCGTCGAGCAAGAACGCTGGCGTCGGTGGCGGAGTGGTTGGTGGTGGGGCGGTTGGTGGCGGAGTGGTCGGGTTCAGAGACGGTCGCGGAGCCAGGCCATGTCCGCCACCACGTCCGCCTACCAGGGGCTGCTGATCGGCTCGCCGAGGATCGGCGCGAACCCCTGGCCCCCGGAGTAGTAGAGCGTCGCGGTCCAGGGCTCGGGCCGCACCTCGAATCCGGCGAAGCCGTTTTCGACGTCGGCGTGGACGACCTCCTCCGACCCGTCCTTGTAGGCCACCATCAGCACCGCGTCGCCGGTCCACACGACGGTGCCCAGCGCGGGTGCCTCGAACGCGACGTAGACCATCCGCTCGCCCGCCTCCACGACCCGCGCCGTTGTGCGCACGGCCGTGATGGTGCGCACCCCCACCGGGAAGCCGGTGCCAGGAGCACAGCGCGACGACGGCAGCCAGGTGCGTACGGTGGTGGTCGCGTCGCGGAACAGTCCCTCGGCGGTCTGCCAGGGCTGGGTCGCCTTGGACTCCACCTCCAGCGTCACCGTGCGCACCTCGCGGGGCCGCAGCCGCAGCCATTGATGGTCGATGAAGCAGCGGTACTGGTCGCTGTCGTGGGTGACCTCGACGATGGCGTCGACGACGCGATCCAGCGGGTTGAACACCTCGATCCGTCGCGCCACCCGCCGCGCCGGCGACTCCACGACGGAGATGAGGACGTCGTAGTTGGTCTGGGCCTCGTTGTTGTAGATGCTGATCTCCTCCGGTGCGGGCGCCGCCGGACGGTAATGGCGGAGGCGGGTCTGCACGCACCAGTGCCCCGTCGTCTCGGGGTTCCACTCGACGACGGCCTCGCGCATCTGCCCCGCCGGCACGTCGACCTCCGCCTCACCCACGTGGTCCCAGCGCGGCGAGTTGGGCCCGTCGGTGTTGAACGGCAGCACCGACACGTCGACGACGACGCCGGGCGCGTCGGCCGCGCCCCCGTTGTCCACCTTCGTCACGATGCGGTTGACGACCCCCGCCACCGGCACGTTGGTGAACGTGATCGGGAAGATCCCGGTCTTCAGGTTCTCGATCACGTCGTTGCGCACCTCGATGGACGGGCTGACGTAGCCGCCCAGCGGCGCCCTGGTGACGGCGGGGTCCGGGCGCGGCGCAGGCCCCGTGGTGACGAGGACGTTCGCCGTCGTCGCCCCGGTGCTGACCACCTCCAGCCGGAACCAGAGGGGAGCCTGCGTGCCCTCCGGGTCGAGCGTCTCGTAGTCCTCGCCGGCGACGAGAGAGGCGCCTTCGCCGTCGCCGTCGTCCCGGAGCATGATCACCGGCCGTCGCGCGTCGGCCACCACGGGCGGGTCCTCGTGGGACAGCGCGTCGTAGCCGATCACCCGGCCTGCGCCGAAGACGCCGCCCGCGTCGCCGAGCCTGCCGGGCACGGGGGCGCGGTACTCGAAGAACCAGGAGCGGCCGTCGCCCGCGCTCAACTCGATCGCCGCGAAGGTGTTCGCCGCGGGAACGCCCGACGAGATCGCCGACAACGTGATCGGAACGGCGGTCTCCGCGATGCCCGCCTGGAAGGATCGGACGTGCGCGGCGTCGAGGAATCCGAGGAGCAGCTTGTTGCGGGTGCAGAGATGCGGCAGGTTGCTCTGGTCGGACATCAGCTCCCTGCGGCCGAGGTCGCGCGGCGCCATTCCCGACGAGAAGCCCGACGTCATGTACAGGTCGTCGAGTCCGAGGGTGTGGCCGATCTCGTGCGCGCTGACCTCGACGTCGGTGAAGGAGAGGGTCGACCGATCCGGCATGTTCACGACGGAGAAGTTCCGGGGCACGGGGAAGGGGATCACGCCGCCGGGCACCGCGGCCCAGCGCGTCTTGCCGATCGACGCCGAGGGCCACACGAACCGCCCGGCGGACGACCGCACCACCATGAAGACGCAGTCCACCTCGGCCCAGTTCACCCCGGGCGCGTTCCTGATCCCGTCGACGACCCGCGGGAAGACCTCGGCCGTCGCAGCCCAATCGCCGTCCGAGTCGAGCGAGAACCAGTCCGTCCAGGTGCCTCCCAGATGCACCGGACCGAGCACGGCGCCGGTGCGCAGGTCCACGCCCAGGCGGGCGTTCGAGATCTCGCGGTAGAACGCATCCACCCCGCGCGCCCCGGTGAGGGTGGTCCGCCACGCGGCGCGGGCCTGCGCCGCCGTCTGGATCGGGCTGCCGAGGGGCACGACGTCCGGCCACTCGGCGTCGCCGGTGTCGACGAGCACCGCGAGCACGCGCCACGCGGGCAGGCGGTTGCCCGCCAGGTCCCTGGGGATGAGCCGGCCCGCCTCCGAGACCCCGCCCGACAGGGTGTGCAGGAGCAGCGGCCCGCCGGGCGAATCCATCCAGGCGGACGGTCCGTCGCCGACGGGGCGGGGCGGGATCCCCACCTCGACGCGTGCCGTGCCGACCTCCTCGCCCGTGGCCTTCACCCGGGCGACGATGTCCGTCTCGCCGCTCTGGACGCCCGCCAGGAGCCGGATCTGCGGGCGCCGGGGGTCGGCGTCGTCCGCGGGATGCAGGTCGATGCCGACGAGGTCGGGGGACGTGCTGACGATCTCGAGTTCGTCGACGGTGAGGCCGGTGACCCCGGTGTCGACGGGGACATCCGCCCAGGACCCGGGCCACAACGGCCCGTCCGGCACCTCCAGCGCGACTCTCGGCTCCAGCCCGTTGGTCACGTCGACGGCGAGCACCCGGGACTGCCCGGGAATCACCAGGCGGTCGCCGATGACGAGCGCCTGCGACGGCTGCCGGACCCCCCACCGCACCAGGGGGACGAGGGCCGGGATGTCGGCCGTCAGGTCCACGATGCCGACGCGGTGGAGCGGCGACCGCTCCGGCACCAGCAGGCGCGTGCGCTCGGCGTCGGCCCAGGACAGCAGGAACGGCGCGACGAGCCCGCCGAGGACCTGCGCCGTGCTTCCGTCGGGATCGACGCGCACGATGCGGCCCTGCGCCTGATCGCTCACGTAGAGCTCCCCATCGGCGCCGACGACCACGCCCACCGGGCGTCCTAGGCCCGACGCGCGGACGGTGCTCACCCCATCGGCCAGATCGATCGCGAGCACCCGGCCACCGGCGTAGTCGGTGACGAAGGCCGTGGCGCCATCATCGTCGACGGCCACGCCATGGGCGGCTCCCAGCCCGGTGGCGACCACCGTCGCATGAGCGCGGCCCGGGGCCAGCAGGTTCTGCCGGAGCAGCGTGCCGGTGCGCTCGACGATCAGCGCCTCGTCGTTGCCGATCGAGACGACCCCCTCAGGCTCGTCGTATCCGTCGCCCCACGGCTCCAGATGCCCGTTCGTGAACGCCAGCAGCCGGCCCCCCGACCAGTCGGTGACCAACGCGGTGCGATTCCAATCGGTGATGCCGATGGTGGTGCCGGCGACGCCGTCTGCCCAGAACTCCGGTGCGGCCATGATCGTGGGTCCTTCCCCTGACGGTGCGGCGCGGTGCCGACACCTTTCGATGGGAAGAGCGATCAGGGGGTCGTCCTGATACGTCGGCGGCCGAGCAGTCGCCTCGGGTGGGGCCCTGCGTCTACAAGCGATCGCGGAGCCAGGCCATGTCCGCCAGCCGCTCCTCGATCCCACCGGGGGTCTCCAGGATGACCGGGGCCCCTGCCGTTCTCACCAACTCGACGATGGCCGCACCGTCGGCGAATCCCTGCCCCAGGTTGGCGTGCCGGTCGCGGCCGCTGTCCGCAGCGTCGCGGGAGTCGTTGCCGTGGATCAGGTCGATGCGACCGGTGATCGCCGTGATCCGCTCCGCGAGGCCGGCCAGCTCCAGGCCGGCCGCGTGAGCGTGGCAAGTATCCAGGCAGAACCCCACCTGGTCGATGTGGGGGGAGCCTGAGATGGCGTCCCACAAGCGCGCGATCGACTCCTCGTAGCGCGCCATCGCCTTGTTGCCGCCCGCCGTGTTCTCGATCAGCAGCGGGACCTCGATGGTCAGGCCGTCGATGCACTTGCGCCAGTTCTCGTACCCCTTCTCGGGATCGTCGGCGGCGGTGACGTGGCCGCCGTGTACGACGACGCCCCGCGCGCCCACCGCAGCCGCCTCGTCGAGGGTCTGCTGCAGGATCTTGCGCGACGGGATCCGGATCCGGTTGTTCGGCGACGCGACGTTGATGATGTAGGGCGAATGGATGAACAGCCCGACGCCGGCCGCCTCTGCCGCGGCCTTGAGCGCGTCCGCGCCGCCGGGATAGAGCGTCGCCGGCTTCTTCCAGCTCTGGGGGTCGCCGAGGAAGAACTGCACGATGTCGGCGCCGATGGCCGCCGCCTCCGCCAGCGGATCGACGGAATCGACGTGCGCGCCCAGTTCAAATGCCATGCGGTTCAGCATAGGGCGTGTTGCGGAAGTGGAAATGGCCTACTCCGCGACGCCCTGGCACGCCACCTGCTTCGTTGCACT
>DAOLFC010000059.1:0-21123 GCA_035326505.1 Arachnia sp.
TCGCTAGTTTGTCCTCCCGACGACGAGTGCAACGAAGCAGATGGTGTGCCAGGGCATCGCGGAGTAGGCCATTTCCACTTTCGCAACACGCCCTAGCCGACTCCCGACCGCGAGACGGCGTTATGGGGTTGACGTCCGGCCTCGCAGCCGGTTTACTTCGGCACAGTGGGTCCTGTGGTCTCGGCACGCAGGGGAAGGCGGGTCTGGACCACAGGACCCCTTTTCGCGCGCTGAGCCGGGGGAAGCGTGATAGGCCGGCACCGTCTGGCCGCCGCCGCCCGCTACAGTGAACGAGGTGCTGTCCCCGATTCCCCGAGGGCAGCAGGGATCTTGAGGAGGAATTCATGGCAGACGAGACCTGGGAAGGCGAGTTCTACTGCGTCAAGTGCAAGGCCAAGCGCCATGCCAGCGGCAACGTGGTTGTCAACGACAAGGGCACCAAGATGGCCAAGGGCAAGTGCCCCGAGTGCGGTACCAACCTGAACCGCATTCTCGGCAAGGCCTGAGAACCGCTCGATCGCCCGAGGGGCGGACCGGCAGAGCGCCGGTCCGCCCCTCGCGCCCTGTCCGGGCGGTGCCGTCGCGGGCGGGTGTTGTCCGGATCGCGGAGGTGTTGTCCGTGTGCGCGTTCGGCTCGTGCCGGCGCTCAGTGGGCGGGCAGGCTCGGGCCATGGACACGACACACCTGATCGGCGAGCCCTCCCTGCTCGCCCGCGCACATACGATCCTGACCGGCTGCGGGCTCAGGATCGTCTCCCATCCCCTCGACGACTCGGCGGCGCCGGGCCTGGCGCTACCCGACGACGGCGGCCTGGCCATCGCCCTCTGGCCGCCCACCACGCAGCCGGTGGCGGACGAGATCCTGTTCTCGACGGGGGTGCCCGTCCTGCACGCGTGGTGGGACGGGCAGTTCGCGGAGGTAGGTCCGTTCCTCGCCCGCGGAGCCAGCTGCTGCCCTCGGTGCCATCGCATCTCGCTGACCCACGAGCCGTCATCGGGCGACGACCCGGCCCTGGCGTCCTGGACGCTCAGCTGGGCCGGGCTCGCCGCCATCGCCTACCAGCGCGATGGAACCAGCGAGCTGATCGGCGCCAGCTGGCGCTGGGAGTTCGGCGATCCGGGCCTGATCTCGGCCGGGTGGGGCCTGACCGGCAACTGCGGCGCACCGGGCTGCGTCTCCCGGCGCTCCCTCTCCTACCTGCGGAACCGCTGAACCACCTCAAGGCAGGCCTCGCCGTAGCGCTCGGCCTTCACGGTGCCGATCCCGGGCAGCGCCAGCAACTCCCTGCTGCTGCCCGGCGCCGACTCCGCGATCGCCCGCAGCGTGGCGTCGGTGAACACGACGAACGCCGGCACGCTGGCCTCGTCGGCGGCGGCCTTGCGCCATGCCTTCAGCGCGGCGAGCAGCTCCTCGTCGTAGGGCACCTCGCAGTCTTCATGCCGGCCGAGTTTGCGTTCCGTGGCCGAGTGCAGCAGCTCTCCGCAGACCTTGCAGGGACGCGACTTCAGCGACTGCGCCGGCCTGCGGGGGGCGTCGTCCCGCGGCGCCGCGCGCCGGCCCACACTCGCGAGGAAACGCGACGGCGTGGCCTGCCCGCCCTGACCGCGCCACGCCCAACTGAGGCGCAGCCGCGAGCGGGCGCGCGTGATCGCGACGTAGAGCAACCGCCGCTCCTCCGAGAGCGCGGGCTCCTCCTGACTGAGCACGAACGGCATGAGGCCCTCGCGCAGGCCGATCACCGCGACGTCGTCCCATTCCAGGCCCTTCGCCGCGTGCATGGTGCTGAGGGTGACGGCGGCGGCCACCGGCGAGTGCTGCCAGGAGGCGCGCTCGGTCAGCCAGGCCGCGGCCTCCGGCGCACTCCAGCCGTCGTGGCCGAGCGCCTCCTCGCGCAGCGTGTCGCGCAGTGCGCTCAGCGACTCCCAGCGCTCGCGCTGCCGGCCCTGTCCCGACGGCGGCTCCGGCGTCCAGCGCAAGGCCGCGAGCACGGCGTCGACGGCCTCGAGCGCCGGCTGCTCCGGCTGGGCCTCCGCCGCCCGCTGCATCGCGGTGACGGCCTGGCGCACCTCGGCCCGCTCGTAGAAGCGTTCGCTTCCGCGCACCGAATAGGGGATGTCGCGCGCGCTCAGCGCCGCTTCCAGCGCCGGCGCCTGGGCGTTGATCCGGTAGAGCACCGCCATCTCTGCCCAGGGGGTTCCCGCCGCGTTGCGCTGCCGCAGCCACTCGGCCACATCATCGGCCTCGAACCGCTCGGTGGTGGAAGGCTCGAGGGTGGGGGCCGCGCCCGCGGCCCGCGTGGGCCGCAGCGTCGCGGCCCGGGACGGGCGCAGCACCTTGTTGCCCACGTCGAGGATCTGCGGCGTCGAGCGGTAGTTGCGCACCAGGTGGACGGTGCGTGCTCCGTCGTGTTCCTCGGCGAAGCGCAGCAGGAATCCGGCATCCGCCCCCGCGAAGGAGTGGATGGCCTGATGAGGATCCCCCACCACGCACACGTCGTCGCGGCCGTCGACCCACAGCGAGATCAGCCGGTGCTGCAGCGCGGAGACGTCCTGGTACTCGTCCACGACGAAGTGCCGGTACGCCGCCCGGATCTCCTCCGCCGCGCTCGGATGTTCGCTGAGCAGCACCGCGTTGCAGAGCAGCAGGTCGTTGAAGTCGACCACCCCGCTGTCGGTCTTGGCCTTCTCGTACGCGGCGAAGACCGCGCCGACGCGCGCCGGATCGAGACCGGAGACCTCCCTCCCCCTCGCCACCTCGGCGTAGCGGGACGGCGAGACGTTGCTGGTCTTGGCCCAGTTGATCTCCGTCTCGAGATCCCGGATGAGGGCGGTGTCCGAGGCCCCCGTCACCTGGTGCGCGGCGCGCGCCACGAGCGAGAATGCGTTGTCCGCCAGGGGCGGGAACGGGGACCTGTAGACGCGCGGCCAGAAGAACTGGCATTGCCGCAGCGCCGCCGCGTGGATCGTGCGGGCCTGCGCGGAGCGCACCCCCAGCTGCGCGAGCCGGGAGCGCATCTCCCCCGCCGCGCGGGTGGTGAAGGTGACCGCGAGCACCGCGGCGGCCTGATAGCGCCCCTCCGCGACGGCGTAGGCCACCCGGTGCGTGATGGCCCGGGTCTTGCCCGTGCCCGCCCCCGCCAGCACCACGACGGGGGAATCGAGGGAAGTGGCCACCTCCCGTTGCTCCGGATCCAGGAACTCCAATATCTGCTCGCCCAACACGCGCCCCATTGTGCCGCCTCCCCCCGACAGCGCCGCACCGCAGGCGCCGCGCGCTTTGTCGGAGCCGGTCAGTAGGGTGGGGCGCGCAGAGAAGGGAGAGCCGTGCTGAGGCTGACAACCGCGCCGCGCTGGTCGGGCCTCGTGCCGCAGGTCTCCGCCTGGCTGCACGAGACGCTGACCGATCCGTTCTGCACGGCCCGGATCGTCGTGGCCGACCCCGGCACGGGCAAACTGCTGAGTCAGGACCTGGCGCGGATCGACGGGATCAGCGCCGGGATCAGCGCCGTCTCCGCCGCCCGGTTGACCGCAGACCTGGCTCGCCTCGCCGGCGTGGAGGACGAGTGGCGGGCCTGGCGGGGCCACCCGCTGGTGGCGGCGGCGCTCGCGCAACTCGACGAAGTGGCGGCGTCCCATCCGCTCCTCGCCGCCCATCTCCAGCACGATCGCCCCGCCCGGTCCCACACCGTCGCGGCCAGGGCCTCCGAGTTGTTCCGGTGCTATGCCGACAGCGCACCGCAGCTCGTCGAGGCCTGGCTCTCCGGTGAGGACTGCGGGCTGGACGGCGAGGAGCTGCCCGCGCACCTGAGCTGGCAGCCCCCGCTGCTGAGGCTCGCGGCCGAGCACCTGCAGATCGACCCTCTGGAACTGCAGGAGGAGGTGGTGGGCGCCGCCTCTTCGGATCCGGTTCCCACCGGGGTCTTCGCCGTCGACGAGCTCACCGGGCTGCAGCAACGGCTGATCGAGGCTCTGGGCGGGTCGGGCACCGTCCCGGTCTGGCAGGTCTCGGGCTCCGAGGGTGAGGCCTGGGCGCGTCGCCTGGCCGACGTCGCCCTCCCCCAGGCGGGGCAGCCGCGTCCGGCACCCCTGGTCGAAGTACACAACTCGCATGGCCGGCGGCGCCAGGCTGAGGTGCTGCGCGACCGGCTGACCGCGCTGTTCGAGCAGGACCCGACCCTGGAGCCCCGCGACGTGGTGATCGTGTGCCCCCAACCGGAGCACTACGCCGTCGCCCTCGACCTGGTCTTCGGCGCGTCGGAGGAACCGCTCGCCCACCCCGGGCGCAGCCTGCGCCTCCAGCCGCAGCTCACCCGCACCCGGGCGAACCCAGTACTGGACCTGCTGGAGGCTCTGATCGCCCTGCCCGTGACCCGGGCCTCGGCCCCGGAGCTCACCGAGTTGCTGCTCGGCCCGGCCGTCGCTCACCGGTGGCACCTGGCCGAGCGCGGCGAGGACGTACACGCTCTCGTCTCGGAGGCGGGCATCCGGTGGGGGCTCGATTCGGCGCATCGGGCCGACTTCGGGCTCCCGGGGTTGCCGCAGGGCACCTGGCTGACCGGCCTCGATTCGTTGCTGACCGGCCTCACGATGACCCGGGGATCGGCACCCGTCCTGCCGGCGCCCGCGGCGGAGGGGGTCTCGTCGTCGGATCTGGATCTCGTAGGGGCGCTGAGCGAGGTGCTCTCCCGGCTGCGCAAGTTCGTCGCGGAGACCCGCACGCCGGCGCCGCTGCGGGTCTGGACGCAGCGGCTGCGCACCGCCCTCACGGAGGTGGCGGGTCTCCCCCCGTCGGACGAATGGATGCTCGCCCAGGCGCATTCGGCCCTCACGGATCTCGCCGACGCAGGCCCCGCAGCGGGGCAGCTCACCCGCGCCGAGTTCGCCAGGATGCTGTCGTCCGCGCTGACGCGCCCCGGCCGCCGCTCCCCCGCGGGCAACGGATCGATCCAGGTGGTCGGCGTCGGCGAGCTGCAGCACGCCGAGTTCCGGGTGGTGGCGCTGCTCGGCCTGGAGGACGACTCCGCCCCGGCGGACATGGCCGACTCGGTGGACCTCGGCACCCTCGCCCCGGATCCCCGGCGACGCCGGCTCACCCGCCTGCTGGCCCACGCCCGGGCCGCGGAGCGGCTGCTGATCGTGCGACGCGCCTGGTCGGAGCGCAGCAACGCCCCTGTCGCCAGGCCGGTGGCGATCGACTGGCTGCTCCGCCGGCTCGACGCGGCGCCGGCCACCGTCGTGGATCATCCGGCCACGGCGTTCTCCGCCGATGCGTTCCTCTCCGGCGGCAGCACCGACCGGCTTTCGTATCTCGCAGCGGAGGCGCGCCGCGACCGCGAGCAGCAGCTCGCGCGCTCTGCGGAGGTCACGCCGTCGCCGCAGGCCCGCCGCCGTCATTCGGCATCCGCCCTGCCCGTCGCCGCGCCCGAGTCGGACGAGGAGGCCTGTGCGGTCACGGTCGCCGAGCTGGCCTCCTTCCTGGACAATCCCGCCAAGGCCTTCCTCCGCGCCCGACTGGGGCTCACTTTCTTCGCGGAACCGGAGTTGAGCGAGGCGCTTCCGCTCTCCCTGGGTGGGCTGGAGGGGTGGCAGATCCAGAGCGCGCTGCTGCACGCGGCGCAGGAGGGACAGGATCCCGACGCCGCGCGGGCCACCGCACGACGCCGACCGAGCGTGCCGCCGGGCCGGCTGGGCGCGGCCGCGGTCGACGACGCGCTCACCCTCGTGCGGGGGCTCTGGGGCCAGGCGGCCTCCGACTGGCGGGCGACGCCCCATGACCATCTCGTCGAGCTCGACCTCGGCGGCGTGAGGCTCGCCGACTCGATCCAGGTCCGCGGCCGGGACGTCGTGGCGATCACGGCGAGCAGCGGCATCAAGACCCTCCTCGGCCCGTGGCTGTCGGTGTTGGCGCTGTCGGCCTCCGGATCGCCCACGGAGGCCGTCGTGCATCGCGTCGGCAAGCAATGGCGGCAGAGCTTCCCGGAATCGCGACGTCTCGTGGCTCCGCCCGCGGATCAGGCGCTGGCCCAGTTGCGCGTCATCGCCGAGGCCTATCGGACAGGACGGCAGCGGCTGCTGGCCGTCCCCTTCGAGCCCGCGGTGGCGTTCGTCCAGGAGCTGGGATCGCGCGAAGGGTTCCGCCTCGCGGAGTGGCAGCTTCCGCCCAACGATTTCCGTTCGCGATGGCGTTTCCGGCACGAAAGCTGGGACCTCTTCTTCCGCGACCAGGCCGCCGAGCTGTTCGACGATCCGGCCGGCCCCGACGATCCGGCTCCCACCGCCGAGCTGCGACGCGCCGGTCTCCCCGCCCCGGTGTCGGCCTCCCGATTCGCCGCCTGGGCCGTCGCCCTCTACGGCCCGTTCCTGCGGGAGGGTGCCGCATGACCTCCTTCGACCTCACGGCCCCGCTGCCGGCCTCGACCACGGTGCTGGAGGCCAGCGCGGGCACCGGGAAGACCTATACCATCGCCGCACTCACCTGCCGCTACATCGCCGAGCAGGGCCGCGACGTCCGCGACGTGCTCCTGATCACCTTCGGCAACGCCGCCAGCAACGAGCTGCGCGAGCGGGTCTTCGCCGCGCTCGCACAGGCCGAACAGGACCTGACGGCCTTCCTCGCCACGGGGACGCCGCCCGACGACGACCTGGCCCGGCTGCTGTGCGCCGCGGAGGCCGAGCAGCGCCGGGAACGGCTGCGCACCGCGGTGGCGCGCTTCGACGAGGCGACCATCGTCACCACGCACGCGTTCTGCCAGGCCATGCTGCGCTCGCTCGGCATCCTCGGCGACCACGATCCCGCCGAGCGCCTGCTGCCCGACCCCGACCCGCTGATCGCGCAGTGCGCCGCCGACCAGTACCTGCACGACTTCGGCCGGGTCGACGGCGACGATCCGCCCCCCTCTCTCGCCCCCAAGACGGCCATGGACCTGGCCCGCGAGTCCTGTCTCACCCCGCTCGACCTGCATCCCGCCGAGGGTCCCGAGGCCGCGTTCGGCCTCCGCGTCCGGCAGCGGTTCGCCGCCCGCCGGTGCGAGCTGGGGGTGGTCACCTACGACGACCTGATCTCCCGGCTGCGCGACGCCCTGCGTCACCCGGTCAGCGGTGAGGCGGCCGTCGAGGTGCTCCGCCGCCGTTACCCGGTGGTCCTCGTCGACGAGTTCCAGGACACCGACCCCGCCCAGTGGGCGATCATCGAGAGGACCTTCGTCGCCCCGGGCCGCCCCACCATCCTCGTCGGCGACCCCAAGCAGTCGATCTACGGCTTCCGCAACGCCGACGTGCTGAGCTACCTCGAGGCCACCCGCCGGGCCACCACGCTCAGCCTCGACCTCAACTACCGCTCCGACCAGGCCGTCACCGACGGGGTGGGCGCCCTGTTCGGCAACGTCCGGCTGGGCGACGAGCGGATCAGGGTGGATCCCGTCAGGTCCCGGCAGGAGGGCACGCGGCTCCTCCTCGCCGGCCCGACACACAGCCAGGCCCGGGTGTGGATCAGGGGCGCCTCCGCGGAGCACCTGCCCGTGAGCCCCGACGAGGCGATCGCCGAAGACCTGATCGGCCAGGTGCGTCGTCTGCTCGCCGACGGCCGGATCGAGGATCCCCGGAGTCCCGGCGGGAGCAGACCTGTGCGGCTCGGCGACATCGTCGTGCTCACCCGCCAGGGCCAGCGCGCAGAGCAGCTGGGCCGCCGCCTCCTCGACGCGGGCCATCCGGCCATGCTGATGGGGCAGCAGAGCGTCTGGCGTCAGCCCGCCGCGCGCGACTGGCTGACGCTCCTCCTGGCCATGGCCAAACCGTCGGTGTCGGCCAACCGAAAGGCCGCCCTGACCTCCTTGCTCGGGGCGGATCTCGCGGTCCTTGCCGACCCCTCCTCGCCGCGATCAGCGGAGATCAGCGCCCTGATCCGCGAGTTGGCGCACCTGTGGACCACGGGCGGAATCACCCAGGTCTTCACCACCCTGAGGCTGCGCACCCGGCTGGACGCCCGGTTGCTGGCGGCTCCGGGCGGGGAGCGGCAGCTCGCCGACCTGATGCACGTCGCCGAGCTGCTGGGCGCGCAGGACGCCGGCAGCCTCGCGTCGCTGGCGGGATGGCTGGAGGCGCGCATCGCCGCGCCGGGCGAGGCGGAGGCCCCCCTCCGCGCCGAGGACGATGCCGACGCCATCCGGTTGATGACGATGCACTCCGCCAAGGGCCTCGAGTTCCCCATCGTGCTGCTGCCCGAGGTCAGCCATACCAAGGTGCTCACCTATAAGCCGTTCCCCTTCATCGAGGGCGGGCGGAGGAAGCTCTACGTCGGAGGCCGGCCCCAGCGGAACTCCCGGCTGGAGACGGAGCTCACCCGGCAGCTGCGCGACGAGGAACTGCGCCTGCTCTACGTGGGCCTCACCCGGGCCAAGCATCTGGCCATCGCCTGGCACGTCGACGACCAGCGCTCCGCCACGTCGCCCATGAGCGCGCTGCTCTATCGCGATCCCGCCGCCACGGAGCTCGCCCCTCGCTACTCCCCGGGCGGGCGGCGCGTCTCCCTCGACCCGGCGACGGTGCTCCTCCAGCAGCTGGATCCCGCGCGGCAGGAGCGGCGCGTCTCGTCCCCCAGCAGCCCGCCGCCCCTCGCCCCGAGCACCGTCACCCGCCGAATCGACCCCACTTGGCGGCGCACCTCCTACACCGGGCTCACCCAGGCCCTCCACGACGCCTCGCCGGCGTTCGCCGACGAACCGGCCGCCCTGGAGGCCCTCCCCGGTGACCCGGCCCTCGCGGTGGTCTCCCCCATGGCGGAGCTGCCGTCCGGCGCAGCCTTCGGCACGCTGGTACACGCCGCGCTGGAGGGCCTGGACTGGTCCCCGGCGGCACTGAGCGACGACGCGCGGCGCGTCGCCGCCGAGTTGGGCACCCGGTTCGGCTTCGCTCCCGAGCAGCGCGCGGTGCTGGCGGAGTCCTTGGATGCGGTGTGCCGGACGCCGCTCGCCCCCCTGACCGAGGCCGCGCTGAGCGATCTGGGCACCGCCGCGCGCCTGGCCGAACTCGACTTCGACCTCCCGCTCGCCGATCGCGGCCGCCCGGGCACGGTCGGCGACCTCGCCCGCCTCATGGCGCAGCACCTCCGCCCCGACGATCCGCTGGCCGGGTATCCGGCGCGCCTGGCGGCCACCGAGGCGGCCGAGGGCGTGCTGAATGGCTTCCTCACTGGCTCGATCGACGCGGTGCTGCGCACCCCAGAGGGCAGGTTCTTGGTGGTGGACTACAAGACCAACAACCTCTCGCCCTCGCCCGACGTCCCGCAGATCCTCGGCCACTACACCCCCGCCGCGATGGCCGAGGCGATGATGCAGGCGCACTATCCGTTGCAGGCGCTGCTGTACTGTGCCGCCCTCCATCGCTACCTGGGGCTCCGGCTCCCCGACTATCGTCCGCACCGCCATCTGGGGGGCGTGGGCTATCTGTTCGTGCGCGGCATGGCCGGGCCCGACACGCCCGTCGTGGCGGGCGCGCGCTGCGGGGTCTTCGCCTGGCATCCGTCGCCGGAGCTGGTGGCCGCCACCTCCGAGTTGCTGGGAGGCATCGAATGAAGAAGCACGAGGTCCCGGTCGCGGCGCGCGGCCTGCTGCGCGACTTCGCGGAGGCGGGGATGATCCGCCCCCTCGACTTCCACCTGGCGCGGCGCATGGCCCAGGCCTTCGGCGAGAAACGCCCCCCGGTCGAGCTGGCCTTCGCGCTCGCCGCGAGGGAACTGCGGCTGGGCTCTGTGTGTCTCGATCTGACGCTGGCCTCGCAGCTCCTCCCGGAGTCCGAGGTGGACGACGGCCTCTCCGATGCTCCGGCCGCCCCGCTGGCGTGGCCGGAGGCCGAGGCCTGGGTGGACGCCGTGCGGGCCTCCGATGCCGTGTCCGACGCGGACGGTCCCAGCCGGCCGTTCCGCCTCGTCGACACGCTGCTGTACCTCGATCGCTACTTCACCGACGAGCGCACCGTCGCCGCCCGCCTCCGCCACCGCGCGACGCTGCCGCGCCCAGCCGTCGCCGACGCGCAGCTCGCCGCGGTCGCCGAGCGGCTCGCCGCCCAGCCGGACGCCGACCAGGACGCGGCGGTGCAGACCGCGCTGCGCAACCGCACCACGGTGATCACGGGCGGCCCCGGCACGGGCAAGACCACCACCGTGGCCAGGATCCTGATCGCCCTGTCCGCCGACGGATCGCATCCCCGGGTCGCTCTCGCGGCGCCGACGGGAAAGGCCGCCGGGCGGCTGCGCGGCGCGGTCGCCGAGAAGCTCCCCCCGCAGGCGGGGCTACGGCTGTGGGACGGCACGCTGCACAAGCTGCTGGGCGCGGCGCCCCGGCGCCCGGTGCCCGTCCACCACCGGGGCAATCCCCTGCCCTTCGACGCCGTGGTGGTCGACGAGACCTCCATGGTGTCGCTGGAGCACATGGCCCGGCTGCTCGACGCCGTGGCCGACGGCACCCGCCTGGTGTTGCTGGGCGATCCCAACCAGCTGCGCTCCGTCGAGGCGGGGGCCGTGCTGGCCGACATCGTCGAGACCAGCTCCCTGATCGACGGGGGTGCCGGCGACGGGGTACGCCGGCTGAGCCGCAACTGGCGCTCCGACCCGGCCATCAACGAGCTGTCCGCGGCCATCCTCGACGGGGACGCCGAGCGCTGCCGCGCCGTGTTCCAGGCCGCCGGACAGGTGTCGTTCCATTCCTTCGACGGCGCGCTGCCCATGGCCTCGGGCACGGTGCTCCCCGACGTGCTGGGCGCGGCTGACGCCGTGATCGAGGCGGCCCGGGCGGGGGACGGCCCCCGGGCGCTGGCGGCGCTGGACGCTCACCGCATCCTGTGCGCTCATCGCGAGGGCCCCTACGGCGCCCGGGTCTGGGGACGGGCGGCGCGCGCGGCCATCGCCGCCGAGTTCCCCGGCTACGGCCGCGACATGTACTACGTGGGACAGCCGCTGCTCATCACCCGCAACTCCGAGCAGCTGAGCAACGGCGACACCGCCGTCGTGGTGCGCAGGGGGGACGCCTTGGAGGCGGTGGTCGACGTGGCCTCAGGGACGCTCCGGCTGCCGCCGGCGCTGCTCGACGACGCCGCCGACCTGCACTCCATGACGATCCACAAGGCGCAGGGCAGCCAGTTCACCACGGTGAGCGTGGTCCTGCCCCCGCTCGGTTCGCCGCTCGCGGCCCGCGAGCTGCTCTACACCGCCGTCACCCGGGCGAGGCAGGGCGTCCGGGTCTACGGCACCTGGGCCGCCTTCGCTCAGGCGGTGGCCACGCCGGTGCGCCGGGCATCGGGCCTCGGTAGGACCATCGTGTCCGAAAGGGTATTTTGACGGAGTCACGCCTGAAGGTGCGGATCAGGAGGGGGCGTCAGGCGGGATGAGCGACAATGAGGGAGTCATTACGGTGTACGACGACAACGAAGTCAATCGCCCGCATGGCGTTACATACCCGCACATTTAGGCACGGCTGGCCACTAGGATCGGGAGCGAGTCCCGCGCAGTCGGCACGGGGCCCGCGCCACTTGAGGAAGGCCAACGATGATCGTCACCCTCACCGCGAATCCCTCCCTGGATCGCACCGTTCGTCTGGAGGGCGCGCTACTGCCCGGCGGGGTACACCGGATCGCGACGGACATCACGGGTCCGGGAGGCAAGGGGATCAACGTCGCCCTCGGCGTACACCGGGCGGGTCTCGACGTGCTGGCGGTCTTCCCTGCGCCCGATGCGGATCCCTTGCCCGCGCTGCTCGACGACGAGGCCCTGCCCTACCGGGCCGTGCCGTCGCCGGGCAAGGTTCGCACCAACATCACCGTGGTCTCAGATCCCGACGTCACCACCAAGATCAACGAGCCCGGCACCCCGCTGGCGGCCTCCGACGTCAGGGCCGTCGAGGAGGCGCTCTCCGGGGCGGTGGGGCCGGGCGACACGGTGATGCTCTCCGGTTCGCTCGCCCCGGGGTTCCCCGTCGACGAGTACGCCACGCTCGTGCGCCGGCTGCGGGCCCAGGGCGCCTGGGTGGGCGTCGACACCTCGGACGCCCCGCTGGCGGCGCTGTTCGCGGCAGGCGCCGACGCCGCGCCCGACTTCCTGAAGCCCAACGCCGAGGAGCTCGGCCAGCTCACCGGCGGCGACGGCGCGGAGCTGGAGGCCATGGTGGCCGCCGGTGACCGGGAGCAGGTGGTGGCGGCGGCCCGCGCCCTGCATGCCCAGGGGGTGGGCGACGTGCTGGTCACCCTCGGCGGGTCGGGCGCGATCCTGGTCACCGCGGAGGGCGCGTGGTACTCGCCCTCGCCCCCGGTGGAGGTGGCCTCCACGGTGGGTGCCGGGGATTCCGCCACCGCGGGATACCTGATCGGCCGGGCCACGGGCGCCGGTCCCGCCGAACGACTCGCCCTGTCCGTCGCCTACGGCTCGGTGGCGGTCTCGCTGCCGGGCACCACGATCCCTTCGCGTACGCAGGTCACTCCGAACGTCGACGTCGTCGTCGTCCTTCCCTGACGTTCCCGTCAACACCCGAGAATCGAGAGGTACACCCCAGACATGTCCACACCACTCATCACCCCCGACCTGGTCAGGTTGGACGTCGACGTCGAGGGCGACAAGCACGCCGTCATCGCCGCCATGGCCACCCTTGTCGCGGCGACCGGGCGCGCAGAGCGCGAAGGGCTTCTCGACGGCTTCGAGAAGCGCGAGGCCCAGTTCGCCACCGGCATGCCCGGCGGCATCGCCATCCCCCATTGCCGCACCGCCGCGGTGCATCAGGCCTCGCTGGCACTGATCCGGCTGGCCACCCCCGTCGACTTCGGCGCCAAGGACGGTCCCGCGGACCTGATCATCGCGATCGCCGCCCCGGACGGTTCCGGCGACGAGCACATGAAGCTGCTGGCCAAGCTGTCGCGGTCGCTGATCAAGAAGGAGTTCCTCGCCGGACTGCGCTCGGCGCAGACTCAGGAGGAGGCGTCGCAGCAGATTCTGGCCGTGGTGCAGCCCGAGCTGGTGGAGGCCCCGGCGGCCGCACCGGAGGCGGCTGCCCCCGCCGCGCCCCCGGCTGCCGCCCCGGCGACGCCGGCCGCCCCCGCCGACAGCGGTCCCGTGATCCTGGCCATCACCTCCTGCCCCACCGGCATCGCGCACACCTATATGGCCGCGGAGGCCCTGGAGTCCGCCGCGAAGGAGAAGGGCGTCGAGCTCTACGTCGAGACGCAGGGCTCGGGCGGCATCGAGCCCTTCACCGCCGAGCAGATCGCCAAGGCCAAGGCCATCATCATCGCCGCCGACGTCGGCATCTCGGGCCGGGAGCGCTTCAACGGCATGGCGCTGATCGAGTCGGGCGTCAAGCGCCCGATGTCGGAGGCGGGGAAGATGATCGACGAGGCGGTCAAGGCCGCCGGCGACCCCCACGCCGTGCGGGTACAGGCCGACGCCAAGGCCGGCTCCGACTCCTCGGCTACCTCCGGCGCGAAGGTCGGCTGGGGCAAGCGGATCCAGCAGGCGCTGATGACCGGCGTGTCCTACATGATCCCGTTCGTCGCGGCCGGCGGCCTGCTGATCGCGCTCGGCTTCCTCTTCGGCGGCTACAACGTCACCGAAGTGGCCAACAGCGTCGTGCTGCAGAACACGCTGTGGAACCTGCCCGACGTCGCCGCCCTGTCCGCGGAGACCGGGGTCGACCTGCTGGCCGCCAACGGGCTGCTGCTCTACCTCGGCTCGGTCTTCTTCGTGCTCGGCGGCACCGGCATGAGCTTCCTCGTGGCGGCCCTGTCCGGCTACATCGCCTTCGGCCTGGCCGGCCGCCCCGGCATCGCGCCGGGCTTCATCGGCGGCGCCATCGCCGTCACCGTGGGCGCCGGCTTCATCGGAGGCCTGATCACCGGCATCTTCGCCGGCCTCGTGGCCATGTGGCTCGCGAGCCTGAAGCCGCCGCGCTGGCTCGCCGGCCTGATGCCCGTCGTGATCATGCCCCTGGTGACCACCGCGATCGTCGGCGGCGTGATGCTGATGCTGCTCGGCCGCCCGCTGAAGGCGCTCATGGACGCCCTCACCGATGGCCTGACCAGCATGTCGGGCGGTTCCTCGGCGATCGTCCTCGGCCTGATCCTCGGCCTGATGATGTGCTTCGACATGGGCGGCCCAGTCAACAAGGCGGCCTACCTGTTCGCCACCACCGGCCTGGCGGCCGGCACCGACGCTTCGTTCGAGATCATGGCCGCCGTGATGGCCGCGGGCATGGTCCCGCCGCTCGCGATGGCGCTGTCCACCGTGCTCCGGCCGAAGCTCTACACGGCCGCCGAGAAGGAGAACGGCACCACCGCCTGGCTGCTGGGCGCCGCGTTCATCTCCGAGGGCGCGATCCCGTTCGCCGCGGCAGACCCGGCCCGCGTGATCCCGTCGATCATGGTCGGCGGCGGCATCACCGGCGCGCTGATCATGGCGCTGGGCGTCGGCTCGCGCGCCCCGCACGGCGGCATCTTCGTGTTCTTCGCGATCGAACCGTTCTGGGCCTTCGCGCTGTCGATCGTCGCCGGTGCCATCGTCGCGGGCCTTCTGGTGACGGCGCTCAAGCAGGCGGCGGCCACCAAGAAGGCCGCGATCGCCGCCTGATCGGTCGCGCGGCCCTCATCTGTCGCACGGTGCAGACCAACCGCCCGTCCCCTGGCCAGGGGACGGGCGGTTGGTCGTGTCGGCGGGGAGATCAGCCGCGCACGGCGGCGATGGCCTTCGCGACGTGCGCGAGGTTGCCGTCGTTCAGCGCCGCGACGCACATCCGGCCCGCGTCGGTGCCGTAGACCCCGAACTCGGAGCGCAGCCGCACCATCTGCTCCTTGGTGAGGCCCGAGTAGGAGAACATGCCGAGCTGCTCGGCGATGAAGCCCATGTCGTCGATGCCCTCGGCCTCCAGCGCCGCGACGAGACCGGAGCGCAGGTTCTTGATCCGGTCGCGCATGCGCCCCAGCTCCTCCTCCCACAGCACCCGCAGCTCCGCGTCGCCGAGCACGGCGGCCACGACCGCCGCGCCGAAGGTGGCGGGGTTGGAATAGTTGGTGCGGATGGCGACCTTGAGCTGGGACAGCACGCGCTTGGCCTCGTCGGCGTCCGAGGAGACCACCGAGAGCGAGCCGACACGCTCGCCGTAGAGGCTGAACGACTTCGAGAACGAGGTGGAGATCAGCAGGTCCATGCCGGCGTCGACGAAGCGGCCGATCACCGCGCCGTCCTCGGCGATGCCGAAGCCGAAGCCCTGATAGGCCATGTCGAGGAAGGGCACCAGGCCCCGCTCCGCCACAACCGAGATCACCGCGGTCCACTGCTCGGAAGTGAGGTCGTATCCGGTGGGGTTGTGGCAGCAGGCGTGCAGCACGACGATGGTGCCGGGGGCGGCGGCACGCAGGTCCTCCAGCATCCCGTCGACGTCGATGCCGCGGCTCTCGGCGTCGTAGTAGCGGTAGCTCTCGACGGTGAAGCCCGCCTTGGTGAAGATCGCCTTGTGGTTCTCCCAGCTGGGGTTGGAGATCAGGACGGTGGCCGACGGGTCGGCCAGGTGCAGCAGGTCGGCGCCGACGCGCAGCGCGCCGGTGCCGCCGAGGGTCTGCACCGTCGAGACGCGGCCCTGCGCGAGCGCGGCGGAATCGGCGCCGAAGACCAGGCCGCGGACGGCCTCGCGGTAGGCGGCCAGGCCGTCGATGGGCAGGTAGCCGTGGGGCTTGGCCTGAGCGGCGAGCCGCTGCTCGGCCTGGCGGACGCAATCGAGCAGGGGCAGCGTGCCGGTCTCGTCGAGGTAGACGCCGACGCCCAGATTCACCTTGGTGGGGCGGTCGTCCTTCGCGAAGGCCTCGTTGAGTCCGAGGATGGGGTCGGCGGGAGCAAGCTCGATGCTGTCCAGCTGAGACATGTCGGGTTCCTTCCTGGCGGCCGGGTATCGGCGGACCGGCATTCAGCCTACTGCGAATCCACGATCTGACGGTCATGGCGCCCGCGCCACCGCCTCCCGGCTACTGTTTTCCCAGGAAGGGCAGGGAGGCCAGCCATGAAGATCCAGTTCGCAGATTCCGCGCAGTCCACCATCGGCATCGAATGGGAACTCGCGGTCGTCGACAAGACGACGCTGGAGCAGGTGCCCGGGGCCGCGATCGTGCTGGAATCGGTCGAGGATCCGGTGGACGGGCCGATCCGCGGGGAGTACCTGAACTCGATGATCGAGCTCGTCACCGGCGTACACACCACCGTCGCCGGGGCCACCGACGAGTTGGGACGGCTGCTCGATCACGTCACGGAGAAGCTCGACCCGCACGGCCTGGCGCTGATGGGGGCGGGCTGTCATCCGTTCGGCGACCCGACCGCACAGAAGCCCGTGGACAAGCCGCAGTACCGGCGGGTGACGGAGCGCGCCGCGTGGTGGGGCGCGCAGATGGCCATCAACGGGCTCCACATCCACTGCGGGATCAGCCACCGCGACAAGGCGCTGCCCATCACCTACGGCCTGGCGCGATTCGGGCCCTATTTCATCGCGTTGTCGGGGTCGTCGCCGTTCTGGCAGGGCAAGGACACCAAGTTCGCGTCGCAGCGCACGATGATCTTCCAGCAGTTGCCCACCAACGGGCTGCCCTACCACTTCCGCACCTGGGAGGAGTACGAGAGGTTCGCGGGCGAGTTGGAGAGCGTCGGAATGATCCAGAACCAGTCCGAGATCCGCTGGGACGTGCGGCCCTCGTCGTGGGGCACGGTGGAGAACCGGGCCATGGATTCGGTGCCCACTCTCTTCGAGGTGGGCGCCCTGGCCGCGCTCTCGCAGGCCCTGACGGAGCGGATGCACCGGGCCATCGATGCCGGCGAGCCCATCGACCGGCTCAATCATTGGTTCCTGCGCGAGAACAAGTGGCGGGCCGCCCGCTACGGCCTGGCGGCGGACGTGATCGTTCCTCGCCCCGACGAGTTCATGATCCACACCACCGACGGCATCCTGCGATGGACAGAGGAGCTGTCCCCCATCGCCGACGAACTGGGCTGCGGCACCGAGTTGCGCGGCGTGCAGGAGCTGGTCAAGAAGGGGCCCAGCTATCTGCGTCAACGTCGTGTCTATGCCGGCAGCGATGGCGATATCCTGGCGGTCGCCCGGTCGCTCGTCGACGAGACGGCCGCAAGGACACCCAGGTTCAAGGAGTCGTAAGTGAAGCCCTTCCTGCTGCTCAGCGCCCGGCCGGAGCCCGCGGCCGCCAGGGGCGAGTATCTCGCGATCGCGAAGTTCGCCGGACTGACGCACTCGCAGCTCCTCTCGCACCCCGTCATCGACGTGCCCGTCGGCGGCCTCGATCTGGGCGCCTACTCCGGCGTGATCCTCGGCGGCGGCCCCTTCAACGCCTCCGACGAGGACAAGTCGGATACGCAGCTGCGGGTCGAGGCCGATCTGGCGTACGTGGTCGACGAGGTGCTGTCCCGCGAGATCGGCTTCCTCGGGCTGTGCTACGGGGTGGGGGTCCTGACATCGTCGCTGGGCGGCCTCGTCGAGCGGACCTACGGCGAGCCTCCGTCGGGCGTCGTCGTGCGGCTCACCGGCGACGGCCAGCTCGATCCCCTGCTCGACGGGGTCAGCGACGAGTTCGTGGCCTTCGTCGCGCACAAGGAGGCATGCACAGAGCTGCCTCCCGGGGCGGTGCTCCTGGCCGAGGGCGACCACTGCCCCGTACAGATGTTCCGCATCGGCGAGCACGCCTACGCCACCCAGTTCCACCCCGAGCTCGACGCCGACGCGCTGGCCGATCGGCTGCGCATCTACCAGAACGCGGGTTACTTCGACCCCGAGTCGCTGTCGGATCTCATTCAGATGGCCTACTCGACGCCGATGACACCCGCGGCGCACAAGGTGCTGAGCAACTTCGTGGCCCGTTACGCCCAGAGTCAGTAGATCGAGCCCCAGGCCCGGATCACCTCCAGGACCGGGCCGTCGACTCGGCATGCGCGAGGATCTTGTCCGTCAACATCAGGGCTCGGTGGCGGGTGTCGGAGGGAAGCGACTTCACGGCCATCTCCAACGCCGACGGCAAAGCCCCTCCCAGTTCTGCGACTCGCTCAACCGCACGATCGCCTCCCAGCCCCAATCGACGCCCGACGGAACTCCAGTCGCTGGGAGATATCTCTCGCATGACCCAGTGCTTCCCGACCTTCATCGCCGATTGCAGCGGCCTGTCCGAGGGATAGGACACGGCCGACGCGAGGTCGTACAGCGGCGCAAGCTGTGCCCTGCCCCCACTCAACATGAGCGAGTAATTCTTCGCATGGGCGTCGGTACCGCCGATCAGGACGTTGAACACCAGGCCGTCGAAGAAGCGAGCAGCACTCGCCTGGCGATCAACGAGACCCAACCGGGAAAAGAGGTCGGCCACAGCGCCGATCCCTGGACCACCCTCACTCTGGTACTTCTGGCTCGGATGCACGGACATCGCTTGGCACAGATCCTCTTGATGAAGACGCCGGAGTACGCCCTCCCCGTCCGCCATTCGGTCGTACCGGACGGAAACCATGGCACGCACATCACCGACCTCCACGAGCTCTGATCGTGCAGCGAGCAAACCGAGCCGACTGGCCGTCCGTTGACAGAGCACCTCGTTGACGTGATGGTCATCGAGACCCTCGATAGCCGGCTTGACGATGTGGGTTGTCGGCGTGGAATCCCTCGGGACGCCCCAGGCCCCCGACTCCGGATCACGATAGAGCGCAACCTTCGCCTGGGCACCCGCGAGGCTCCATCGGCCCGTGATCCGTCCGGAGTTCCAATCCCTGCGATGCTCGGCGAGCTCACGCACCAAAGCGACGAACTCGTCGTCGCTGAGCCAATCAATCGTCCCGTCCCGAGTGACGGCATCGTCGCTTGCGGCATCTGCCGGAAGGATCTGCACCGCCCCAGCGGCATCACGACCCACATGACGCAGGAGCGCAAACGGGTTGTTGGCGGAGACACCGAACTCGACACCCCAGCGCTCCCGCACAGCCTGGTTGTCCGGAAGCAACCCGTCCAGAAACGCTCGGACGACCCGCGCCGAAAAGACACCCGGACGAGGCGGCATGGACAGTGACAGCGGTGTCGGTTGCGGCCTCGCCAGGTAGTCGTCGTCATAGGTGAACCCCAGCGCACCCTGACGTGTCTGCGTCAAGACCCCGACGGGCACGCCATCCAGGTACACCCGCAACTCTTTGCTCATGTCAGCGTCTGGAACACCGCGGCGAACGGATCCTCGTCGGGCTCCGGAGCATCGCTGAGAGTGATCTCCAGACCCAGAACATGCACCACATCCAGCACCTTGGACAGCTCCAGCCGTGGGTTGCCCTGCTCAAGCCGAACAACCCAATCACGCCCCACACCCGCCCGCTCGGCAACCTGGGCTTGAGTGAGCCCACGTTCCTTGCGGGCGAGACGAACGGCCGTGGCCACATCCTGAACCGTCCTCATCGCACTCCCTTGCGTAGCCGTTCGACAACATTACCAAATGTAGTCGCTCGGCAACACTAGTATAAGATGCCGCTCGGCAACATTTCCGGCCATGCTCCGAACCTTATGCGCTGGCAGCCGCGGAAGACGATTCCATCCTGCGCGGTCACCCCGTGCCGTCAAGGATGCTTGGTCCCAGAAGGCGGGCATCATTTGACCTACCGTCTCCGGGCTTCCAGACTACTTCGGAGTACGACCACCTTTATCCGAGGAGAAGCGGTGTCCAAGTCAGGTGTCGCGACGCTCGCCATCCTGCTGGTCACGGCGATCTGGGGATCGACGTTCTTCATCATCAAGGACGCCGTCGCGCTGGTCGATCCCGTCGACTTCCTCGCCGTGCGCTTCGCCATCGGTGCGACGCTGCCCGCCGTCGTCTTTCACCGCACGCTCCGGCGGCTCACGCTCCGCCAGTGGGGCATGGGCCTGGCACTGGGCGGGGTCTACGGTCTGGCGCAGATCGCCCAGACCATCGGGCTGCGGCACACCGACGCCTCCGTCTCCGGCTTCATCACCGGCACCTACGTCGTGCTGACCCCCGTGATCCTCTGGCTGTTCTTCAAGACACGCCTGAACAGGGGCACCTGGCTGGCGGTCGCCCTGGCCGCGGCGGGTCTCGCCGTGCTGAGCATCACCGGGTTCAGCGCGAGCGGCGGCGTCGGCGAGTTCCTCACCTTCGTCGGCGCCGCCCTCTACGCCGTGCATATCGTGGTGCTCGACCGGTGGTCGCGCGCGATGGACGCGATGCCGCTGACGGTCGTTCAGCTCATCGGGGTGGCCGTCGTGGTCGGCGTGCTCGGAGCCCCGGGCGGGTACCGGATTCCCGCGGTCCCGAGCGTCTGGGGGGCGATCCTCTACACCGCGATTCTGGCCGGCATCGTCACGATGCTGCTGCAGACCTGGGCGCAGCGCCACATCTCCCCCACCCGGGTGGTGCTGCTGATGACCTTCGAGCCGGTGTTCGCCTCCGCGTTCGCGATCTGGCTGGGCGGCGAAGATCTGACCGCCCGGCTCCTGCTGGGCGGCTGCCTGATCCTCGCCGCGACCCTTCTCGGCGTCCGGGCGGCTCAGTCGAGGTAGTCGCGCAGCACCTGGGAGCGCGACGGATGGCGCAGCTTCGACATGGTCTTCGACTCGATCTGGCGGATCCGCTCGCGGGTGACGCCATAGACCTTGCCGATCTCATCCAGCGTCTTGGGCTGGCCATCGGTGAGCCCGAAGCGCATCGACACCACGCCCGCCTCGCGCTCGGACAAGGTGTCGAGCACCTCGTTGAGCTGCTCCTGCAGCAGCGTGAAGTTGACCGCGTCGGCGGGCACGACGGCCTCGGAGTCCTCGATCAGGTCGCCGAACTCCGAGTCGCCGTCCTCGCCCAGCGGGGTATGCAGGGAGATGGGCTCGCGGCCGTACTTCTGCACCTCGACGACCTTCTCCGGCGTCATGTCCAGCTCGAGCGCCAGCTCCTCCGGGGTGGGTTCGCGACCGAGATCCTGCAGCATCTGGCGCTGCACCCGGGCGAGCTTGTTGATGACCTCCACCATGTGTACGGGGATGCGGATGGTGCGGGCCTGGTCGGCCATGGCGCGCGTGATGGCCTGCTTGATCCACCAGGTGGCGTAGGTGGAGAACTTGTAGCCCTTGGTGTAGT
>DAOLFC010000191.1:0-3921 GCA_035326505.1 Arachnia sp.
TTCTGGTTCTGCGTCGCCGTTGCCTGAGGGTTCTGGTTCTGCGTCGCCGTTGCCTAGCGGCTCTGCTAGCTTGCTGCCGACCGGCGCCCCAAGCGCTACATCGGGGCCGGAGTCCTCCAAGCCCGTTGCGACCCCTAGCGTGACCGAGCCGGCAGCACCGGCACCGTCTGGCTCTTCGCATCCGGTGGCACCCGGTGCTTCCGTGGCGCCAACGCATTCGGCGCCGGCAACGGGTGGTCCCACTGGGAAACCCCAGCCCTCGACGCCGAGCGCGACGAGGACTACCGAAGCGCCTGCGGCTCCGTCTCGTACGCCGGGCTCGACAACCACCACTCCGGGCTCGACAACCACCACTCCGGGCTCGACAACCACTCCGGTTGTGACGCATCCTGTGGCTTCAGGCACACCTGAGGAGCCGGGAGCGTCGGCGTCGGCAACTTCCCGCCCGGAAGCGTCGTCGTCGGCCGATTCGCCGGTCTCTCCTCAGCCGTCGACCACGATTTCGACTGGTCCCACTCCGTCGGCTCAGGTGCCCTCGTCTCCGACGGTTGCTCCTCAGCCGTCTTCGGAAGCCACTCCTGTTCCGTCGAACGACATGACGGAAGAGCCGAGCGCCGGGGCTACTAGCACACCCGGAGGCCAACCTCCCACGAAGAGACCTGGGCTTCCTGACACAGGCGGACCAGGAACGGTCGTGATCCTCACGGGACTGATTGCTGTGGTTGCTGGCGCCGCCGCGCTTCTTGTCTCCCGGAATCGCAAGGAGGGGAACCGCAATGCGTGATCTTCGATTCTTCAGGTCGATCAAGACCGTTGTGGCCGGCTTCATTGCGACCACGTTGTTCTTCACGACGGTTTCCTTCGCCAGGGCGGACGAAACCCCCACGCCGGAGTTGACACCTGTTCCATCCGCGATCAGCTACGACGCGAGCCCGCGTGTTTCCGTGGTGGAGAGCCAGGCGGGTATCGGTGCTCGCTTGAGCGCTGAGGTGGGGGCGACGATTCCTCTCCCCGGGATCGCTGCGGGGCACGACAGCGCCCTGGTCCGGATCAGCGTGCTGGATGTGGCCGCGGCCACCACGGTGTTCGCCGCGGGAGCTCCGGCTCTGGTGGTGGACAAGGGCTCCGCGTCTACGACCGTGCTGGTTCCCGTGGTGAATGGCGCCATCGAGGTGCATGGGATCGCGCCGGCTGATCTTCGCATCGAACTCCTGGCGAGCTTCGCCGGCGATCCGACGGCGCCGGGCTCAACCATCGCTCTGCCCACTCCGGTGACCAGGGCCGATACCGCGGTTGATCTCGCTGACGGTGCGCTGACCTCGGAGCCCACCAAGGTCGGTGTCGTCGGCTTGGGCGGCGTGCCCGCAACGGGGGTACGCGCGGTGTACGTGACTGCGCTGGTCTCTGTGGCCACGGCTACCTCATTGACGATCGGTGAGGTGTCGGTGCCGATTGCTGCTGGTCGTACTGCGGTCACCACCACCGCTACGCCTTCCGAGGACGGCACAGTTCCGGTGAGCATTGCCGACGGGCAGGGAAGTCTTCGTGTCGACGTGCGGGGATGGATTCCCGAGGCCGCGCAGGGCGCGGAGTTCAGCAATATCGTGGGCAGCTACGTGCCGGCCTCCGGGGCTGGCGCGATCAGCCGCACGGTCACGGATGACGCGCCCGTCTCAGTCGACCTGGGGCAGCCGAGAGACGCGGCCCTCTCCCTCGTCCTGGTGTCTTCCAGTCGTCCTACGGACGTGACCGCGGTCTCGGTCGGAAGCCAGTCCGCTGGCAGAACCCAAGGCGCGATTGCCGATCCACAAGCAGGTGCATTGCCGCAACTCATGCTGGCAGCGCCAACCGAGACCCAGATCCTTATCCACCGCGGGCAAGCCGAGGTGACAGTTGTCCCGCTGGGCGCTTTTCTGGCTGCTGAGTCGCCACGCGGCGAGGGTCCTTCGATGGTCATCGAAGGACCCTCGGATGGTAGTCGTGTCGATCTCTCTGAGACGGGCGCCTTTACCATTCACGGCACAGTCACGACTCCCGATGTGAGTGTGCGATCCGTTCAGATCAGCACTGATGGCTCCGTCATCGGTTCCGCGCAGTTGCGCTATGCGGATGGTCGTCAGACTTGGAGCTTCGATACTTCGGCTCCGACGGCAGGGACGCATAGGTTCACCGTGACGGCGACAGATCGAGCGGGGAGAACAGCCAGTGAAACCGTGACGATCGAGGCGGTGCTGCCAACGGAGGAAGAAGTCATCATCTCCGATGATGCGGTTGTGCTTCCAGAAGCGGAACAAGGTCAACCCGTTGTTGCGAGCCTCACAGATGACGCAGTGGTCCTCGGGATTGAGCCCGACTTCAAGCCTGGCGACGTCATCGTCTCCGATGCTGCTCCTCACGCGCCGCAAGGTTTCCTGCGGCGAGTCGTGGCTATCGATCAGATCGAGGGGCAGTGGAAGGTCACCACGGAGCCAGCAGTGATTACTGATGTGATTCTGCAGGCCGATGTGGATGAAGAAGTGGACCTCATCACCTCGGACGCCATCATTCAGCCGACCGCGCCAGGTACCGACCCTGACGTCGAATTTGTTGACGAGGGGGTCGACGACGTTAGTCTCCTTGAGGCACGTCCGGTCGCGCGGACGTTTGGGCTACGGGCCTTGGATGCGTCAGCGGGAAGCGATATTTCGGTTGGCCAAGAGGTGGAGAGCAGGATTGCGATCGTCTACTACCAGGAAAAGTCGTCGGATAAGGTTAAGGTCAAAGACCTTAGTCGATCGAAGACCTGGGAAAAAGGTGCTGGGCTAGAGAGTAAGGTCCAAATCGAAGCCAAGGCAAAGTTCACCCTGAAACTCCATGTGAAGGTAGATATTGATCTTTCCCTGAGTTGGGGTATCCCGAAGGTTGACACTAAAGAGTTTAGCGTCTATACGGCCACGACCATTGAATCAAGCGTAAAGCTCGAGGCGCAGGTAAAGTGGGCGTTGGCCAAGAAGTACGAGCGTGAGTTCGCCAGTTTTCCGTTTGGTAGTTTTGCCTTCGCTATAGGTCCTGTTCCGATTGTCATCAACGTCGACGGAAGCCTGTCGATGACCGCTGAGGTGAGCCTGACCCTGAATGCTTCGGTGTCTTTCGAACAATCGTGGAAAGCAAAGACGGGGTTCAGTTATTCGACCAAGTCGGGGTATAAGGAGATTGATGAATCTACTCAATCAGGCGGAGGTCCGCTGCTCGAGCCGACGCTGGCGCTGAGCGCTTCCGCGAAGCTGCTGGGTGAAGCCGGGCCGAAGCTCCAAATTTCCTTCATGATTTATGATGTTGCTGGCCCCTACTTGGAGGCTGGGGTAGCGGCTGGCTTCTCCGCAGAGCTTTCTGGTCGAGCAACCATCGATGGGAAGGCGTCGATTGAGTTCGAGGCCGAGGTGTATGTCAAGGCCAGCGGCGCTATCGGAGTGCTGTTCCAGATTCCGGTGATCGACTTCACCATCTTTGATGGAAAGTTCCCGATTGAAGGCAAATGGAGTTTGGTGACTGGTATCAAGTTCTCTGCTCCTCTGGGGAATGAGTCATCGGACGGTGGTACTGACCCTAAGGATCCTGGTCCAACAGATCCCCCGGGCGCTGGCGAGGATCCTGAAGGGTATTCGCTATCGAAGGTGGTGGACCCTGCATTGCGGCAGTGTATTGCTGATGCCGCGGATGTTTCGATTTCGGGCACGCTGGATGAGTCGAGCATTGAAAGTGTGAGCCAGCTGTCGTGTCCGAATATGGGCATTCGAAGCCTCCGGGGTATGCCTGATTTGCCGAGCCTCACGGTCCTGGACCTCGAAGATAATGGGTTGGTGTCGTGGGAGGGTATGCCTGACTTGCCGAACCTCAGGTACCTGAGTCTCGGGGGTAATGGGTTGGTGTCGTGGGAGGGTA
>DAOLFC010000060.1:0-19528 GCA_035326505.1 Arachnia sp.
CCGAGCGCGAGCAGGGCATCACCATCGACGTCGCCTACCGCTACTTCGCCACCGCGAACCGCACCTTCATCCTGGCCGACTGCCCCGGGCATGTGCAGTACACCCGCAACACGGTCACCGGCTCCTCGACGGCCGACGTGCTGGTGCTGCTGGTGGACGTGCGCAAGGGCGTGCTGGAGCAGACCCGCCGCCACCTCGCCGTCGGGCAGCTGCTGCGCGTGCCGACGATCATCGTCGCCGTGAACAAGATCGACCTGGTCGACTACGACGAGGACACCTACCGGCGGGTCGCCGCCGAGGTGGGCGCCGTCGCCGAGGAACTGGGCGTGAACGAGCTGATCACGCTGCCGGTCTCCGCGCTGGTGGGCGACAACATCGTCGAGCGCTCCGACGCCACGCCCTGGTACGACGGGCCGTCGCTGCTGGAGCTGCTGGAGAGCCTGCCCGCCGGGGCAGAGGCCGCCAGGCTGCCGTTCCGCCTGCCGGTGCAGCTCACGCTGCGCCCGCAGGAGGCCGCGCTGGATCCGAAGTACCGCGAGTACCGCGGCTACGCCGGCCAGATCTCCACCGGCCGGGTCAGCGTCGGCGACGAGGTGGTGGTGCTCCCGTCGGGTCGCCGCACCACCGTGGCCGGCATCGACGGCCCTCAGGGCGAGCTGGAGACGGCCTTCGCGCCCATGTCGGTGACGCTGCGCCTGGCCGATGAGATCGACATCACCAAGGGCGACGTGATCGCCGCCGCCGAGCACGCGCCTGCCCCGGTCGACGAGATCGACGCGATGGTGGCCTGGCTGGCCGAGCGCCCGCTGCGCGTCGGTTCCCGCGTGCTGGTCAAGCACGGCACCGCCACGGTGCAGGGCCTGGTCCGCGACCTGCACGGTCGCCTCGACCTCGACGCCCTGCGCCCCGAGCGCACCGACGTGCTGGAGCTCAACGACATCGGGCGGGTCGGCATCCGGCTCGCCGCCCCCCTCGCGCCGGACGACTACACGGTCAGCCGTCGCACCGGCTCCTTCCTCGTCGTCGACCCGCAGACCGGCGGCACCCTGGCCGCCGGCATGGTCCGCGGCGCCGATGCCTTCGCCGCCAAGGCGGCCATCGGCGAGGCCGACGTCATCGATTGGGTGATCTAGGTGCGCGAGGGGGCGGCCGCATGAGGCAACTGCTGATCCTGGCCCTGGTGGGGTTCGCGGCTCAGCTGGTCGACGGGTCGCTGGGCATGGGATTCGGAGTCACGTCGACGTCGCTGCTGCTCATCGCGGGGCTCAGCCCGGCCATGGCGTCCGCGTCGGTTCACCTGGCTGAGCTGGGCACCAACCTCGCCTCAGGGGTGTCGCACTGGAAGCTCGGCAACGTCGACTGGCGCCTCGTCCTCCGTCTCGGAGTGCCGGGGGCGCTGGGGGCGTTCGGCGGGGCGACGTTCCTGTCCCAGATCTCGACCACCGTGGCCAAGCCCGTGATGGCGGCGATCCTGGGCGCGCTCGGCATGTACATCCTGCTGCGCTACGCCTTCCGGCCGCCCGCCGTCGCGCAGGCCCGGAAGTCCCCGCACACCGCGAAGTTCCTGGTGCCGCTCGGCCTCACCGGCGGATTCATCGACGCCACCGGCGGGGGCGGGTGGGGCCCCGTCTCCACCACGTCGCTGCTGAGCGCGGGCAAGACCGCGCCCCGGACGGTGATCGGCTCGGTCGACACCTCGGAGTTCATGGTCTCGTTCGCCGCCAGCCTCGGCTTCGTCGTGAACCTCGGCATGCTCGGCATCGACTGGCGCATCGTCGTCGCGTTGCTGCTCGGCGGCCTGGTCGCCGCGCCGATCGCCGCCTGGCTGGTCTCGCGGATCCCCGCGCAGATCATGGGCGTCGCCGTCGGCGGCATCATCATCATGACCAACCTCAAGACGCTGTTCGACGCGAGCCAGCTCTCCAGCGAGCAGATCACCGTCGGGTTCACCGTCTTCGCCGCCATCTGGGTGGCGATGACCGCCTGGACCGCCTGGCGGCACGAACGCAACCGCCGGGCCGAGCAGGCCGCCCGGGAGGCCGCGGAGTCGGAGTGGGCGATATGAGCGACACCCTGGTCCTCGCCTGGCACGGCACCCGGCATCCCGAAGGGGAGACGATTCCCGAGCTGGTGCGCCGCCGCGTGGCCGGTCTCCTGCCCGGCACGCGGGTGGTCAACGGCTGGGTCGACCTGCACGAGACCACCCTGGCCGACGTGCTGGCCGGTCTGGGCGACGCGACCGTCGTGCCGTGCTTCCTCGCGGCCGGCTACCACGTCCAGTACGACATCCCGGAGGCCGCCGCGGCCAGCGGGCACCGCGTCGAGGTGACCCGCCACATCGGCGGCCTGCTCACCGACGCCGTCATCGAGCGGCTGGCCGAGGCCGGCGGCCCGGGCGATGCGGTGGTGCTGGCGGCGGCCGGGTCGAAGCGCCCCAACGCGCTGGCCGAGATCGACGCCGTCGCGGCCGAACTGGAGGAGCGCCTCGGCGTTCCCGTCGTGCCCGGCAACGTGTACATGGCGCGGCCGTCGGTGGCGGACGCGGTCGCCCGGCTGCGCGCCGAGGGCCACCGGGACGTCGCCGTGGCCACGTACCTGCTCTCGCACGGGCTCTGGGCCGACCGGATCGCCGGCCTGGGCGTTCGCGTCGCCGAGCCGTTCGGCGACCATCCCCTGGTCGCTCAGGTCGTCGCCCGGCTCGCCGCGGCGCGCCCGGCCCTCGCGCGGCTGGCCGCCTGACGTCTCGCCGCGGCGCGCCCGACTCTCCGCCCCCCGGTTCGGCCCGAGGCTGACGGATAAGTGCGGCCACACCGAACTTTGAGCGGTAAAAATCCCAGAATCGCTTTCTGACCGCACTTATCCGTCAGGCACCCCTGCCCCTGCCTGCCGCGCTGCTCTTCGCCTGCCTCTCGACCCCCTCCCCCCGCCCGCACCCTGTCCGACGGATAAGTGCGGTCAGAAAGCGATTCTGCGCGATAGGGGCCTGCGAAATCGTTCTGGCCGCACCTTTCCGTCACTTCGGACGCTGCCGGTTCGCATCCCGGATCCGCCGCGTCCGCTCCTGGCGTCCCCCAGTACCCTCGGACGTGGTGCGACGGCCGAGGCGGTCCGCCGCCACCTGTGTGCGACGAGGAGAGTGACGTGGATATCGAGATCGACGAGGTCCTGAGCCGGGTGCCCCAGGGGCAGTTCATCGGAGGGCGGTTCATCGAGACGGGGAGCACCTTCCCCGTACACGATCCGGCCACCGGCGAGCGGATCGCCGCGGTCTCGGATGCCTCGGAGGAGGAGGCTCGGGCCGCGATGGACGCGGCGTGCGCGGCGGCCGAGTCCTGGGCGGCCACCGATCCCCGCGAACGGGCCGAGCTGCTGCGGCGCACCTTCGACCTGATCGTCGAGCGCCGCGACACCTTCGCCGCGCTGATGACGCTGGAGATGGGCAAGCCCCTGGCCGAGGCGCACGGCGAGGTGGCCTACGGCGCCGAGTTCCTGCGCTGGTTCGCCGAGGAGGCCTGCCGGATCGAGGGTCGCTGGGCCCAGGCCCCGGTGGGCGGCAATCGTCTCCTCACCATGAAGCAGCCCGTCGGCCCGGTCTACGCGATCACGCCCTGGAACTTCCCGCTGGCCATGGGCACCCGCAAGATCGGCCCCGCGCTGGCCGCCGGCTGCACCGTCGTGATCAAGCCGGCGTCCCTGACGCCACTGACGATGCTGTACCTGATGCAGGCCTTCGCCGACGCTGGGCTTCCCGCGGGCGTGGTGAACTGCATCGTGACCAGCCGCTCCGGCGCGGTGTCGGAGCCCATCCTGGCCGACCCCCGGCTGCGCAAGCTCACCTTCACGGGGTCCACCGGCGTCGGCCAGGCCCTGCTGCGCCGGGCCGCCGACCCGGTGCTGCGCACCTCCATGGAGCTCGGCGGAAACGCGCCCTTCCTGGTGCTGCAGGACGCCGACGTCGACGCGGCCGTCGCCGGGGCGATGCCCGCCAAGTTCCGCAACAACGGCGAGGCCTGCACCGCCGCCAACCGGATCTATGTACACCGCGACGTGGTCGACGAGTTCACCGCCAAGCTGGTGACCGCCGTCGAGGAGCTCGTGGTGGGTCCCGGCCTCGAGCGGGGCGTCACGCTCGGCCCGCTGATCGACGAGCCGTCGCTGGCGAAGGTGGAGGAGCTGGTCACCGACGCCCTGGACAAGGGGGCGACGCTGCTCACCGGGGGCGCCCGGATCGACGGCCCCGGCTACTTCTTCGAGCCCACCGTGCTGTCCGACGTGCCCCTCGATGCCCGGCTGCTGAAGGAGGAGATCTTCGGCCCGGTCGCGCCCATCGTGGTGGTGGACTCCGACGACGAGGCCATCCGGCTGGCCAACGACACCGAGTTCGGTCTGATGGCCTACGTCTTTTCGCGCGACATCGGCCGGGCGATCAAGGCCGTCGAGCGCATCGAGAGCGGCATGGTGGGGCTGAACACCGGCCTGGTCTCCAACCCCGCGGCCCCCTTCGGCGGGGTGAAGCAGTCGGGACTGGGTCGCGAGGGCTCCCACGAGGGCCTGGACGAGTACCTGGAGGTCAAGTACGTCGGCATCACCCTCTGATCCGGCGCCGTCCGGACCGCCGGCATCGTTCTTGCCGGCTTGCCGGGGAGCGGCCGCCGCAGGCCGTCCCGCGGCCGTGTGTTAGGTTTGACGCAGAGACACGGGGTGCCGGGGAAACCGGCTGAGACCACACCCGTAGAACCTGATCCAGTTCACACTGGCGGAGGGAATGTCGCGTTCCTCGCCGTCGTCGCGGGGCATCCCCTCGGGCGCGTGGCGGTGCGGTCGGCGCCCTTCGTCGTCGACGGAAGGCGGACGACATGCCCCCCACCCCCCTGTTCCCGCGCCGGCGCGCGCTGATCGCCGTGACGGTGTTCGTGACGGCCGGGCTCGCGGCCTGCGTCGGCGCGGAGGCCGCCGACGGTGCGGCCGCGCCCGGCGACGACGTCACCACGGTGCGTTTCGCGCTCGACTGGACGCCGAACACCAACCACACGGGCCTCTACGTGGCGATGAACAAGGGATACTTCGCCGACGCGGGCATCGACGTCGAGGTCGTCCCGTACAACAGCAGCGGGCCCGACGTGCTCATCGACGCGGGTCAGGCAGAGTTCGGCGTCGCGACCCAGCACGACGCGTCGGTGTCGATGTCGGCGGGGGCCGACCTGATCTCGGTGCTCGCGGTGGAGCAGACGTGGGCCACCGAGATCAGCGTGCTGGCCGACCGCGACGATATCCGCAGTCCCGCGGACCTCGACGGCAAGGTCTACGGCGGCTTCGGCCTGGCCGCGGAGGAGATCATCGTCCGGGGCGTGATCCAGGGGGCCGGAGGAAAGGGCGAGTTCGACAACGTCGTGCTCGGCACCACGGCCTACGAGGCGCTGTACTCGGGCGACGTCGACTTCACCGAGCCCTACGTGGCGTGGGAGGGCATCGAGGCCGCGCACCGCGGCGTCGCGCTGAAGAGCTTCGCCTACACCGACTATGGGTTCCCCGACTCGTACCAGATGCTCGTGCTGGGCAACAAGACCTGGCTGGGGGAGCATCCCGACGTGGCCGCCGCGTTCGTCGGGGCGCTCGCGCGCGGGTACGAGGACGCGGTGGCCGACCCGGTCGAGGCGGCCACGATCCTCCAGGAGGAGAACAAGGATCTGCTCACCGATCTCGACTTCCTGATCGAGTCGCAGCAGCTGCTCGCCGAGAAGTACATGCTCGACGAGTCCGGCGAGTTCGGCCGGCAGACGGAGAAGCAGTGGAGCGAGCTGGGCGCGTTCCTCTTCGGCAGTGGGCTGCTCGTCGACGCCGACGGCGCCCCGCGCGCCGAGCAGCCGGACTGGGCGACCTTCTTCACCAACGAGTATCTCGACGCGTGAGCGATCCGCGGCAACGGCCGCCGACCCCGGCGCGCCCGGGCCGAGGCGGAGGGGGCGGCGCCCTGGTTCTCGCGCCGCTGGTCTTCGTCGCGGTGGCGATCGTCGTGTGGGAGATCGCCGTGCGCGCCACCGGGGTGCGCCCGCAGGTGCTTCCCCCGCCGTCCCGGGTGGCGGATGCCGGCTGGGGGCAGCGCGAGGCCATCCTCGACCACGCCCTGGCCACCCTGTCGGTGACCGCCGCCGGCTTCGGGCTGTCGCTCGTGCTCGCCTGGGCGATCGCGGTGGCCGCCGACTTCTCGCCCACGCTGCGACGGGGCGTGATGCCGCTCCTCGTGGCCTCGCAGACGATTCCCGTGATCGCGATCGCGCCGCTCGTCGTGATCTGGTTCGGCTTCGGGCTGTGGCCGAAGATGCTCGTGGTGTCCTTGGTGACGTTCTTCCCGCTCGTGGTGGGGCTGGTCGAGGGGTTCGCGTCGGCACCGGCCGAGGCGTCCGGGTTGCTGCGGAGCATGGGCGCGGGCCCGGTGCGCACGTTCCTGCTGGTGCGGCTGCCGTCGGCGTTGCCGTCCTTCTTCACCGCGCTGCGGATCGGGATCACCTACGCCGTGACGGGGGCGATCTTCGCGGAGTACGTCGGCGCGCGACGGGGACTGGGCATCTATATGAGCGTGCAGAAGAACGCGTTCCGCACCGATCTCGTGCTCGCTGCCGTCGCGGTGACGGCGGTGGTCTCCGTCGGGCTGTATCTGTCGACCTACCTGGTCGAGCGGCTGGTCATTCCCTGGCACGTCGCGCAGAGGAAGGCCGTCGCGCATGGGGCCTGAGCCGTCGCCGAGGTTGCGGCTGTCCGGTGTCACCCGGGAGTTCCGGGGGCGGCGCGGAAAGCGTCTGCGGGTGCTCGACGACGTCTCGTTGTCCGTCGCCGCGGGGGAGTTCGTGTCGATCGTGGGCCCGTCGGGGGCGGGCAAGAGCACGTTGTTCAACCTCGTCGCCGGCCTGGATCGTCCGGACTCCGGCCTGATCGAGGTGGACGGGCGCGACGCTATCGGGTCGCATGCGCATGCCGCCTACATGCCGCAGAACGACCTGCTCTTCCCCTGGCGCACGGTGGTGGCCAACGCGGCCCTCGGGCTGGAGGTGCAGGGCGTTCCACGGGCCGAGGCGCGGGCCCGGGTGCGGGAGCTGTTCCCCCGCTTCGGGCTCGCCGGGTTCGAGGACGCGCACCCCTTCGAGCTGTCCGGCGGCATGAGGCAGCGGGCGGCCCTGCTGCGCACCGTCGCCCAGCAGCGGCCGACGCTGCTGCTGGATGAGCCCTTCGGCGCGCTGGACTCCCTGACGAGGATGGAGCTGCACGCCTGGCTGCAGGAGGTGTGGGCCGAGCACCACTGGACGGCGCTGCTGGTCACCCACGACATCCGGGAGGCCCTCGTCCTCTCCGATCGGGTCGTCGTGCTCGGCCCGCGGCCGGCGCGGGTCGCGACGGTGCTCGCGGTGGACCTGCCGCGCCCGCGGGACTTCGCCGTCACCGTGACGGCGGAGTTCGCCGCCCTGGAGCGCGCACTGTGGGACGCGGTACACGCCTCCGACACCCGGCCCTCACCAGCCACCTAGTGGTCATGCGCGGTGGTTCGTTGGCGGGGGTCAGGTAGCGGTGGTTGGGCCCGTGGTGTTGCGGGTGGGGTCCGCTCCTGCCCGACGCGTTCACGGTGCTTCGCGCGTGTGACGCGTCCTGACGCCCCCCACACCCACTCGCGGACCCCACCCTCCACGCCACTAGTCGTACCGGCCCGCGTTCCGCCGTGGGCTCCTCAGCTGAGCGCGAGGGAATCCCGGCGACCGCGGTCGAAGTCTGCGAGCACGCGTCGTACGACTGCCCCGGGGTCCGGGGCCGACATCACGGCGCGCACCATCGCGACCCCGGCGATCCCGGTGCCCGCGAGCCCGGACACGTCGTCGGGCTGCACGTCGCCGATCGCGACGATGGGCAGGGCAGAGGCGGCGACCAACGGCGGATAGCCGGCCAGGCCGAGGGGGTCGCGGCCGGAGTCCTTCGTGGGTGTCGGCCGGAAGGGGCCGGCGCCGAGATAGTCGATCGCGTCCGCGTCGCGGGCGGCCCGGCGCACCAGGTCGAGGGAGCCGGTGGTGAACCCGATGATCGCCTGTCCGCCGAGGAGGCCGCGCGCGTCGCGGACCGGGAGGTCGTCGGCGCCGAGGTGGACCCCGTGAACGGGGGCACCGCGTCGCATCGCGGCGAGGGCGATGTCGACCCGGTCGT
Source organism: Arachnia sp. (assembly GCA_035326505.1). Lineage (GTDB taxonomy): Bacteria > Actinomycetota > Actinomycetes > Propionibacteriales > Propionibacteriaceae > Arachnia. The sequence continues at coordinate 8,185 of DAOLFC010000060.1, forward strand.
CGACCAGCACGCGGGTCGCCGGCCGGGCCTGCTCCACGGCCTCTGCGACGGCGAGGGTGAACGCCAGCAATTCCCGGCTGGTGAGGCTCTTGGCCCGCACCTGGACGACGCCCGCCCCGGCGGCCGCGGCGGCAGCGGCCGCGGTGACGGCGTCCGCCCCCGACCCGGAGGTGATCGCGTAGCAGCGAAGGTCGATCATGAGGCCACCTCGTCCAGCGCGTCGAGCAGGAAGACCCGGAAGGAGCCCGGGCGCACGCTCCGCCGGGCCGCGTGCTCCGCCGCCGTGTTGAGCCAGGTCGTCGCGGCCACCGCGGCGTCCAGGGGGTCGACGACCGCGGCCCCGGCTGCGCACAGCGCGCCCAGCAGGCAGCCCGTCCCCGTCAGCCGGGTCAGCAGCGGCGTGCCGAGGGCGATCTCGACCTGGGTCTCGGGCCCGACGATCACGTCCACCTCCCCGGACACCGCCACCACCGTCCCGTGGCGGCGCGCGAGCTGCGCGGCGGCGTCGCGGGCATCGAAGGAGCTCGCCGTGGAGTCGGCGCCGCGCCCGCCCCGGCCGGCTCCGGCGAGCGCGAGGATCTCGGAGGCGTTGCCCCGCACGATGCACGGCGACCGGTCGAGCAGCGTCGCGGCCAGAGCGGTCCGCACCGGCGCCAGGCCGACCGCCGTCGGGTCCAGCACCCAGGGCAGCCCGCGTCCGGCGGCGGCGCTCACCGTCGCCGGGATGCCGCGCGCCCCGTCGGTGGAGAGCGTGCCCAGGTTGATCAGCAGCGCGTCGGCCACGGCGTTCATCGCGGGGGCCTCGTCCTCGGTCTCGGTCATCATGGGACGAGCCCCGGCGGCGAGCAGGCCGTCCGCGACGATGTTCATCGACACCGCTGCGGAGAGGCAATGCACCAGCGGCTGACGACGGCGCACCTCGGCCGCGACGTCGCGCCACCCGTTCATCGAGCCGCCGCCTCGGCCACCTCGTCCAGGTCGCCGTCGAGGTCCCGCGGCGAGAGCCGGGGACCCAGGAACGCCCCGAGGACGACCAGCGCCCCGCCCAGGGCGATCATCACCATGACGGCACCCTGGTGACCGCACACCGCCGCCAGCGGCGGGAGGTAGAACGGATGAAGGGCCGGCAGCACGAGCGACAGGCTGTAGCCCATGCCGTAGCCGGTGGAGCGCACCCGGGTGGGGAAGCGCTCGGAGAGGTAGGCGGCCACCGGGCCGTAGGCCGAGACCGTGACGACCTGGAGCAGCGCCGCGAGGAGGGCCGCCGTCGCGACGCCGGTGCTGCCGATCAGGGCCCACCACACCAGCGGCCCCAGGAGGGCAGCCGCCAGCCCCCAGGCCATCAGCAGACGACGCCTGCCCAGCACGGTCGACAGGTGGCCGGCGATCGCCATCACCACCGCCTGGGCCATGGCGGCGAAGCCGGTGGTCGCGGCGGCATGGGAGGCGGCGAGGCCGACGTCCCCGGTGAGTCGCCCGGGAAGGAGCAGGACCGTCATGTTGGTGAGGATCCACAGACCGGTCATCATGACGAAGACCTGCCAGAAGGCGCGACGATGCCGGCCGACGAGCACCTCCTTGACGCCGGCGCGCGGCTGAGGCGTCGCGGCCGCGCGGTGGAACACCGGTGCGTCGGTGACCCGGCGACGGTAGTACAGCAGCATCCCGCCCGAGGCCAGGGCCCCGGCGACGAAGAGCGCCCGCCAGCCCCACGCGGTGTAGGTCTCGGCGCCCAGCCAGACCAGCAGCCCGGCCGTCGCGAAGGAGATGGCGGCCTGCGCCCACGGGGCCATCGACAGGATCAGGCCGGAGAGCAGGCCGCGATGCGCCGGCCGGGCCCATTCCATCGCCAGCGGGATCGCGGCCGAGTACTGACCGGCGACGAAGATGCCGCTGATGAAGCGCAGGATGAGCACGAGGGCGATGGTCGCCGTGCCGAGGACGAGATAGCTGGGCACCACCGCGATGGCGAGGGCGCACAACGCCGTGCCGGTGATGGCGAGGTTGGTGATGCGGGTGCGTCCCCAGCGGTCGCTGAGCCGGCCGAAGAGCAGCCCGCCGACGGGCCGGCCGAGGAGCATCGCGATGACGACCCACGACGCAGAGGTCGCGGCCGCGTCCGGGCCCGCGAGGCTGGCCATCGCCGGAACCAGCGCGAAGGCGGGCAGGAAAACGTGGACGTTGTCGACGAAGTTGCCGACGACGCCGCCCTTGAGCGCGGAGCGGCCCGCGGGCGGGAGCGCGCCGATGCCGCGCGAAGGGGTGACGGGGGAGACCACAGAGGTCGAGGAGGCGTCCGTTTGCACGAGGACATTCCCTTCGCTAGTACGAGCTAGATCAGGTTCCACGAGTGTGTTCTCAGCCCCTGCGGGGCACCCCGTGTCCTATGGGACTGCACGTTAGCACGCGCGAAGACGGCACCGTCGCCGGCGTCTGCGCAACGAAATGCTGGCTCTGCGACCAACCCTGTGCATATTGCACAGGGTTGGTCGCAGAGCCAGCAGAAGAATCGTTTGCGACTGGGATATCAGCAGCGTGACGACCGCCCTACGAGGGCGTCGTTCAGTTCGAGATCGGGCCCGACGAGGGGTGGTGGTTCTCTCAGGCGCAGGTCAGGGACATGTTGGTGATCTGGAAATCGTCGTTGGAGGTGTTGGTGACCTCGCGTCCCCAGGCCCAGAAGTCGAAGTACAGCGGCACCTGCCCATCCGCCGCGGCGGTCCAGGTCACGGAGATGGGGCCGGGCACGTTGTACCAGGTGCCGAGGGTGGCGCCCGCGCCGGGGACGAGGTCGGAGGGGACCCCGTCGGAGTAGGTGCGGGCATCGCTGGTGTACCAGCGATGCCGGTACTGGCCGCCGATCGTGAACTCCAGCGTCGAGCCCCGCCTGTTGCCGAGCGCCAGGCGCGACTCGATGACGAAGGACAAGGTGTAGCTGACGCCGGCCGTGACGGGGAGGCTGCTGAAGGTCCAGTAGTGCGCGTCGGGGGAGAGGTTCAGATTGTCCCCGATGAACGCCAGGCTTCCGTCGGGCTGCCAGCCGATCGCGCCGGTGGTGGTATTGAAGCCGCCGTCGATGATCTGCGCGGACCAGGTGTCGCCGCCCGGTTCGAAGGGAGGGCAGAGGTTCTGAACCGTCGCGGCGGCGAAGGGCATCGCGGTGGCGGCGGCGATGGCGGGAACCGACCAGGCGGCGCCGCGGACGACTGTCCGCCGGCCGACGTTTCCTGAAAGGAGAGTGGGGTTTTTCTCAGTCACGGCTCGACGATACAGGTGGTTCGCCTAGTCCGCATCATCGAGCCGAGCCGAGGCGTCGTCGCGGTCCTCAGGGAAGAGCGATTCAGCGGCAGGCGTAACGCAAGGAGTCGAGCAGCCGGCCCCAGCGGTCGCGATGGAGGCAGAGCGCCCGCAGATCGAGAGCTCCCGGGCGGGTGCCCGCGGCGGCCACGTACCCTTGGGCGCATGAGTGCAGACAAGCCAGTATTCGAGATCCCCGACGAGCAGCCCCCGGCCGAGCTGGTGCTGGAGGACATCACCCTCGGCGACGGCGCGGAGGCGGTCGCGGGATCGATGATCAGCGCCCACTACGTCGGGAAGTCGTGGTCGAACGGCCGGCAGTTCGATGCGTCCTGGGACCGCGGCGAGGCCCTGAGCTTCCCGCTGGGCGCCGGCCGGGTGATCCAGGGCTGGGATCAGGGCATCGTCGGCATGAAGGTGGGCGGTCGTCGCAAGATCACCATCCCGCCGGAGCTGGGCTATGGGCCCTACGGTGCCGGCGGGGTGATCGGCCCCAACGAGACGTTGGTGTTCGTCGTGGACCTGGTGGCCGTCCGTTAGCTCCATCGCTCCTCGGCGTCCACCCGACCCAGTGGCCGATTTTCCGGTGTCTTGCACCGAAAATCGGCCACTGGTCCCTTTTCCGGCGCGGGCGAGGTGGGGCTGAGGTCGGACGGGACCGGCGACACCAAGAATGATAACGAATCTCATTAGTGCTAGTGTGGCCGCCGAGGTCCGGACGAGCCGGGCCAGGCCAGAGAAAGACCACACATGCGCATGCTGCGACTGAGCGCGGCCGCCCTGCTGGGCGCCTCGCTGCTGACCCTGACCGCCTGCGGCACCCCGCAGGCCGAACCGGCCGCCACCCCCAGCGAGACCTCGCACGAAGAGGCCGATCACGAGCACGACGAACACGCCGACGATGAGCACGACGAGGAAGGCCACGGCGACGCCACCGAGGCCGCCGGTCAGACCCCGCGCGTCGCGGTCACCTACGACGGCGGCATCCTGGTGCTCGACGCGCTCTCGCTGGAGACCGTCGCCGACCTCCCGCTGGCCGGCTTCAACCGTCTCAACTCCGTCGGCGATGACCGTCACGTCGCGGTCTCCACGACGGGCGGCTGGGCCATCCTCGACGCCGGCACCTGGAGCGAGGGCCATGGAGACCACTACCACTACTACACCGCCGAACCGGCCCTGCACGACGTGATCCTGAAGGCCGACGCGCCCGGTCACGTCGTCGTCCACGACGATCTCACCACCTTCTTCGACGACGGCACCGGCCAGGTCACCGTCGTGGAGACCAGCGAATGGACGGACATGGTGGAGCACGACCACCTGCACCCCATCCGCGAATACACCACCGCCGAGCCGCACCACGGGGTCGGCGTCGCCACCGCCGACGACACCCTGCTGGTGACCCGAGGCAACGACGAGGCCCGCACCGGCGCCATGATCCTCGACGCCGCCGACAAGGAGATCGTCGCCAGCGACGAGTGCCCGGGCGTCCACGGCGAGACCGCCTTCGAGAACGCGGGCGGGGAGCATATCTTCCTGCTCGGCTGCGAGGACGGCGTCCTGACCTTCCACGGCGACCACGCCCACAAGCTGACCGCCCCCGATGCCTACGGCCGGATCGGTAACGCGTTCTCCATCGACGGCAACGACGTGGTGCTCGGCGACTACAAGAACGATCCGGAGGCCGGGATCGGGCTGAACCGGATCACCTTGATCGACACCGCGGCTGAGAAGATCACGGTGGCGGACCCCTTCGGCGGCTCCGGGGCGCAGTACACCTGGCGGGGGCTGGCGCGCGGCGCCGCGGGCGAGGCCCTGGTGTTCGGCACCGACGGGGTGCTGCGCGTCCTCGACCCGGCCACCGGCGCCGAGGTGCGCTCCATCCCCGTGATCGACGGCGGCTGGACCGTCCCCGAGGAGTGGCAGACCGCGCACCCGGCGCTGCTGGAGCTGGAGGGCATGGCCTACGTGACCGATCCCGCCGCTCAGACCATCCACATCGTCGACTACGCCGGGGGAGAGGTGTGGAAGTCGGTCGAGGTGGGCAAGGCGCCCAACGAGATCGCCGGCGTCACCGGCTGACCCCCCGACCCGCTAGGAGTTCGCTATTCCACCGACTTCGGTGGAATAGCGAACTCCTCAGCGTCTACGGCCTGCGCTCAGTCCTCCGACGAGACCTGCGGCGCTCGCACCAGCGGCGTGGCATCTGGCCGGCCGACGGCCCGCGCGATGGCATCCCGAGCGTAGGCCTTCAGGTACGACTCCCGGGCGTCGGCCTGCTCCAGGGCCTTGGCGTGCAACTCGTCCATGTCCTTGCTCAGTCGCGGCCGGGCGGCGATGCGCTCGTGGATGGTCGCGTATTCGGCCTGGTCCTGCGCCTGTGCGGCGTGCTGCGCGTCGAGCTCTGCCTTGGCCTCGCGCAGGGTGCGCCGCTCGGCGATGAACACCTTCTGCGCGGTGAACAGGGCGCCGAGCGTCGAGCCGACGTAGAGCACCAGCATCAGGACGGTGGCAGGCACCTCGTCGTTGGTCTCGTCGACCGTCGCGCCGAAGCCCTCGCCCGCGCCCTCGGCGGTGAAGCCGAGCGTCAGTCGGGCGTAGGCGAGGGCGACGCCGATCCCGAGCACGAACACCAGAAGCAGCAGGGCTTTGGCGGTGTGGCCGTAGGCCAGGTCGACGCCCACCTTGGTGGCCAGCGCCGCGCATGCCAGGCCCAGCGCGAGCATCAGGGCGTAGACCATCGCCTCAGTCGCCTCGGGGAACAGCTGCGAGATGACAGGCATGCCCAGCAGGGTGTCGAGCGCCATGCCCAGCCACGAGATAGCCATGAACGCCCACAGGAAGCGGGGCGCCCGCGTGCCGGGCGGGCGGTGGTAGGACGCCGTCGTGATGCGACGGGCAGAGACGGGCGGCGTCGCGTCGCGGTGGCCGGGGGTCGGGCTGGGGGCGGGGGCTGTGGTGGTGGTCATCGCGACGCGCCTTCCTGGGTGTGGTCGTGGTTGTTGAGGGGGTGAGGGGTGAGGCCCTCCTGCGCCGTGTGGGAGTGGGTGGTGGCGTCCTCGCGTTCCGCGTGGGGCCGAGCGCCGGCCTCCTCCCGCTCCGTATGGGGTCGAGTGGTGGCGTCTTCTCGCTCTGTGTGGGGTCGAGTGGTCGTCTCCTCCCGCTCCTTGCGGTGCGAGCGCCGGCGAGCCTCGAAACGAGCACCCTCCCCTTCCCCGTGCCCGTCGCCGGCCGGTTCGGTGACGCTGGGCGACGCGACGTGCTCGGGCTGGGGTTCCTGGCGGGCGACCTGGGTGTCGATCAGGACGGGAGCCGCAGCCACGCCGTGGGTCAGCGGCGCGGGGCGGTTCCCGGTGAGGTACTCGTGGGCCGCGGAGTAGATGGCGTGGACCTCGTCCAGCTTCCGCTCGCGCTCCTCGATCTGGGAGCCGAGCAGATGCTGGTTCAGCTTGGCCTGCTCGAAGAGGTGCTGCTCGGTTCGCCCGTTGCGGGTGTGGGCGGAGTCGATGCGGCGGCGCACCTCGTCCATCGCGTAGTGGATCTCGCGGTCGAGCAGGTCGGGCACCAGGCCGTCGAGGGTGCCGCTGGCGTCGTGCTGTTGAATCAGGGCGTCGATGTGCTGACGCTGCCCCTCGACGGCCGGCAACTCCGAGGCCGGATCGGCCGGCTGCCAGGTGTCCCAGTCCTTGAGATGGCACATGTGCCCTCCGGGGGTCTCGTAGTCGTGGAGGTCGACGCGTACCGGGCCGGCTGGTGTGCGGCTGCCCGTCGAGCCCGTGGCGTCGTCGGCCTGGGAGCGACCGAAGAAGGAGCGGATCTTGGCGTAGATGCCCATGGCAATGTTCCTTTGCTAGTGGCTGGCGGGTTCGGGGGTGTGGCCGCCGGTGCTCAGCTCGGCGGTGGCCCACTCGGGGATGGGGATGGCGGGGGCGAGGTAGACGACGCCCTTGCGCGGCTGGCTCATGCCGCCGGCGTAGGCGCTGGCGCGCTGCTGGTGGTGCGTGACGATGAGGCGGGAGCGCTCCTGCAGCATCGTCCAGTGCGAGTGGCGGGCGGCGTCCAGCTTCTCGGCGGACTGGAGCGAGGTGCGCCGGCGCTCCTCGGCCTGCGTCTTGGCCGTGGTGAGCCGGGCGAGGGCGGTGCGGCGTTCGAGGGTCAGTCGGGTCTGCCGCTCCTCCGCAGGGCTGTACTTTTCGCCCGCGCCCAGACCGCGATCAGGCGCCGCATGGGCTGCCTCCAGCGCGTTCTTCACGTCGACGATCTGGGCCTCGGCCTCCCTGGCAGCGGCCTCGAATCCGGCCTTCTTGTCGTCGAGCACCGCGATGAGGGCCTCCGTCGTCGACCGTTCCTCGGCGACGGCGGCCTCGCACTGGGCGACGAGCTGCTGCAGCCAGGCCGATGCGGCCTCCTGGAGGGGGTCCTCGGCGTCGGTGAGGGGAGTGCGGTCGCGGCGCCCGGCCCAGCGGTCGGCCAGACGGCGCCACCAGCGGTAGCGCGGCGGGCGCTCCGAGGCGCGGAGGAACACGGGGAGGGCGCCGGGCAGGCCCGCGAGGTCGGCGGTGAGGGGGAACTTCTTGGTGCGCATGGCAGTTCCTTGTCGGGTTAGCAGGGGTCGTCGAGGGTGACGAGCACCTTGCGGTTCTTCGAGCGGAGATGCGGGACGGGATGGCCGGCGGCGTCGTGGTCTGCCACGTAGCCGGGGTAGTTCGGGCCGAAACCCTCGACGGAGACGATCTGCTCGGGCGTCGCGCCCAGGTCGATGAGCAGCGCGGCGGCCGCCCGGGCGCGGGAGAGCGAGAGTTCCACGCCCTCGTCCTCGCGGCCGGAGTGGATGTCGGCCGTCGTGCCCTGGATGCGGGCGGTGCGAGCCGGATCCTCGGCCAGCCAGGTGGCCAGCGGCTGCAGCGCGGCCCGGGCCTCGGCGACGTCGACCCACCGGTCGGTCTCGGCCACGAACCGCGCGCCCGACGCACCGTCGAAGACGTGCTGCTGCGCGGTGCAGGGCGGCGGAGGCGGAGGCGGCGGGGCGATCTCGGAAGGCGTCACCGGAGTGACGGTGTGGTTGGTGTCGATGGGGTCGCCTTCGAGCGTGCCGCCGATGTCGACCACCGTCGCACCGCCGGCTTCGAGCACCGCCGTCCAGATCTCGACGAGGCGCGTGCGGTCACTCATGGGCAGCGGTTCCTGGGTGCCGGCGACGTAGCCCATGGCGGTGAGATGGACGGTCACCTCGTCGAAGCGGCCCGTGAAGTCGACCAGCTGCGCGCTGGCGGTGAGGCGATCGACCACATCTGCCGGCTCGTTGAGCAGAGCGTTCTCCGTGGTCATGCTCAGCGGGCCGGTGGTGTCGAGCCCACAGCCCAGGCAGATGAAGGTCGGCCGACGCAGCCCCATATCTGCCGCCATATCCCGGGCGACCTCCATGGCTGCGTAGGCCGACACCTCGTTGGCATTCGGCTCGACCGTCACGGCGACATTCAGCGTGGTGAGGGCTGTGTTGCGCTCAGCCGTCCGAGCGGTCGGGTTTTTGGCCTCAACTTTGGGGATGTTGATGGCAGCCCGCTCGGGTGTGCCATCGGCCGAGACCACTTGGATCTCCCCACGCGCGTCGAGCACCTGGCCCGCCAGCACAGAGTTGCTCCTCGAGAGGCGGAGCATCGGTACGTTGGCATGCGACGCGGCAACGACCACGATGCCGTCGGTGGTGAGTGCGGGAGTCGGCTCGGGCACGTAGGGTTCGTTGACATGGCCGCAGCCGGTGAGGCCCGCGACGATCGTGATCGGCGTGAGAGCGGCGGCGAGGGAATGACGCTTCATGCTTCCTCCAGGAGATGTGTGCTTACAACAGGCACACCGTTCCCGCAGGACGCCTCAGGCTATGGTCCCTCCGCGCTTGATCCGTGGAGCACGCCGCCCGGATCCATACGTGACGGACAGCGGTGGTGCGAGATGGCTCATGGGCCGAGCAGCGCGAGCGGGACGACCGCGATGCCGTCCCGACGCCGGTAGGCGTACTCTCCGGCATACACGACGACGGCGTCGATCAGATCGCCGCCCACCTTGTTCTTGAGCCATGCCAGGTGCCGGACATCTGCATCGTCGACCCGGTCGGCGAGTTTCACCTCGATGGCAAGGATGCAGCCGTCGGGTCGCTGCACGATGAAGTCGACCTCGTGGTCGCCGTTGCGGGTGCGCAGGTGGTAGACACGGGCCTCAGCGGCTTCGGCGTAGACATGAAGGCTGAGGGCTGCGAGGTGCTCGAAGAGCGCCCCGAGGATCGTTCCTTCGGTCAGGCGGGTACTACCTTGTTCGGCTCGCAGTAGCGCCGGGGCGTCGAGGCCGAGCAGACGGGCCGCTAGCGCGGGGTCAGCAAGCTGGTGTTTGGGCGATTGGGCAAGGCGGTCGAGGTGGTTGTGTCCCGGAATCCAGGCTGGGGTGGGATCGAGGAGCCACAGCGACGACAGCGCATCTCGATAGGAGAGGGTGGTCTCCTTCGCGGGCTTGTCCTGGATGCCGGCGGTAGCGGCATCAAGGATCTTGGTATACGCCGTCGTGCTCGAGGTCGCCGCTGCGTACGCCGCGAGCCACGCGCGAAGAGACTCTGGCTTTCGGACGACGTACCCCTGCTCGGGGAACTCTCGTTGCACGACGTTCGCCAGGTAGGCGTCGAGTTCGGCCCGGCGAACCCGCGCAGGAAGCTGACGGATTGCGGGGAAGCCCGACGCGGTGATCTCCTCCACGTAATCGGCGAGGCGCAACTGGCTTGATCCCGCGATGTCGCCACCAGCTTCTAGCAGGTTTGCGACGCTGACGGTCGGCGACTCAACCTCCCGTTCCGCCAGACTGAGCGGACGCATGCGCATCGGCACGATCCTGCCTGCACCGGAATGGACCACCGCTCCGCGCGGGGTGGAACTCCCAGCAATGATGAAGTGTCCCGGGGGCGACCCGCCGTCGACGGCGTGCCTGATGTGATCCCACACCTCTGGCAGTCGCTGCCATTCATCCACCAAGACCGGGCCGGGTAGCGACGTGAGGGTCGAAGGATCAGCTCTGACGATCTGCCTCTGGCTAGCGAGACTCAGGTCAACAACAGATCTCGCGCGTTGCATGGCGGTCGCCGTCTTGCCGACGCCTTTCGGGCCGTGGATGGACAGGGCGCGGAGATGTGGCTGGAGTTCATCGAGGGTGGTGTCGATGATCCTGCGTCGGTAGCTTCCCATGAAACTACTCTACCGATAGCAGAGCTTCTAATCTTCCAATCGCAGCAATTCTAGCCGTCCAATCGCAGATGGCCGCCCGAGCTAGTGTTCCGCGCCAGGACACGATCCCCTCGACCCCGCTCGATCTCCGGCAGGTACGGGCCGAGGAGGGCCAGCCAGAACCGCAGGTACGGGTCGGCCACCCGGTAGCGCTTGACCCATCCCTCAGGGACCGACGGGAGGGCGAGCACGCGTTTAACAGTTCGTTATTCCACCGACTTCGGTGGAATAACGAACTGTTAAGCGAGCGGAGGACAGCTGGGAGGGCGCGCTACTCAGGGAGCGTGGAGGCTGCTATTCGAACCCGAACCGTTCGGCGAGGTGGTCGACGAGTGGTTGCCAGTCGGCGGTGTCGTCGGGTTGGCATCGGAGGTACTCTGACGTGAAGAACCACGCCTGTTGCGCGAGGCTGGGGTCGTCGGGGGCCATGCTCCGAGCCTTCGCGAGGCAGGTGGCTGCTTCTTGCCAGAGTTGTCGTGCCGCGTTAGGAGACGGGTTCTGGACTTGGGTGGCTAGAACTGCGGCCTTCGCCGCGCGCCAGAAGCGCCGCCAGCGTGCCTCGGAAGATGGGGCCTGGAGTTGGGCGGCGAGGGCTGCGGCGAGCCCTTGGTCTTCCAGGGACTGGATGGAGGACGCCACCCGGCTTAGTTCCCTACGGATCTCCAATGATCGCAGGAACAGCTCCAGCGCCTGCTCGGGCTCCTGACCGGCCAGCATGTTCCCAACCTTGATAAGGCTGACGCTGAGGTCGCGTTGGGCTTCCAGGTCGCCCGGTTTCGCCGTGACCA
>DAOLFC010000060.1:19628-20843 GCA_035326505.1 Arachnia sp.
TCGCCGCGACCAGCCCCTCGGTGATGGTCAACGACCGCCGATAGTGCTCCAGCGCCTCCATGGAGTTTCGACTGGCCAGCATGTCCCCGACCTTTCCGAGGCTGGTGCTGAGGTCGCGTCGGGCTTCCAGGTCGCCCGGTTTCGCCGCGGCCAGCCCCTCCCGAATGGTCAACGACCGCCGATAATGCTCCAGCGCCTGCCCGGGATCTTGACCGGCCAGCATGTCCCCGACCTTTTCGAGGCTGACGCTGAGGTCGCGTTGAGCCAGGAGGTCGCCGGGTTGGACGGTGACCAGCCCCTCCCGGATAGTCCACGACCGCCGATAGTACTCCAGCGCCTCCACGGGGTTTCGGCTGGCCAGCATGTCCCCGATCCTGTTGAAGCTAACGCTGAGGTCGCGTTGAGCCAGGAGGTCGCCGGGCCGGGCGGTTGCGAGTTGGTGGGCGAGGGTGAGCGCTTCCTTGTACAGTTCCAGCGCCCGGGCGGGGGTCTCGTTGCGCAGCGAGTCACCCAGCAGCCAGCACGCCACAAGTTGGGTGCGGCCGGTGCTGCGGTCGCGGACATCCTCCAGCAGGGGACGGTGGCGGCCGTCGGTGGTGTACCGCGCCAACGTGTCCTGGAAGAACCAGGTGAGCTGGCCGAGCCGGTCCGGATCATCGGCCAGGGGACGGGCCAGGGCGTCGATGATTGTGTCGATCTCCCACCCCTCAGGCTGCTTCTGACTATCGCCGATCGCTTTGGCGCGTGCCAGCGCGTACGTGTCGATGAGGTTCTCAAGGTCCGGGGTGGTGAGGTGTTTAGCGAGGAGTTGGTGAACACGACCCGTCTGATCGGGGTGGCGTCCTTTCTCGATGAGGCGGCGACCTTCGAGGATGCGCCGGATCTTCATCCAGCGTCCGAACGGATCCTTCGGGGTGGGCTCGAAGATGGACGGGGCGAGTTGGCGGGTGATGTCTTCCAGCCAGGGCCAGGCGACGGACTCGGGCGGCATCGCGGCGGCCAGCCGCAGCACCAGCTCGGTCCCGGGCACGACGGACTCCATGTCCGCGACCATGGAATCGGTCAGGACTCCCAGGAGTTTGTGCTGGTGGCGGATCCTTGCCTCCATGCTCTGGTCGGTCATGGCGTCGATCGCGGTGAGACCCATGCCCGTGAGCAGATGAATCGCCCCGGGTTTTGTGGAGGCTCGGTTAGTTGGCTCCGGTCCCGGCTGGG
>DAOLFC010000061.1:0-20840 GCA_035326505.1 Arachnia sp.
CGCTCCCGCCCGACGCGTTCACGGCGCTTCGCGCGTGTTACGCGTCCTGACGCCCCCCACACCCACTCGCGGACCCCACCCTCCACACCACTCGTCGTACCGGTGCGCGTTGCGCAGTGGGCTCCGAGAACAGTGCGCTCCTAGAGCAGCGGGAACGCGACGGCGGCCTCGTCGGCGTGGACCCCCGAGATCTGCTTCGGCACCTCGTCCCAGCGCGCCCGGCCCGTGGCCAGCGCGAGGAAGCCCTCCGGGGAGAACTCGACGACGTTCGGCGGGGTGCCCCGCGTGTGCCGCGAGCCCGTTCCGAACCCCACCTGGACCGCCGCGTAGGGCGGCACGCGCACCTCGATCGTCGCGCCCGGATGGCGCTCGCGCAGCCGCGCGCACGCCGCGCGGCAGGCCGCCGCCAGCACGATGCGCTCCAGCGGCTCCGGGGCGTCGCGCGCGGCGCGGAGGAGGAGATCGGTGAGGTCGGGCTTCCGGCTCCCGAGCACGCGGTCGAGCTCATCGGAGCCGGCCGCGTCGAGCAGCGGCCGCACCGCGGCGATCAGGGCGGGGGAAGGCTTCACCATGGCCCAGATTCTCCCATGCCCGGCCTCCCGGACCTCTACAGTGGCCCCGTGAGCAGAATCTCTTCGCCGGCAGGGGAGTTCGCGCGCCGGGGCTTCCAGTCGCCGGCGACGGCCGCCCGCACCTGGGAGCGCTGGCAGAGCTGGCTGGGGGGATCGCCCGAGGTCGAACTCTCCTTGTTCGAGCTGGCCGCCGACCGCGACCAGGCGCTCGACGCGCTCGAGCGGATCGCCCACACGGCCCCCGCCGAGTACGCGGAGATGAGCGCCGACAGGGGCTGGCTGATCAGGGCGATCCGGGTGCTGGGGTCCTCGTCGGGGCTCGCCCAGACCCTGACCCGGCACCCGGAACTGATGGGTCTGCTGCGCCGTCCCGCCGGGCCGCGGGGGCGCGAGGGATGGGAGCGGTTCTTCGCAGACTTCGTCGCCGTCGACGAGGACGGCGTGGCGCGCGGCGACTCCGACCGGCTCCGGATCGCCAACCGGGCGGCGCTGCTGGAGATCGCGGGCCGCGACCTGGAGTCCCCCGACCCGTACGCCCTCGTCGACGACCTCTCGCGCGAGCTGGCCTTCGTCGCGGAGGTGGTGCTGGAACTCTCGCTCGCACTGGCCCGGGCCGAGGTGCCGGGCTGGGAGCAGGCGCGACTGGCCGTGCTGTCCATGGGAAAGACCGGCGCGCGCGAGCTGAACTACCTCTCCGACGTCGACGTGATCTACGTCTGCGAGCCCGCCGAGGGGGCGGACGCGGAGGCGGCGCAGGACGCGGGCGTCAAGCTGGCGGCCGCGCAGGCGCGGATCTGCTCGGCGTTCACCGTCGAGGGGTCGATCTTCGCCGTCGACGCCGCGCTGAGGCCCGAGGGCAAGGCGGGGGCGCTCGTGCGCACGCTGTCCTCCTACCGTTCCTACTACGAGAAGTGGGCCAAGAACTGGGAGTTCCAGGCTCTACTCAAGGCCCGTCCGGTGGCGGGGGATCGCGCCTTGGGCGAGGACTTCGTCCGGATGGTCGCGCCCCTGGTGTGGGGGGTCGGCGATCATGCCGGCTTCCTCACCGAAGTCCGCGCGATGCGGCAGAGGGTGGTGTCGCTGATCCCGGCGAAGGAGGCCAAGCGGGAGATCAAGCTGGGCAGCGGAGGTCTTCGCGACACCGAGTTCTCCGTGCAGCTGCTGCAGCTCGTCCACGGCCGCGCCGACGATCGCCTGAGGCTGCGAGGCACCTTCGAGGCGCTGCATGCCCTGGTGGAGCACGGCTACATCGGCCGCGCCGACGGGGCCGAGATGGAGGAGGCCTACCGCTTCCAGCGGGTGCTGGAGCACCGGATCCAGCTGCGCCGGCTGAGGCGCACGCACCTGCTGCCGGACGATCCCGTCGGACTGCGCACCGTGGCGCGCACTCTAGGCCTCGGCCCCGAGGACCTGCAGCGACGCTGGCGGAACTCGGCCTTCTCGGTGGAGCGGCTGCAGCGCCGGATCTTCTTCTCCCCGCTGCTGGAGGCGGTCTCCACGGTGCCCACGGCCGGCCTGCGGATGTCCACCCAGGCGGCGATGGACCGGATGCGGGCGCTCGGTTTCGAGGACCCGCGCGCCGCGCTGGGGCACATCCAGGCCCTCACCAAGGGCAACAGCCGGGCCGTGGAGATCCAGCGCCAGTTGATGCCCGCGATGCTCGGCTGGTTCGCCCAGGGCCCCAACCCCGACTTCGGGCTGCTGAGCTTCCGCCAGCTCTCCGAGGCCCTCGGCTCCTCCAACTGGTACCTGCGCGCCCTGCGCGACGAGGGATTCATGGCGCAGCGGCTGGCCCAGATCTGCTCGTCGAGCAGGTTCGTCGTCACCCTGCTGCGCCGGGCACCGGAGAACGTGCGGTTGCTCTCCAGCACCGACGGGCTGCGCGCCCGTACCGCAGCCGAGCTCTCCGCCGCGATGTCGGCCGCCGCCCATCGCCATGCCGAGGTGGACCAGGCGGCCGCGTCGATGCGCGCGATGCGCCGCTCGGAGCTCTGCCGGATCGCCCTGAGCGACGTGCTGGGCGACGCGGATCTCGACACGGTCGGCGCGGCCCTCAGCGACCTCACCTCGGCCGCCATCGACGCGGCGCTGGCGATCGCGCGGCGCGAGGTGGCGGCGCCCCCGGTCGGCGTGATCGCGCTCGGCCGCTGGGGCGGGGGAGAACTCGGCTATTCCTCCGACGCCGACTGCATGTTCGTCGTCCCCGACGGCACGGAGGCCGCGGGGCTCGCGTCTGCCACGGAACTGGTGCGGCGGGCGAGCCAGCTTCTGGGCAGACCCGGCCCCGACCCGGCCATCGAGATCGATACCGACCTGCGTCCCGAGGGCAAGGGCGGGCCGCAGGTGCGCACGGTCTCCTCCTACGCCACCTATTACGAGAAGTGGGCCGCGATCTGGGAGGCCCAGATGCTGCTGCGCGCCCAGCCGGGCGCGGGCGAGGTGAGCCTTGCGGCAGAGGTGCTGCGCAACGCCGACCGCTTCCGCTATCCGGCAGGAGGACTCTCGCGGGAGGAGATCGGCGAGATCCGGCGGCTCAAGGTCCGGATGGAGACCGAACGGATCGGCCGCAACGTCGACAAGAACCGTCACCTCAAGCTGGGGCCGGGCGGCCTGTCGGACGTCGAGTGGAGCGTGCAGCTGCTGCAACTGAGGCACGCCCACGACCTGCCCGAGCTGCGGGTGACCTCGACGCTCGGGGCGCTGCACGCGGCGATCGAGGCGGGCCTCGTCGCGCCCGAGGATGCGGACGCGCTGGAACAGGCGTGGCGGCACATCTCTCGGCTGCGCAACGCGATCATGCTGGTGCGCGGGCGGGCGAGCGACGTCCTGCCCAGCAGCCACCACGACCTCGCGTCGATCGCACAGCTGCTCGGCTACGACTCCAGCCACGCCTCCAACCTGATCGACGACACCATGCGCCTGGCGCGCCGTTCCGCGGCCGTCGTCGACAGGCTGTTCTGGGAGGACTGAGCCCTCGCGCCTCGGGCGCGATTCCGGCGACCCCGCCGGGCACTGCTACAGTGTCGGCAACGTGTTCCGGGGTCGGTGAAAGTCCGAACCGGCGGTGATAGCCCGCGACCCTCGAGGACTGAGCTTGCTCAGCCCGACAGGTTGACTCGGTGGAATTCCGAGGCCGACAGTCAGAGTCTGGATGGGAGGAACGCGCATCGCTCGGGCGTCCCCGGGCGAGCGACGCTTTTGTCGTCGACTCGCTGCCGGACGCTGGGCCGTGCCACCCCGGAGCCAGAGCAGGACGGGGTGAGATGGCCACCATCACACGAACGCTGGCGAAGGCCGGGGTGTGGTCGGCGTATCCGGCGCGCACGCGTCCGCCGACCCGCGCGGGCAGGATCGTCCCGCCGGTCGTGGCGGCGGTGCTGCTGCTCGGCGCCTGGTGGTGGGTCACCGCCACCGGCCGGATCGATCCCTACCTGCTCCCCAATCCCCTCGACGTGGTCTCCCGGATGGGCGATCAGGCGGCCAGCGGCGTGGCGTGGAGGTACCTCGCCCCGACGCTGAGCGCCGCCCTCCTCGGATCGACCATCGCGGTGCTGTGCGCGATCCCGCTCAGCTTCGTGATCGCCCATTCCCGGCTGCTGGGCTCGGTGCTGGAGCCGTTCGTCGCGGTGTCCCAGACCGTGCCGCTGGTGGCCATCGCCCCGCTCCTGGTGCTCTGGATCGGGTACGGCACGGTGCCGATCGCCGTGCTGTGCGCCATCGTCGCCTTCTTCCCGATGGTCACCACCGCCATCGTCGGGTTGCGGCAGCTGGACATGCGGGTGATCGAGTCGGCGCTGCTCGACGGCGCCGGGGCGTGGCAGCGAATCTGGCACGTCGAGACCCCGATCGCCGCGCCGGCGATGCTCGCGGGCGTGCGCGGCGGCGTGGTGCTGTCGATGACCGGTGCCGTCGTCGGGGAGTTCGTGATGGGCGGCTCCGGCTTGGGGACCCTGCTCACCCTGTCGAGGGACGCCACCGACATCGTCGGCGTGTTCGCCGTCGTCGCCTGGATCAGCGCATCCGCGCTGGTGCTCTACGGATCCATCTACGCAGCCGAACGCGCTGCCGTGATCGCATTGCAAGGAGAAAACACATGACCGCCACCTTCCTTTCCCGCCGTGGCCTGCTGGCCGGAGCGGCCGCCGGACTGGGGCTCGCCGCGTGCAGCCCGACTGCTCCCGGGCCCTCCGCGAGCCCGAGCCAGAGCCCGACGGCCGGCCCCAGCCCCAGCGCGACGCTCGGCTCCGGGCCGATCGTCTTCGGGATGACCTACATCCCCAACGTGCAGTTCAGCCCGCTCTACGTGGCGCGCGATCACGGCATCTTCGCCGACCTGGGTCTCGACGTGCAGCTGCGGCACCACGGCCAGCAGGAGGACGCCTTCGGTGCCCTGGTCTCCGGCCAGGAGCAGGTGGTGCTGGCATCCTCCGACGAGGCCGTCGTCGCGGCGGCCAACGGGGCCTCCGTGGCCACCTTCGCCACCTGCTACCAGCGGTTCCCCGCGGAGGTGATGACGGCTCTGCCGCTGCCCGGCGACCCGCTCCAGGTGCTGCGCGGCGCGCGCCTGGGCATCCCCGGCCACTACGGCTCCAGCTACTACGCCGCGCTGTGCGCGCTCCATCAGGCGGGGCTGAGCGAGGACGAGGCCGGGCTCACCGACGTGGGCTACACCCAGGTGGCCGCCCTCAGCACCGGCAAGGTGGAGTCGATCGTCGGCTACCTCAACAACGAGCTGGTGCAGTTCCGCGCCCTGGGCATGGAGGTGTCGTCGGTGCCCGTCACGGATCCGGCGGCGCCGTCGCTGGTGGGGCCGGGCTTGATCGCGGCGCCCGGGATCCTCGCCGAGGAGCAGTTGCGCGGGCTCCGCGAGGCCGTGCTGGAGGCCGAGAAGCTGATCGCCGCGGACCCCGAGGTGGGCCTGGTCGCCACCGAGAAGGAGGTGCCGACGCTGAGCGAGCCGGACCAGCGCGCCGCCGCCGAGGCGGTGCTCGTCGAGACCATCGGCCTGTGGAAGGGCGAGCGCGGCGAGGTGCATCTCGACGTCGACGAGGCCGCCTTCGCCAGGATGGGGCAGCTGCTCACCGAGGTGGGCATCATCGACGCGGCCCCCGGCGAGCCCCTGCTGCTTATCTAGTCCGTCAGCTCTCCTCGTCGCGGCCGGTGAACGTGACCGACCCGTCGGCCGTGACGAGGGTGAGCTGGGCGCCGTCGATCGAGTAGGACGAGGCCGACTCCAGGGCGGCCATGAACTGGCCCTCCTGCATCATCTCCTCCTCGGACTCGCAGGCCATGCGGGTGCTGACGAGCGGCCCGACCGTCAGGGTGTCGGCGTCGACGGTGACCTCCCCGTTGATCACGTTGCAGGCCTGGGCGTGCAGCGCGCCGCCGCTGATCGTCAGCGTGACGGGCTTCGCCCCGACGGGGGAGGAGACCGTGTCTCCCGTGGCGATGCCGGTGAGCGTCCAGAGCGTGCCCTCCAGCGGCAGGTCGACGACCGGGGCCTGCTCGGCCAGGACCAGGACGACCGCGCCCGCCGCGTCGGTGAGTTCCGCGCCTTCGTCCGCCGCTTGGACTCCCGCGACCTTCTGCAGGGCGCCGTAGAGCTGGGTCTCCTGGGCGGTGATCGCGTCGTCGAGGCAGGCGACCTCCGTGCTGAAGACCTCGCTCAGGGCGAGCGTGCCGCCGTCCTGGGTGAAGGAGCCGCCGAAGCCGTTGCAGCCGGAGTGTCCGGTGAACCGGTCTTCGGTGAAGCTCAGGGTGGGGCGTGCCTCGGCGACGGTGTCGGTGCTCTCGATCGACGTCACCTCCCAGGAGGTGCCGCTGAGGACGACCGCGTCCGGGACCGGTTCGGTGGACGCGGGGCTCGTCGCCGGCGCGGAGGGGGAGTCCGTGGGGGTGGTCGTCGCGTCGGGGGCGGGCGTGCAGGCCGCAAGCAGGAGCACGGCGGCGGCCCCCAGGGTGCCGATCAGTCGCATTCGTCGTCCTTCCTCGGG
This sequence comes from Arachnia sp., assembly GCA_035326505.1. Lineage (GTDB taxonomy): Bacteria > Actinomycetota > Actinomycetes > Propionibacteriales > Propionibacteriaceae > Arachnia. The sequence continues at coordinate 6,566 of DAOLFC010000061.1, forward strand.
AGTGCCGCGGGTGCGGCCGGGCTCCCGCCAGTCTATGCGCGGTCCGGCGACCGAAATGCGGCGCGCGCCGCCGTGGCGAACCGCGCGGAGGATTACTCTCGCAGATGAGACGGCGTGGCAGGTATCACCGGTGCCGCCGGCTCCTCTTAGCCGGGGAACACCGAGAGAGGACCATCGATGACCGAGCAGCCCGCACCCGTCAACCCGTTCCCCTGGATCGACCATCGCGTCGCCGTCGCCTGGGGCATTTCCGTCAAGGACGCCCCGCAGCCCATGGCCTACCTGGCCGACTCCCTGCTCCTCACGGCCTCGGAGGAGGAGGCCGCGCGCCGGATCGAGGGCATCCGCCCGGTGGCGGAGAAGGCCGGGGTCGGCGTCGATCTCGTGCCGTTGGGGGTGCGTTCGGAGCGGGAGCACCTCGCCGAGGAGTGGAAGCTGCATCCCGAGGCGTGGAAGATCGCGCTGCGTCGCGACGACGACGCCCCGGACGCCTTCGAGCTGAGGAAGCTGCTGATCGCGGAGGGCGAAGGCGAAGGGCTCTCGCTCGATCACGCGCTGCTGTGCGCCCCTTACTATGCCGGCGTCTCGTATTACGCGGGCGTTCCCTACTATGCCGGCGTCCCGTACTACGCGGGCGTGGGGCAGCCGTCGGCGAGCTACGGGGTGCCGGGCTCCGGTGGGCGGGCCCCCGTCGCGCTGGTGCTGCCCGACCCGGCCCGCACCGCCCCGTCGAGGGAGCGCCGGCCCGTGGTGGTGGTGCCGGACACCGGGCTGGAACACCACGAATGGTTCGCGGACCCGGCGACCGCCACCTCCAAGGTCGAGGTGAACGGGCACCTGCTGGGGATGAACGGCACGGTCCCCGGGTCGGCGGTGCCCCAGCCGTGGAGCAACCCGCTCGACGATGCGGTATCCCCCTTCGCGGGCCACGGCACCTTCATCGCCGGCCTGATCCGGCAGCTGTGCCCGCAGGCCGTCATCCTGGGCATCCCCGTGATGGGCGACGACGGGGTGGTCTCGGAGTCCTGCCTGCTGGCCACGCTCCGCAGCCTCCGCACCCGGCAGTGGCAGGCTCTCGCGGACGGCGACCCGGAGAGCCTGATCGACGTGCTCAGTCTGTCGCTCGGCTACTACCACGAGAAGCCGGAGGACGCGGCCTCCGATGCTCCCCTGCGGAAGGTGCTCGAGGACCTCGGACGGCTGGGAGTTCTGGTGGTGACCGCCGCCGGCAACAGCGCCACCACCGCCCCCATGTATCCGGCCGCCTTCGCGAAGGGGCCCGTTGACCCCGACCGGCTGCCGATGGCCTGCATCGGGGCGCTCAATCCCGACGGCACCGTCGCCTACTTCAGCAACGCCGGCCCCTGGATCAGCGACTACCGTCCCGGCGCCGCGGTGGTGAGCACGATGCCCCAGGCCCGTGAGGCAGATGCCGAGCCGCTCGACGGGGAGGCCCAGCCGCTCGCGCTGCACGGCCACGCCGGCCGCACTCGCGCCACGATCGACCCCGACGACTTCCGCGGCGGTTTCGCGGTGTGGAGCGGAACCTCCTTCGCCGCCCCGGTGCTGGCCGGGCAGCTGGCCGCGCGCTTGCCGGACTCGCGGGATGCCGATCCCGACGCGCAGCGCGCGCGAGGCTGGGAGGCGCTCGCCGAGGAGCTGGGCTGGGCCCGGCCATGAGCGGGCCGAGTCTCGTCGAGGAGGCCGCGAGGAGCTTCGTCGAGTATCGCCGGACATCGCGCATCGACGCGCTGGTGCGGCTGCTCAACCCCACGCTGTGGCACCTCGCCCGGTCCTGTGGCCTGGAGCGCGCGGACGCGGAGGACGTCGTGCAGACCGCCTGGCTGCGCCTGGTGGACAACGCCGAGAGCATCCGGGCGCCGGAGGCCGTGCTCGGGTGGCTGGGCACCACCGTGCGCCGTGAGGCCTGGCGCGTTGCCCGGGAGCGCTCCCGCGCGATCCCCGACGAGGACCCGCCGGAGCCGGAGGGATTCACGCCAGACCCGGCCGCCCTGGCGGCGCTCTCCGAGACCAAGCGGACCCTGCTGCGCCATCTCGCGCGGCTGTCCCCCCGATGCCGGGCCATCCTGCGGGTGGTCAGCCGCGGGGGGCCGCCCGACTACGCCGTGCTGGCCGAGACCCTCGGGATCCCCGTCGGGTCGATCGGTCCCACCCGCGGTCGGTGCCTGTCCAAGCTGCGGGCCTCGTTGATCTCCGATCCCACCTGGAGCCGGGCATGAACGCCGACGAGCCCATGGATGCCCGCGATCTGGAACTCCTGGCGAGCATCGCCGAGTTGTTCGACGAGATCGACCCGCCTCCCGCCGAGCTGGACGAGGACGTGCTGGTGGCGTTGGCTCTCGCCGGTTTCGACGCCGAGCTGGCCACGCTGCTGCCCCAGCCCGAGCCGGCGCTTCGCGGCTCGGCTCCCGTCGACTCGATCACCTTCACCAGCTCGACCCTCCAGCTGATGATCCAGTCCTCCTTCGACGAGGAGGGCCTGCGGATCGACGGCTGGATCACCGGCGGAGGGGTCACCGTCGAGCTGCACGCGGGCGGGATCGTCCGGGCGGAGGTCTCCGACGCGCACGGCCGGCTGGTGTGGCGCGGCGTGCCGTCGGGTTCGCTGCGGTTCGTCCTGCGTCCGCCGGACCCGGACGCCAAGCCCGTGATCACCCCGGTGATCGAGTTGTGAACGACCCGGTGTGGTGAACGACCCGGCGCAGCAGGCCCTCGACGCCTATCGGGAGGCGCGGGCGGCGATCGCTCAGTACCGGCTGGCGGAGGCCGGGCGCCAGCTCGGCCTGGCCCGCGAACTCATCCGCGACCTGCCGGAGGAGGACACCTTCGAGCTGCGGCTGAGGATCCGGCTGAGCGAGTCGTGGCTGGTGTGCGACGCCAGCGGGCTGCCCGCCGCGCTCGCGGAACTGGACGCGGCGCTCGCCCTCGCCACCTCCGCCGGACGCGACGACCTCCGGGCCTTGGCGCACATCCAGTCGGGGGTGCTGCGCGCCCGGGCGGGGGACAGCGCGTCGGCCTTGCGAGAGCTCGGTGCGGCGGTGGCGCTGGCGGACGCGCTTCCCCTCGACGATCGGGTGCGGCTGCTGCTGAACAAGGGGGTGATCGCCTCGCAGTCCGGCGCACTCGACGAGTCCGCCCACGACCTGCAAGCCGCCGCGGAGTTGGCCGCCGACCTGCCCGAGTACGCCTTCATGGCGCTGCACAACCTGGGCTACGTCGAGTACCTGCGCGGCGATCTGCCCGCCGCGCTGTCCAGCATGGTGCGCGCCGACGAGATGGACGCGGATGTGGACCGCAGCGTCGCCCGGCTCGACCGGGCGCGCGTGATCATGGAGGCGGGCCTGATCGACGACGCCTCGGATCTGCTGGGTCTCGTGGTGGGCGAACTCGAGGAGCGGGGGCTCGCGGCGGAGGCGGCCGATGCCCGGCTCGATCTGGCGCGCTGCGCCCTGCTGCATGGCGACCACGAGCGCGCCCGGAGCCTCGCCTCCGGGGTCGCGGCCGCGGCGCGCGCCCGGGGCGAGCCGGACAAGGCGATGGTGGCCGACGCCGTGTCCCTCGAGGCGGCCGCGCTCGCCCCCGATCCGACGCCCGACGCGATCCCGCTGGCGCGCGACCTCGCCGCCAGGGCGGAGGCGGCCGAACGCCCGTGGATGGCGGCCCGGGCCGCCGCACTCGGTGCCATCGCCGGGGCCGCCTTCGGCCGGCCGGGGGACGCCGACGGTTCGTCGTGGCGGTTGCTGCGCCGGTCCCCCTACCTCGCTACCCGGATGCTCGCGGTGCTCGCCGGGCTGCGGACCTCGTCCGATCCCGGGCGGCGCTCCCGGTTGATCCGACGGGCCGCGGCGGAGCTCGCGGAGGCGCGCGAGGGCGTGGCGAGCCTCGACCTGCGCACGGCCGTCGCCGTGCATGTCGCCCCCATCATCGACGCCGATCTGCGCCGGGTGGCCCGTCTCGGCGCGGCGTGGCCGGCGCTCCTCGCCACCGAGCGCTGGCGGCAGGCTGGCCACGTCCTGCCGCTGGTGGGACGGCCCTCCGATGCCGGGGTCGCGGAGCTGTGGTCGCAGTTGCGCCGACTGCACGAGGAGTACCGGGCGGCGCCGCCCCACAGAGAAGCCGAGCTGCGCGGTGCCGCGATGCAGGTCGAGGAACAGCTCCGCGCCCGGGCCTGGCAGGCCCACGGCGGCGGTGCGCCGGCCCGGCCGCCAGGGGTGCGCCGCGCGGAGCTGGGCGGGTGCGCGGCGCTCAGCTACTTCTGGGCGGACGGGCGGCTCTGCGTCGTGCGGCTCGATCCCGGACGGCCGGCCGCGCTGCTGAAGCTGGCCGGGGCGGCGGAGATCCGCGAGCTGGTGGCCCGGGTGACCGCGGACGCCCAGGCGCTGTCCCGGCTGCCCCATGGCCCGCTGGCCGCCAGCATCACGTCGTCGTGGGAGGAGTCGTGCGCCCGGCTCGATGCGCTGCTGCTTCCGGCGGAGTTGCCCCGCGGCGAGCTGATCATCGTGCCCAGCGGGGCGCTGGCCCGGCTGCCGTGGTCGATGCTTCCCCGGCTGCGCGGGCGCGGTGTCACCGTGGCGCGTTCCCTGTCGTCCTGCCTGCGCGGGGGCACCACGATGGGGGAGCTGCCGCGGGTCGCGGCGGCCGCCGGCACCGGCCTGGCGATGGCGGGGCGCGAATGCGCGGCTGTCGTCGAGAGCTGGCCTGGGGCCGAGCGCGTCCCCGGCCGCGCGGAGGCGGTGAAGCAGGCGCTGGCCGGCTATGACGTGGTCCATCTGGCCGCGCACGGGCGGCACCGCGCGGACAGCCCGCTGTTCTCCTCGGTGCAGTTGGCCGATGGGGAGCTCTTCGCCCACGAGTTGGAGTCGGTTCCCATCCGGGCGTCGCTCGTCGTGCTGTCCGCCTGTGGGGCCGGGCGAGCCCGGCTCCGGCCGGGGGAGGAGGCGCTGGGCCTGACGGCCAGCCTCCTGGCCCTGGGGGTGCGCGCGGTGGTGGCGCCGCTCACCGACGTTCCCGACGAGGCATCCGCGCGGGTGATGGCGGCGCTGCACGCGCGCCTCGCCGCGGGGGAGACAGGCCCGGCGGCCCTGGCCGCCGCGACGACCGCCGATCCGGCCATGCGCAGCTTCACCTGGTTCGGGTCGCCCTGGCAGTACCGGCCGGGGAACCCTTAAGTACGGAAGAGGATCAGGGCGCCGAGGTAGACGGCGTAGGCCAGGATGAAGACGATGCCCTCCGTGCGCGAGACCTTGCGGCCGGTCATGAACACCGGGATGCAGATCAGCGACACGGCCACCATCACAGGAAGGTCGATCCGGATCAGCTCGCTCGTCACCTCCAGCGGGGCGACGAGCGACGTCGCGCCCAGGATGAAGGCCACGTTGTAGACGCTGGAGCCGATCAGGTTGCCGATCGCCACGTCGCGCTCCCCGCGGAAGGTGCTGACCAGGGTGGTGACCAGCTCGGGCATCGAGGTGCCGATGGCGACGATGGTCAGGCCGATGATCGCCTCCGATACGCCGAGGGCGCGGGCGGCGTCGACGGCTCCGTCGACCAGCCAGTCGGCGCCCAGGATCACGATGACCATGCCGCCGATCAGGAGTCCCAGCTCGACGGCCGGATTGCCCAGCGGCGGCAGCTCCTCGTCGGCCGGGGGAGGTTCGCGGCGCCCCAGCCGCACCACCTGGATCGAGAACGCGATGGCCAGCAGGAGGAGCACGACCCCGTCGACGCGCGAGATCTGCCCGTCGAGCGAGAGCACCATCAGCAGCACCGCCGCGGCTGCCATCATCGGCAGCTCGAACCGGATGGTGTTGCGGGTGATGGCGATGGGAGCGATGGCCGCGCTGAGGCCCAGGATGAGAAGGATGTTGACGACGTTCGTGCCCGCGATGTTGCCGACGGCGAGCGGCCCCGCCCCCATCCGGGCGGCGTCGATGCCCACCGCCAGCTCCGGCAGGCTGGTGCCGATCGAGACGACCGTGAGGCCGACGACGATGGGTGGGATCCCCAGCCGGAGGGCCAGCGCGGCGGCGCCGCGCACGAGGAGCTCAGCTCCTACCACCAAGGCGACCAAGCCGCCCACGATCATTACCGCGGTCATGGACACAGACTAGAGGATTGAGTCCATGGGGCCGTGTGCCGGCATGGTGTCGTCGTAGCTTGTGGGAGAGCGTCTGGGGTCGGTGTTGCTAGGCGCCAGTATCGACCCGGAGGTGCCCTGTCGTGGTCGCTGATCTGGGGGCTCTCGCAATCGCACGCCACGTCACCTGCGACGACTTGCTGAAGGCCCATCCTGGTGCTTGACGCCAGTCTTGGTGTTCGACGCCAGCCCTGCTGCTCGACGCCAGCGTTAGTGCAATCCGCCAGCCGTATACGGCTGGCGGATTGCACTATGGCAAGCGTCGCGCTAACGGTGCGCGGCATTGGGTGTTGCATATGCTCGACCCGCGCTACCAGCACGACACCCGGGACCACAAACGAGCCGTTCAACATCGGTTACCTGGTGCCGCGTCTGATGCCGAGGCTCCGGCAGAGTGCAGTAGTCTCAGCGGCAATCGTTGTGACGTCGGGGAGGGGGACAGGAAGCAATGGTGAAGCCGCGCCTGCCCAGCGTGGGGCAGCCCCTCGTCGAGACGCGGACGAACTACACCTATGACGGTATCGATGCGAACGGTAATCAGGAGACCCGTGGGCTACTCACGAAAACGGTGACCACGATGGGTGGCCGGACTTTGGAGGCTACGGGTGCCTACGATGCGCATGGCACTTTGACGACGGAGAAACTTCCTGGGGGTGTGATCAGGCGGGAGACCTATGACCTGATCGGTGAGCTGGTCTCGGTGCAATACACTCGGTGCAATACAACGGCACCACTGCTGCGGGGGCGGATAAGCCGTGGATCGGGTGGAGCCTGGAGACCAATGCTGCCGGGCAGATCGAACGGGAGTACACTCCGGCAGGCGCGGCTCACGGTACCCTTCCCTGTGCGTCGGCAGTGGTGGCGGATGCTACCTATGGCTATGATCAGGCCGGACGCCTCACCAGCGTGAAGGACGCGACCCGGGCTAACCTCGCGGCGAATACCTGCACGGTGCGCAGCTATGGGTTTGATCAGCGGGGGAACCGCACCGGCTACACCGAGACCGTTGGCAGCAGTTGTGGCTCGACCACACAGACCCTTTCGCAGGCCCGTACCTATGACGGGTTCGGGCGTCCGCTGACCGGAGCGAACAACCAGGGTTCCTATACGTATGATGCGCTCGGGCGGCAGACCTCTATTCCGGCGGCCGATGCCCCTAACCCCGCGGCGGGGAACCTGACTTTGGGCTACTACCACGATGACAGTGCTCGCACGGTCAGCCAGGGCACAGCGACGCTGACCTACACCCTCGATGGTGCCGGTCGGCGAGGGGTGGAGACCCAGGCCGAGAGCGGGGTGACGAAGCGGACCACGGTCAGTCACTATCGGGACACCGGCGACAATCCGCATTGGATCACCAGCACTAGCGCTGCAGGGGCTTCCGCGGTCGTCTATGGAGACTTGGTGTCCGACGACCTCAGTGTGGCGGTGACTCAGGACAGTGCAGGTACCAAGGCCGAACTGACGTTGCTGACGCCGCGTGGTGATGTGGCATCCACTATCACCATCCCGACCAGTGGCACCGCCGCTGGCTTGGATTCCTACACTCACTACACCGAGTACGGGAAACCACTCACCCCCCAACCGTCCGGGAATAGTGGCGTCGCGGCGGGATACGGCTGGCTCGGTGCCCACCAGCGCACTGCTACCAGCATCGGTATCGTGTTGATGGGAGCACAGCTCTACAACACCGCCACCGGCTTGTTCACCAGCATCGACCCGGTATGGGGCGGCAACGAAACCGTCTACGGGTACCCCAACGACCCCATCAACAAACAAGACACCACCGTACAGGCATGGTGGGATATCGCACTGATCGCAGCATCTTTTATTCCAGGGCCGATTGGACTTGTGGCTAGCGTTGTCAGCGCCGGAGTTGCGCTGGCCAGAAGAGACTATGCTGGTGCCGCGCTTTCACTTATGGGGCCTGCTGGCAGGGTGCTCAAATACGTCGCCAGAGGCGCGACGGCTGCGAGCGCGGCTTATCGTGCCGCATCAGTGGAAGAGCGGCACAGGCATCCGCCGCTAGCCAAGTTCTTAAGTCCGCTGCCAAACACACCGTTAAAAACGGGAATAACACCCTCCGGGTCGGCAAGGGCCGGGTCTCCGTGGGGGCGGCGCGCAACCACTATAAGAAAATGGGACCGGTCAAGAAGCAGTTGTACCGTGGCAGCCTACACTTGGAAAGCAAGAAAGGGTTTGTGAACTGGCACACCGCGAAGAAGACTTACAATAGACAAATATATTAATGCGAGGTTAGTGTGTCGATGCCGATCGGTGTATGTCGAGCGTTTTTCGCACCATGTTTCGGGCGAGTTGTGCCGGTGATCGAAATGGAGTGCAATGAGTAACAGCGGCCCCTGGGATCCGGCCTTCAGTGCAAACGCCGCCGGACGTCAGGAATATCGAAGGTTTTTCGAAAAATGTGTTGACCTCAACGGCTGGGAGATTCTCGAGGACAGGGCACGTCCTTCGCCGCCCCGATTTCGAGAGGGTGACACATTGTTTGTCCTTCGAGACCCCCGGTCTGGGAAGCGAGCCTGTGTCGAAACCGGTCTCGACTATAAGAGAATAGACTTTGAGGACGGATACACCTATGGCAACCTAGAAGAATACCCGTATCGAGAAATTGAGCTCACTGAGGAACTTCTCTTTTTGTTCAAGCAATATACGCTCGACCTACTCAAGCCTCGCAAGAAGTGGTTTGGTGAGGCTGAGTTGACGTGCATCGCGCCTGATGGGATTCCAGTTGGAGTATACATGCCGCGTGCTCGTTCGCGATATTGGAACTGGGATGAATATGTTGACCACTGGCCGGATACGTCCTTGCGTTACAAATAGAAGCCTGCTAGAAACGTTTCGTTTCTAGGTTTTATGATGAGGCCGATTCAGAACCCGTGGGAAGATGGAGGAGGTAATAGTGGACAAGAATCCGAAGAAACTGTTTACCAAGCGAGCTCGCAATAGGTACAGACGGGCTTTGGAGGAGGTCTTGTCGTCTCTCCAGTCGTTTGGGGATACAACGCTGGCAACCTCTGATCTTGAAGATCGCGATCAGGCGCGGATGTATCGCAAATCGGCCAGAAATCTGCAAAAGGCGCTCTTCAGGGTTAGTGATGCGGAAATGGAGTGGAGTGGTGTGGATTCGTTCTGGCCGGATGACTCTGGCTTTGAGAACCAGCATCTGGCAGAAGGTGACGAGTGTGATCCTTCTTCGCCTCCCGAGGACCGAGAGATTGTCATCATGATGAGAATCGATCTCGAAATAACAGACATCGAGGAACTGCGTCGTCAAGGACAAACTGCGGGGTGTGGCCCGGCTGATGCGCGGCGGTCTGGGGTCGTGGGTAATATCCATGCTCTGCTCCCGTTGATGGTCGACCTGCTGGAACGCGAACTGTCCCCGTTCGCTGACACGCGATGGGCTTTTGGTGCCGTTAGTGCAGCTAAGGGGGAGAGGCCCGCCCAGGATGGGACGTATGATCGAACGGAGGTTTTCGAGCCAGTCGGAGACGAGGATCTTCGAGTATTTGAGTTGCGATACGCCGACTAGAAGGTTCATTCGGGCGGCGGTCTAGAAATGCATATCGATGACGATCATGAGGTGGAACGTTGCCTCAAGAGTCCGGAATGGTGAGCGAGTATGAACACGGAGCGGAAGCGTTGCATGTCGGCATTGGGGGCCATAATTGCCTTGTCATCGGCGGCTCTGATAGCCGGCGATGGTAGGTTTTCCCGGAACTTTAAAGAAGGGTACTACCGTATCGTCTGTGCAGGGAAAGGAAATGCTCACCTCGGCTCAGTGATACTCGGTGCCCTTGCAGTAGGTTTCGTCGGGTTGATGTCACTCACGCTGTTGCTGATTAGCCTCTTCCCGTTCCTGGATTCAGATCTATACTGGGCGATTGCAAACTCGGTGGTGAGTGCGACCCTATTCCTCGCTGCCGGGGCCGCGATATGCTGGCTAAAGAATTTTCTTCTGGCGCAACCAAAAGACAGGAAAGCGACCAACTGGCTGGTCGATCGTGTCACATGGCGAGAGGACCTCCTTGCCGTTGTTCTATCACTCGTTCTAAATTTCTTGATCACCTGGTTTTAGGAGGAGGATTCAGATCGAGCTAATGGATGACTTCGGTTCAAGCCGTTAATACACGAGAGTACAGGCACCTACCCCATCGGGAGCATGCGCCACCACGCGCTCGCTGATCTTGATGATCCTGGCCAGGCAAAGGCGTACCGTAAATACGCTCCGCATTGAGGCTCCAGGTCGCGCTCTCCAAGGTCAGTGGTGCGGAAGATGAGCGGCGCCGACGGTCGCCGCCTCTCGTTGGGTGTTCCCGGCTGCGACTCCAGTCGGTGGTGGTCCAGGGAGAACCCGCAGGACGATGAGCCCGGGGGCTGATGCTGGGGCTCGGGGGGAGTGCAGTAGTCTCGGCGGCGATCGTTGTGACGTCGAGGAGGGGGCCCAGGAAGCAATGGCACAGCCGCGCCTGCCCAGTGTGGGCCAGCCGCTCGTCGAGACGCGGGACCTCAGCAAGCTCTACCGGGTGGGGGACTCGCGGATCGCCGCGTTGAACCGGGTGAACCTCACCATCGCGCGGGGGACCTTCACCGCCGTCGTCGGCACCTCGGGGTCCGGTAAGTCGACGCTGCTGAACATGCTCGCGGGGCTGGAGAAGCCCACGGCGGGCGAGATCGTGGTGGCCGGGCAGCCCTTGCACACGTTCAGCGAGTCCCAGCTGGTGACCTACCGGCGCGAGCAGGTGGGCTTCATCTTCCAATCGTTCAACCTGCTCGGGCACCTGACCGCCCTGGAGAACGTGGCGCTCCCGCTCAGCTTCCGGGGCATGCCGAAGCGCGCGCGGTTGGAGCGCGCCCGCCAGGTGCTCACCCAGCTCGGTCTCGGCACCCACCTGGACCACAAGCCCAGTCAACTCTCCGGCGGCCAGCAGCAGCGCGTCGGCATCGCCAGGGCGCTCGCCGTGCGCCCCACGCTGGTCTTCGCCGACGAGCCCACCGGCAACCTCGACTCCAAGACCGCCGAACGCACCCTGCGGCTGTTCCGCACGGTCATCGAGCGCTTCCAACAGACCTGGGTGATGGTCACCCACGACGCGCACCTCGCCTCCTTCGCCGACACCATCGTGTCCATCGGGGACGGCAGGATCACCGGCATCTCGCACACCCAGCACCATCCCGACGCCACGACAAAGGACGACGCATGAGACTCGTCACCAGAACCGCCCTTCTCCTCCTGCTCACGCTGGGGGTGAGCGTCGCCCCGGCGTACGCCCTGGCCGACGGCGAGTCCGCCCCGCCGGCCGCATCCGGTTCCGGAAGCGGCATGGGTGGCGAGGGATCCGGGACGGGTAGCGGCGGCGCGGGCGATCCCGCCACGCCGAGCCCGGCCGGGATCTCCGTTCCCCGCGTCATGGTGGAGTCCTTCGGCACCACCCCCACGACGGTGGACGCCGGCCAGGAGTTCACGATCGACTTCAGCCTGCGCAACACGTCCGCCAAGACCCGGGTACAGAACATGAAGGTGACCGTCGAGTCGCCGGACAACGCCTTCCTGCCGGTGTCGGGGACATCGTCGCTGTTCATCTCCCGGATCGGCGCCGAGCGTGCCTCCGAGCAGTCCATGACCTTCCGGGCGCTGCCGTCGCTGGAAGCGAAGCCCTACGTGATGACCGTCGCCCTGGAGTACGAGGATAACCAGGCCAACGCCTACTCCAGCAGCGAGACGGTGGCCATCGTGGTGCGACAGGAGCTCCGGGCCTCCGCCTCCGCGCCGCAGCTGATGCCGCTCCCGCTGACGGTGGGCCAGGAGGCGTCGCTGACGTTCAGCGTGCAGAACCAGGGCAAGTCGCAGCTGTACAACGCCAAGGTGAGCATCGCGGACGGGCAGGCGCTGACCTCGCCCGAGTTCTTCGTCGGCAACATCGAGCCCGGACAAAGCGGTGCGGTCGACATGACCGTGGCGGTCGCCGGGGAGGAATCGGCCACGGTCGACCTTCTGGTCACCTACGAGGACGTCTCGGGCAACATCTTCTCCCTCACCCACGAGGTTCCCGTCGAGGTGATGGCCGTTCAGGAGAACGAGGAACTGCCGGAGGAGATGCCCGAGCAGACGGCAGGCCTGCCTTGGCAGGTCATCGGCGTGATCGGCCTGGCCGGGCTGGCGTTGATCGCCGGCGTCGTGGTGCTGGTGCGCCGGGCGCGTCGCCGCAAGGCGGCCAAGGACGACGCCGAATCGCTGGAGGCGCTGGACTCCGAGCCACTGGTCTCCGACGACTGGACGTGACCATGCGCTGGTCGGATATCGTCGCCTCCAGCCTCGCGAGCCTGAGGCAGCGCCCCTTCCGTACGTCGCTGACGGTGCTGGGCGTCGTGATCGGTACCACGGCGGTGGTCGTCATGGTGTCGTTGGGGGTGGGGATGTCGCAGTCCTACCTCGACTCCGTGGAGTCCAACGTGAACCTGCGCAACGTCACGGTCTACGGCGTCCCCGTCGATGCCGCTCAGCAGGGCCTGCCCACCCAGCTGGACGACGCGATGGCGACCCGCCTCGAGTCCTGGCCCGGTGTCGGCCTCGTGGCCCCGATCTACCGCGTCGACCTCGTCGCCACCGTCGGCCGCGCCACCTCGTGGATGCAGATCACCGGCCTGCCCCTGGAGGCGCTCAAGGAGCAGGGTCTGGAACTCGACTACGGCGAGCTGCCGACGAGGGGTTCCGCGCTCCAGGTGGTGGTCGGCAACGCGGTCGGTGATCAGTTCTTCAACGAGAGCACCGGCGAGATGGTGGAGGTCGACCTCACCACGGAGACGATCTTCGCCACCGTCGACCCCTGGTACGAGACCGAGCTGGCGCCCGGCCGGGAACCGACCCCATCCCGACGCTTCGTGCTGCCGGTCTCCGGAGTGATCGCCAGCGGGGGCCAGGACTGGGGGCCTGAGGCGATGTCGGTCTACGGCGAACTGGACGCCCTCATCGAGGCCTTGGAGAAGGCGCTGCCCGGCCGGGCACTACCCCAACAGCCCGCCACGGCGGACGGGAAGCCGAAACCGGGCTTCGTCTACAGCGAGATCCGCCTGATCGCCGAGGACACCGACTCGGTGGAGCCGCTGCTGAGCGAACTGCGCGACGCCGGGTTCGACGCGTACGCCGAGATCGAATGGATCAAGGAATGGCAGCAGCAGGCCGTGCTGATCCAGGCCGTGTTCGGCGGAATCGGGTTCATCTCGCTGCTGGTGGCCGCCATCGGCATCGCGAACACCATGCTGATGAGCGTCTACGAACGCACCCGGGAGATCGGCGTCATGAAGGTGCTCGGGGCGTCGCTCAGCGACATCCGGGGGATGTTCATCGTGGAGTCGGCGCTGCTCGGCATGCTCGGCGGGCTGGCTGGTCTGGTGTTCAGCCTCGGGCTCTCCGCCCTGGTCAACGCCACCTTCGGCGCCCAGATGGGGGAGGGTGCCAGGCTCTCGGTGATCCCGCTGTGGTTGATGGTGGGCTCCGTGGCCTTTTCGACGACGATCGGAACCCTCGCAGGCCTCGCTCCCGCCCAGCGCGCCGTCCGGCTCAGCGCCCTGGACGCCATCCGCTCCCAGTAGGAGCGTGAAGGGGGGCCTCGCGGGGAGCACAAAGCGGTGGCCCCGAACCAGGAAGGTTCGGGGCCACCCGCTTCGGCTGCCGCAGCGATCAGATCGCGTAGTACAGCTCGAACTCGTAGGGGTGCGGGCGCATCGAGATGGCCTGGATCTCGGCGCGCTTCAGGTCGATCCAGGTCTCGATCAGATCGGGGGTGAACACGTCGCCGGCGAGCAGGAACTCGTGGTCGGCCTCAAGGGCGTCGAGCACGGCGCCGAGCGAGCCGGGCACCGTCGGGACCTGCGCGTGCTCCTCCGGGGGCAGCTCGTAGAGGTCCTTGTCGACGGGGGCGAGGGGCTCGATCCGGTTCTGGATGCCGTCGATGCCGGCGAGCAGCATGGCCGCGAAGGCCAGGTACGGGTTGCCCGAGGGATCGGGGCAGCGGAACTCGATGCGCTTGGCCTTCGGGTTCGAGCCCGTGATCGGGATGCGGATGCACGCCGAGCGGTTGCGCTGCGAGTACACCA